>USJU01000001.1 GCA_900555085.1 uncultured Clostridium sp.
GGTCAGGTATGGTACTCAATAACATCATAAGATGATGTATTTTGACGTCGATATTAGCTGCTGACAGCACGGAAATATTGGTCGGCTCTACGCTGAAAAATGCAATTTCAGCCTTGTCGGATTTTACTCCGAAACGAGTAAAGCGTTCAAGACCTATCAAGCCCTGAACGCTGTTTTTGTTCTTTGTCATTTAATCTTTCCTCCATAAATACAATATTGTAATTATTAAAAATATTATAATTTTCATATTTTCCTACTTTCTAGCAAATTTTCTTTCAATGTCGTATTTTGTCATTTTTATAGCTGTTGGTCTTCCGTGTGGACATGTAAATGGATTTGGTAATTCTAATAATTTGTCCATTAAGCTGTCTACTTCTTCTTTTGTTAATGCCATATGTGCTTTAACAGCTGCTTTGCAGGCAACAGTTGCTATAAATCTTTCTTCTATTTCTTGTTTTGCTGTTCTTGCTACTGTATTTATTTCGTCTAGTGTTTCTAAGAATAATTCTTTTGTATCTAAGTCTAGCAATATACTTGGTGTTCCTGAAATTTTTATTGTATTTTCTCCAAATTCTTCTATTATAAATCCTGCTTTTTCAAATAATTCTAAATTATCTTTTGCTATATTCATTTCTTTGTGTGTTAATGTTATTATGTCTGGCAGAATCATAAGTTGTGAGTCTTTTTCTGTTTCTTTATAGAAATTCTTTTTTACTTTTTCATACATAATTCTTTCGTGTGCAGCATGTTGATCTATTATGTACATTTCTTTATCCATTTCTATTATTATGTATGTTTTAAAGGCTATTCCTATAAATTTATAAAATGGCTTACTTTTATATACTTCGCTGTCTTCAAATACAGATATATTTTTTGTTTCTGCTAAATTCATATCCTCATATGATATTGCATTTTCTTCCTTTTTTTCTTCTACTTTTTCTGTTTCTGGTAATTTTCCAAATGTTTTTAAATACATTTCATTAAAGTCAACATTGTTTATATTTTCTTTCAATTTTTGTAATTCATCTAATTTTTCGAATACTGTTTTTTCTTCTGGATTTTTTTCTTTTTCATTTGTTTCTTGTTCATTTAATTCTGTTTCTTCTATTTCTTTTGCCTCTTGATTTTGCTCTATTGATTCTAAATTTTTCAATGGTTCTGTTTCTTGTATTTTTTGTTCTATTGCTTCGTTTATAATATCTTTATTTTTTATTATGTTTTCTATTTCTTTATCTTCAAATATTTTTTCTTTTTCCTCTATTACAGGCTTTGTTTCTTGTTCTTCTGTTTCATTCAAGTTCATTTCTGCTTTTGTATTTTCTTGAGATTTTGTTTCTGTTTTTGGTACTTCTAAATCATTTATAATTTTTCTTTGTAATTCTATTAATTTATTTAATGTTGAATTTGCATCTATTTTTTCTTCTACTTTTGGTTCCATATTCGCATTATTTCTAAATAATGAGTTTGATGGTATTTTAAAATTTTCTGCATTATTGCTTTTATCTCTTTCTGTATCTGTTACTAAATCATTTTTTAATAGAGTATCTTTTATTGAATGATATATTGCTTTAAATACTTTTTGTTCTTCTACAAATCTCACTTCTAATTTTGCTGGATGAACGTTTACATCTACTTTGCTTGAATCCATTTCTATATTTAAAACTAAAAATGGATATTTTCCTATTGGTAACATTCCTTTAAAACTTTTTTCTACTGCACTTGATAAGGTTTTATCTTTTATATATCTATCATTTACAAAAAATAATTGGTTACTTCTATTTGAACGTGCAATTCCTGGTTTTCCAACTACCCCTTTTATATGTAAATCTTCATATTGATAATCTACGTCTAAAACTTGTGTTGCAACATCTTTTCCATATATGCTATAAATTACATCTTTTAAATTTCCATTTCCTGTTGTTTGAATTACAACTTTACCGCTAGATATTAGTTTGAAAGCTATTTCTGGATGTATTAATGCAAGTCTTGTTATTGCATCTTCTATATAACCTGCTTCTGTAAAGTCTTTCTTTAAAAATTTATATCTTACTGGTGTATTAAAGAATAATTTTGTTACAGTAATCATTGTTCCAACCGGTGCTGCTATTTCTTGTTTTTCTAAAATATCCCCTGCTTCTACAACTATTTTATTTCCTGTTTGTAAATCTCCTGTTCTTGAAATCATTTCAACATTTGCAATAGCTGCAATACTTGCTAGTGCCTCTCCTCTGAAACCCATAGATTTAACTGTTTTTAAATCTTCGGCTACTCTTATTTTACTGGTTGCATGTCTTTCAAAGGCTATTTCCATATCATCTGGCATAATTCCTTTTCCATCATCTGTAATTCTTATGTATGAAATTCCTCCATTTTTTATTTCTATATTAATATTTTTTGCTCCTGCATCTATTGAGTTTTCAACCATTTCTTTTACTACAGAAGCTGGTCTTTCTATAACTTCTCCTGCAGCAATTTGGTTAATTGTTAGTTCATCTAATAAAACTATTTTTCCCATATTTTTTCTCCTTCAACTATATATTAGAATTTTTCAAATGAATTATATCATTAAAATTTTATTTTTGTATAGTTTTTTACAACTTTTTTATTATTTAAATTAAATACAAAATTATATATATGTGGCTCCACGAGTATGAAACATTTTTCTTTCGAAAACATGCAGAAAGAAAATATCCTTCACACTGCAAGATGGAGCAGACTTCTATATAATTGTAACACAATTTCAAAAAATGAATATTATATACCATACTAAGAAGTAAAGCTTAGGTTCTTATATAAGGAGGTAGCTATTATGGGAAATTGTTGCTGCGGAAATGACAACATTTTATGGTTCATCATTTTATTCCTTCTTCTTTTCTGTGGAGGATGCGGAAACAGATGCTGCGACAGAGGAAACTGTGGTTGCAACGATGGATGCGGATGTTAGTCTTATGAAAAAAATGTACTTATTGAAAGGGGGGAAATGTTATGCCAGAAAATAGAGGATGCGGATGCGGTTGCGGATTTGGTGGTGACTGCTGTTGGATAATAATATTATTCATATTAATAATTTGCTGCTGTGGAAATAACAACGGATGTTGCTAATTTTTAAACACAAACTTAAGGGAGCCTTTTAGCTCCCTTGTTTTATTTTTAATACATTCCGCCCATTGGTGCGTCTTCATGTCCTCCACATCCGCATTCTTTTGGTTCTTTCTTTTCTGTTACTAAACTTTCTGTTGTTAATATCATTGATGCTACACTTGATGCATTTTGTATTGCACTTCTTGTTACTTTTGTTGGGTCTACTATTCCTTCTTTTTTCATGTCTACATATTTTTCTGTTGCTGCATCAAATCCTATTCCGTCTTCTGAATTTTTAACTTTTTCTAGTATAACTGCTGGCTCTAGTCCTGCATTTCTTGCTATTTGTTTTATTGGTTCTTCTAAGGCATTTAATACTATTTTTGCTCCTAGTTTTTCGTCTTCTTCTAATGTACTTGCTAATTTTTCTACTTTTGGAACTACATTTACATATGCTGTTCCTCCACCTGCAACTATTCCTTCTTCAACTGCTGCTTTTGTTGCAGATAATGCATCTTCTATTCTTAGTTTTTTGTCTTTCATTTCTATTTCTGTTGCTGCCCCAACTTGAATTACGGCAACTCCACCTGCTATTTTTGCAAGTCTTTCTTGTAATTTTTCTTTATCGAATTCACTTTTTGTTTCTTCTATTAGATTTTTTAATTGTTTTACTCTTTCTTCTATTTTTGCTTTATCTCCGCTTCCATCAACTATTATTGTGTTTTCTTTTTGAACTTTTACTTGTTTTGCTCTTCCTAATTGTTCAATTTGAACATCTTTTAGTTCCATTCCAAGGTCTGAAGATATAACTTCTCCACCTGTTAAAATTGCCATATCTTCTAGCATTTCTTTTCTTCTATCTCCATAACCTGGAGCTTTTACTGCTACAACATTTAAAACTCCTCTTAATTTGTTCAATATTATTGTAGACAATGCTTCTTGTTCTATATCTTCACATACTATCACAAGTTTTCCAGATTGTTGCATTAGACTTTCTAGTAATGGTAATATTTCTTGAATGTTACTTATTTTTTTATCTGTTAATAATATGTATGGATTATCTATAATTGCCTCCATTTTATCTGTATCTGTTACCATATATGGTGAGATGTACCCTTTATCAAATTGCATTCCTTCAACTACATCTACATATGTATCTGATGTTTTTGATTCTTCTATTGTAATTACTCCATCTTTTGAAACTTTTTCCATTGCATCTGCAATTAAGTTTCCTATTTCTTTATTGTTTGCTGAAATACTTGCAACTCTTGCTATATCTTCTTTTCCATTTACTGGCGAGCTTATTTCTTTTATTCCTTTTACTGCTTCTTCTACGGCTTTATCTATACCTCTTTTTATTGCCATTGGATCTCCACCTGCAGCAACATTTTTTACTCCTTCTTTTACCATTGCTTGTGCTAGCACTGTTGCTGTTGTTGTTCCATCTCCTGCAACATCATTTGTTTTTGTAGAAACTTCTTTAACTAAACGAGCTCCCATATTTTCAAAACTATCATCTAGTTCTATTTCTTTTGCTATTGTAACACCATCGTTTGTTATTAATGGTGCTCCATAATTTTTATCTAATACTACATTTCTTCCTTTTGGTCCTAATGTAACTTTAACTGTATCTGCTAATTTATTAACACCTTCTAATAATGCTTTTCTTGCATTTTCTCCATAAATAATTTCTTTTGACATTTTTTTATACCTCCTAAAATAATTTATAAAAAATTCATTATTATTTGTTTATTTAACAATGGCTAGTATATCATCTTCACTAACAATTATATAATTTTCTCCTTCGAATTTAACTTCTGTTCCAGCATATTTGCTTACTATTACGTTATCTCCTTTATGTACATCCATTTCTTGATATTTTCCTTCTACTTTTAATCCTGGACCTACTTCGATTACCTCTGCTACTTGTGGTTTTTCTTTAGATCCACTTGAAAGAATAATTCCACTTTTAGTTGTTTCTTCGCCTTCTTTCATTTTTATTAATACTCTGTTTGATAATGGTTTTATCATATAAATTACCTCCTTATTTTTTGTATTAGCACTCATCTTATTTGACTGCTAATAATTTATACCCATTTAATAAAATTGTCAATACATATTATCATTTTTCACAATAAATTCACATTTAATAGTAATTATTATAAAGACAAAATAATAATTAAGATCAAATTTCGCGAAGCAAGTGGGGACCTTTCCGGCATTCTTCAAAATTCTTTGAATTTTGTTAGAAGGACGTGAATGGGGAGCTTCGATGAAATTTTAGATTAATTTATTATTTTGGCTCATTTTATATTTTCTAAAATAATAAAAGTACAAGCAGATTGCCTGTACTTTTATTATATGTTTATTATCTAGTATATAGAACAATATTTATTTAATGCATGCTTTTATTAATCCTACAAATAATGGTGCTGGTCTGTTTGGTCTTGACTTTAATTCTGGATGGAATTGTCCTGCTATAAAGTATGGATGATTTTTCATTTCTACTATTTCTACTAAATTTCCATCTGGTGATGTTCCTGAACATATTAGTCCTGCTTTTTCTAATTGTTCTTTATAACTATTGTTATATTCATATCTATGTCTATGTCTTTCTTCTATTTTTTCTGTTCCATATATTTCTCTTGCTAAACTTCCCTCTTTTAATACACAAGGATAACTTCCAAGTCTCATTGTTCCACCTTTTTTCTTTATGTCTTTTTGGTCTTCCATTATATGTATTACCGGATTTTTTGTTTTCTCATCTAGTTCAGCAGAATTGGCATCTTTTATTCCTAATACATTTCTTGCATATTCTATTACTGCCATTTGCATTCCTAAACATATTCCTAAAAATGGAATTTTGTTTTCTCTTACATATTTTATTGTTTCTATTTTTCCTTCTATTCCTCTATTTCCAAATCCTCCTGGTACAACTATTGCATTATATCCTTTTAGTTTTTCTTCTACGTTTTGAGCATTTATTGTTTCTGAATCTACTAAATCTATTTTTACCTTTACATTATTTTCATAACCTGCATGTGTTAGGCTTTCTATTACAGATATGTAGGAATCTTCTAGTTTTACATATTTTCCTACTATTGCTACTTTTACTTCTTTATCTTTTATATTTCTTACATTGTTTATCATTTGTTCCCATTTTCTATTATCTGGAACATATCTATCTAATCTTAAATAATTGCATACTTCTCTTGCTAGACCTTCTTCTTCAAGCATTAATGGTACTGCATATAAACAATCTACTGTTCTATTTTGTATTACACTGCTTTTTCGTACATTGCAAAATAGAGATATTTTTTCTTTCATATTTTCTGGTATATTTATTTCACTTCTACATACTAATATTTGTGGTTTTATTCCTAAACTTTGTAATTCTTTTACAGAGTGTTGTGTTGGTTTTGATTTTAGTTCATTTGAACCGTTTATATATGGTAATAATGTTACATGTATATATAAAACATCTTCAGGATTTTTTTCTACTCCAACTTGTCTTATTGCTTCTACAAATGGTAAGCTTTCTATATCTCCAACTGTTCCTCCTATTTCGGTAATTACAATATCTATATCTTCGTTTTCGAAACTATAAATATGGTCTTTTATTTCATTAGTTATATGAGGAATTATTTGAACTGTTTTTCCTAAATAATCTCCTCTTCTTTCTTTTTCTATAACGTTTGAATATATTCTTCCAGTTGTTACACTTGAATTTTTTGTTAAATTTTCATCTATAAATCTTTCATAATGCCCTAAATCTAAATCTGTTTCAGCTCCATCATCTGTTACAAAAACTTCTCCATGTTCATATGGATTCATTGTTCCTGGGTCCACATTTATGTATGGATCTAGCTTTTGTATTGTTACTTTATACCCTCTATTTTTTAATAATCTTCCCAATGATGCCGCTGTTATTCCTTTTCCTAGTCCTGATACTACTCCACCTGTTATAAATATGTATTTTGTGTTCATAATTTTTCTCCTTCATATATTATTTTATAAAATAAAAAATAGATTAAAAAAACAAATCCGAAAAATTCGGTTTTTTTTTAATCTATGTTTAAAATTATAACATTACATTTTTTATATTGCAAGTAAAAATCCGAGAAAAAAATTCATTCTCTATTTTTTAATTTACATATTTACTTTTTACATTTTGTGTTATAATAACAAAAAATGTTTTAGGAGGTATTTTTTATGACACCACATAATGAAGCTAAAAAAGAAGATATTTCAAATATTGTTATTATGCCGGGGGATCCTCTTCGTGCTAAATATATTGCAGAAAATTTTTTAGATGATTATAAACTTGTTAGTTCTGTTAGAAATATTTATGCTTTTACTGGTTCTTATAAAGGCAAAAGAATTACTGTTATGGCATCTGGTATGGGTATGCCTAGTATGGGAATTTATTCTTATGAACTTTATAAGTTTTATGATGTTGATACAATTATTAGAATTGGATCTTGCGGAGGTTATTCTCCAGATTTAAAACTTTTTGATATTATTTTATCTGAACAAGTTTTTTCTGAAAGTAATTATGCTTTAAATGCAAATAATGAAGATTGCCATTTAGTTAAGGCATCTGATGAAATTAATAATATTATTGAAAAAACTTCTATAGATATAAATATTCCTGTTGTTAAAGGTACAACTGCTTGTACTGAATGTTTTGATTTATATATGTCAGACGTTCATAAGGTTTTAGATAGAATTCCTAGTGATTTAAAACCTATTGGTTCTGAAATGGAAGCTTTTGCATTATTTTATAATGCTAAAATGCTTGGTAAAAAAGCATCTTGCTTAATGAGTGTTGTTGATATTAATGTCGATACTGACGGACCTAAAGCCAGTGCAACTGCTGAAGAACGTGAAACTGGTTTAAATAATATGATTACATTAGCATTGGAAAGTGCATTGAATATATCATTTTTTAAATAAATTCTTTGAGCGGGTCGACAGAGGCGTCGACCCCCTACAATTTAGGTATAAATATTATTAATCCTATTATTGCACTTGATATTGCTACTATTAGCACTGCTCCTGCTGATACATCTTTTGCTATTTTTGCTTTTTCATTTTTTTCTGGCATTGCTATATCTACTGTTTGTTCTATTGCTGTATTGAACATTTCTGCTCCTATTACTATTCCGAATAATATTATGCATATTATCCATTCTATTTTACTTATTTTTAGTATTATTCCTGCTATTATTACAAGTATCATTATTATAAAATGTATTTTCATATTTTGTTCTTTTTTTAATCCTGTGATTATTCCTTCAAATGCATATTTGAAGCTGTGTATTAATTTTTTCATTTTTATAACCTTTCTTTTATTTTTTTTGCTAATTTTTCTGTTATTCCTGGTACTTTTGTTAGTTCTTCTATGCTTGCTTTTTTTATTTCTTCTATTGAGCCGAATTCTTTTAATAGCTTTTTCTTTTTTACTTCTCCTATTCCGTCTATTTCATCTAAAATAGATTTTGTGAGCTGGCTTTCTCTTAGTTTTCTATGGTAATTTATTGCTGTTTCGTGTACACAGTCTTGAAATTCTGTTATTTTATTCATTAGTCTTTCTGATAGTTTTATTTCATTTCTTTGTTCGTCTATAAGTGCTCGTGTTCTATGTTTATCGTTTTTTACCATTCCGTATAAGGCTATTTGATCTTCTAGTCCTAGTTTATTTATTATTTCTCTTGTTGCTCGTATTTGTGTTATTCCTCCATCTACAAATATTGCATCTGGCAGACTTCCAAATCCACTTTTATTTTCGCCTATTGAGTGTTTTAGTCTTCTTTCTATAACTTCTGCCATACATTTTGGGTCATCTTGTCCAAATACTGTTTTTATTTTAAATCTTCTTGATAGATTCTTTTTAATATATCCATCTTGCATTACACACATACCTGCTACAATGTTTGTTCCTGAAATGTTTGATATATCAAATGTTTCTATTTTTCTTGGTAATTTTTCTAACCCTAATGTTTCTTTTAATTCTAATAATATACTTTGTTTTTCTTCGTTTTTATTTTTTAGTGTTACTTGTGCATTGTTTTCCGCCATTTCTACAAATCTTAATTTTGTTCCTTTTTGAGGAACTTTTATTTCAACTTTTCTTCCCGCTTCTTTTCCCAGCATTTCTTGCAATAATTCTTTATCTTCTATTTCTGTTCCTATCATTATTTTATTAGGAAGTTCAGCTCTTCCAATATAGTATTGTTTTATAAATCCGGAAATTACTTCACTATCTTCCATATCATTTAGCTCTTTGAAAAAATAATGCTCTCTTCCTACCATTTTACTGTTTCTAACAAAAAATATTTCAATACAAATTTCAAGCTCATTTCTTGCAATACCTATAACATCTATATTGTTTTCAGATATATTTGAAACTTTTTGTTTTTCGGTTACTCTTTCTATTGCAAGTTTCTTATCTCGTATATATGCTGCATTTTCAAAGTCTAATTTTGCAGATGCTTCTTTCATTTGAGCATCTAGTTCTTTTAATATTTTGTCTGTTTTTCCATCTAATAGGTCTATTATTTCATTAATTTGTTTCATATAATCTTCTCTTGAAATATATCCCATACACGGTGCTGAACATCTTTTTATATGGTAATTCAAACATGGTCTATCTTTATATTTAAAATTTTTGCATTGACGAATTTTATATTTTTGTTTTATAAAATCTACCATTTCTTTTGCTGCGCCAGCACTTACATAAGGGCCAAAATATTTTGAACCATCGTTTACAATTCTACGTGTTATAAATACGTTTGGAAATTCGGATTTAACATCTATTTTTATATATGGATATGTTTTGTCATCTTTTAAAAGTACATTGAACTTTGGCTTGTACTTTTTTATTAAATTACATTCCAAAATTAAAGCCTCTGCTTCATTATCTACAACAATATACTCGAAATGGTCTATTAATGAGACCATTTTTTTTATTCTTTCTGTTTTATTTGTTTTTCTAAAATATGACCTTACACGATTTTTTAAAGAAATTGCTTTTCCAACATATATAACATTATCTTCTTTGTCGTGCATTATATATACTCCAGGCTTTCCTGGTAATTTTTTTAGTTCATCTTCTATAATAAATATTTTTAAGTCACCTCCAAAATATTTGTTTTATAAGAAATTTATATTATAAAACGTATTTTGATATTAACGAATTTATCATTTTTATATCTACGTTAGATTTAAAATCAAATTGTAATATATCACCATTACTAAATGTCAATATTAATTCACTATCTATATCTAAAAATCCTGCTGTTTCAATTCCATAATATTGTATTTTGGAATGTGGGTATATTTGGCATAATTAATTCCCCCTTTTTTTATTTTTTATATTATATCATATCATTTTATATTTACAAAATAAATTTATTTTGAGGAATGGCCTTCGGGTTATGAGCGAGGTTTGACCGGTTTTTGTGGTTTTGTGAAAATTAGAGTTTTTGTTGGTATTTCAGTATTTACAAAAGTTTTAATTTATAGAACATTTGTGTTTTTTTAGGGCATGAGGTATTTATTTTACCCAATTTTTACCCAATGGGTATGGTACGTTTGTTCTTAGAACTTTGGCTCTTGTGGATACTTTTAGAAAATGAAAAATTTTAATTTTTAGGAGGATTTAGATTATGAATAATTTAAGAGAAGTTAATGATGATATTTTGAACGATTGGTTAGAATTTAGAGAGGAAACTTTTCTTTGCCAACTTTCTGATAAGGATTATAAGTATAGTTTGAATTTTGATAAGTTTTGTGAAAAGATTTTGCGTAATGTTTCTAAAGATAATAAACAGTTTGTTCAGTCGCAACTTGATAAATTGTATGATGATTTTATGATGTATCTTGATTATTGGAACGAGAAGTATTATAGGAATGGTTTTTGTGATGGGGTGCAGTTGATTGGTGGTAGTTTTGATAATTAATTAAATATGTTTTCCAAAGTTTTTTCAAAATTTTGAAAAACTTTGGATTTTTATATACTTTTTTCAAATTTATAAAAATGATCTGTAGATTATCTTGTTAATTGTATAAAAATAAAATAAGAACAGATTTTAAAATTATATTACTTATTGTATATCAAAAAAGACGAGTTAACTCTCGTCTCCTATTTTAATATTTTTAATATTATTTCAATAATACCATCTTCAAATTCTTCTAAAATTTCTTTTGAAATTTTTACTGATGCTTTTCCATTTTTACTTGGATGTGAAACTGGATTAAAATTTCTTCTATCATAAAATTTTCTTATTAATATCTCCTCTTTATTTCCTATTATATTATTTTTATATAATTTATTTATTATCCTTTCAACACTATCTTGATCATTTAGTTTAAATTTTTCTTTACAGATTTCATGAAATAAATTATGAAAATGATTAAATGCTGAATCTAAATTTCCATTTCTTATATTATAAACATACCATTTTAGCTGATTAATTATAGATTCGTTTATATTTTCTTGCTTTACTATTTCTACAATCATTTTATTATACATAGTATTATTTTCACAAAGTATTTTTCTTGAGTATTTCGAATCCTTATTAAACTCATAATTTATTTGATTAAAAATACCTTCATTTCCTAATATATTAATAGAAGTGTCATTTTTTATAATTTTCTTTAATATTAAAATATATTTTCCATAATTGTCTTTAAACAATTCTTCTCTATTCTGATTAATATATAAATCAAATTCACCATAATCATCAAAATCTATACCTTGACTGATCATTAATAAGATAATATGTAATAGCCTTTTATCTTTTAAATCCAGATTATTTAGAATATATTCTACTAAAATATCTAAATAAGGATTTGTATTATTATCATTTATAAAAAATAATGCAATTAAAATATTCATTTGACTCACTGTTAATTCTATATCTAATTGACTTAGTATCTCTCTTATTCTCATTTTTATTTCCGGCTTTTTTAAATAGTTTTTTACACTTTCATCAAAAACTATTTTTAATTTTTCCTTATCTTTATCTGTAATTTTAAATTCAAAAGTATCTTCATCTGTAAATTTATATTTTTTAACAATTTCTAGCATTTCATCTATTTTCTTTTCTATTTCCTCATTCTTTGTATTATCTGTATTTGTATTATTTACATTTGAAACCTTCTTAGTATTATTCTCTATAAATTCTTTTCTAACATCTTTATTATGCATTATTGCATATTCTGTCTTTTTTTCATTTATTCTTAACATTAATTCATTATTCAAAAATAAAGACAATTCTTGTTCCAACTTAGATAATTCTTTAAATATTTCTTTGTTTGTTAGATTATTTTTATTTCTAAAAATAATCATTGTATCATCTACATATCTAATCATCGCTTTATATTCTAAATCGTATTTATCACAAATATCAATAATATTAAAGTCTAATGGTAACAAGTATAATAATCCATACAAATCTGATACACAATTTACTTTTCCTTGAGGGATACCCTGTTTTCTATTCATAAGCGATTCAAAATAAAATAATAAGGTATCTCTTGCTTTTTCATCAATATCATAGATAGCTAATTTTGACTCCAACCCTAACTCTTTTAATAAATTTATTAATTTTTCATGTTTCATGGTATCAAAATAATTACTTATGTCTATTTTTAAAATTATATCTCCTTCTTCTACTATTTCTTCCATTTTATCTGTAAACTTTGTATATTGTTTAGCATATTCGTTTTGAGATTTTCATCCATCATCATTATTAATAAATCTAGTTGGCGAAAAATGAAAAACATTTCTATTCTCAAATTTAACTTTATTTAAAAAATCATTACACACATCTACAAATAATAACCCCACTGCATTATACAAAATCATAGACATCATTGTAAAAAATTTGTACTCTCTTAATCCATTAACATTTTTAGGAATAGAAACTGTATCTGCTGAAAATAGATATGGAATAGCATAAAAGATTTCTGACTTTATATATTTTTGATAGTATGCTCTTATATTATTTTCTGTTATTGATTGAAATGCATTCTTTAATAGCATTAAATTTATATCTGTTATAAATTCTTTTTCCGAATATTTTTTACATATTTTATATGCATTTACAAATAGTTCTTCTGTTATTACATCTGATATTTTCTTCATAATTACTCCTTATATTTTTAGAATGGTAAATCATCCTCTATCAAAAGCATTTCATCATACTTAAAATTATTATACTTTTTTAAGTCTATCTTTTTCCAGTTAATATTGGATTTTTTTATTATATCATTATTGTCATATTCTGATCTACCTCTATTATATATTTGATTATTTTTATTAATTTTTTCTATTAAAGTTTCAATTTGCCTTTGTTGCATTCTACTTATATTAGGTCTAATCATTACATCAAAATTTAAATCTGCGTCATCAAAACATACACTATTTCCAAAGCAATCAATATATTTGTCAAGTAAAAGTATTTCTTTTCCTTCATCTTTTATCTTTTTTTCTAATAACTCTCTTGTATGCTTATTTATAAAATTGATTGTATTGAGTGTACTAATATGTTCTTCAATATTTTTTGATGTATAGTATGCAATTGTTTTATAATCATTGTTTTTATTAACTACTACTTCAGTTGCTATCTTATTATCTTCTTTTAAATAATTGTATACTTCTGGGAAATAATACATAAATTCTACTAAATATATTGCAATTTCTTCATTATCACTTATATTATTATATTTATCTTTTTCTTTTTGGATATCTTCTAATATTTTCAATTTATATTCTCGCATTGTCAAAATTAAAAATTCTAAATTAATTTTTCTATTGATATTGCAATCTTCATTATCTAATTTAAATGTTATCTTCCAGAAATCTCTAAAAATACTAATTATCATATTTTGTGGTATTCTCTCAAAATACTTTTTTTCTATATATCTTTTAAATTTCTCTTTATCCTCTAAAAAATCTTCCTTTTTACTTGATATATCATCTAATAAATTATTTGTTATTTTCTTTATAAATAAAGGTGGCCTTATAAAAATGCCTATTAGCATTTCTTTTATAAGTCCTAGCGTTTTTTCTCTCGATGGTCTTATTAGTTCATTGTTTTGATTTAAAGAAGGATGCGCTGAAAAATTTCTTACATTTTTTAAATCTTCTATATTGGCTAAAACATATGGTTCTATAATATTAGTTTTATCTTTAATCCTATCAATCAATTTATTCTCCCATTCTGAACTTTTAGGATTACTTTCTCTAATTTGGTCTATCTCTTTTAATATTTCTTCTGCAACTGAATCTAAATAGTAATCTTTTAATTCTTCTAATTTAAATAATAAATCTGCAATTACAACAGAATACAACATTACAATTGCTGACCTATAATTTTCGCTATAAAATGAGCGTTCTACTTCTTCAAAATATTCTTTAGTTCTTGGGAAATATATTTGTTCCTTCAACTCTGATATGTTTTGTTCCAATTTTCTTCCTCCTAATATATTTTTATATTATTTTTTCATTCTATATTTCATTTCTTATATATTTACCTTTTCAAATAATATTTCATTATTTCAGCATATTGATCCTGTGCATTTAAACAGGTATCAATTAAATATCCTTTTTCTCCACCATTTTGATATTCTTTTAATCCTCTATAATAGAACAATTTATCCTTATCTAATATAATAAAAGGAATTATATTATTTTTTAAACACTCTTTAAAAATAATTATTCTACCCACTCTACCATTTCCATCTTGAAATGGATGTATCTTTTCGAATCTTGCATGAAATTCTATTATTTCTTTTATTGTTATTTTGGATAAAGAGTTGTACCAATCCATTAATTTTGTCATATCCCTTTGAACATATTTAGGCGATGTAGTTTTTGTGCTTCCTGCTTCATTAACAACTTGTTTATAATCACCAACTTTAAACCATTCTTTTCTACTATCTGCAGTTCCTTCTTTTAATAATCTATGAAATTCTTTTATCATATCTTCTGTCAAATTTTCTTCCGCTTTATCTAACATGTAATCCACTAGCTTAAAATGATTAGCCATTTCTAATATATCATCAACACTTGCAATTGTTTCTCCTTCAAATAAAATTGTATTTGTTTCAAATATATATCTCGTTTGATCTTCTGTTAATTTGCTACCTTCAATGTGGTTTGTATTATATGCAAATATAATTTGTGTATTATGATATAAATTACCTTTTAATTTCATTTCTTTTTGTTCTCTTAGTATATTTAATACATTAATTTTAGATATATCAAATCTATCTTGCTCATCATTCAATAATTCATCAACAGAAACTTCAAATATTTCAGCTAACTTTTTTAATGATTCGATATTAGGCTCTAATGTACCTGATTCATATTTTGATACGGTTGCAGATTTCACTCCCAATATATCTGCAATCTCATTTTGAGTCATATTTTTACTTTCTCTATATGATTTTATTTTTTCTCTTAACATAAAAAACTCTCCTTTTTTATTATAGTATTATTATATCATATTATTTCCAAAAAAGAAAGATATTCTTAGTGATTGTTTAAATAATATCTTTTTTGGAATACTGATAATTTATTTCCATACATTATTGTTTTTAGTTCCAATAATAATATGAACCATATTTATCTAATTTATTATTTTTATTATCCATAGATTCTGTATGTTTTCTTTTTCCAAGAAGTTCATCTTCTTCATCAATAATAGGATCAAACCAATTTGCTTTCTTATTAGCCCAATTAATCCATTCTTTTATTTCATCTGTTAAGTTTTCTTTTTTAGAAACAGCATCAATATAATTTCTTATCTCACATGCTATTTTATAATCTTCTGCACAATTTATCAACTCTTTAATTTTTTCTACTTCTTTCTTTTTGGCATTTCTAATTTTTTCTTTTCTTTCTTCCTCTTCTCTTTGTTTTCTCGCAATTTCTTCTCTTTCTAATCTTTCATTTTTCGTTTCTTCAGATTGTTCATATAATTTTATAATTATATCTCCTAGTTTATCTTCCAATCTTATTTTATCATTTTCTCTTATGTATTTTCTGTTGCCACAGGTTATTTTTAATTTACCATTCCAAACATAATCATACTTCTTTATATTAGGCTTATATCCAAATGTATTTCTCTTTTGGGATTCCTCATATTCTAATATTTTTTTTGCCTCTTCTTTAGTCAATTCATGCATTACTTTATCTTGTAATTCTTCTATTTCAATTGTAATATGTTCTTCACGAACTTGTAGTGAAAAATCGTTGTTTACTTTTCCTCCTAGTTCTTCTATTGCAAAGTAAATCGCACTTAATATCTTCATACATCTATCTTTTTGTAGTTTTGATATATTAGAAAAATATCCCTTTTCTACGTAATCATGAATATTATAATAAGGATTAAAATAGTTCGCTTTTCTTTCTTCTCTTCGTTCTTCTTTTTTCTTATTTTTATATTCAATAATTACTTTATGATTTCTCTTGTATTTATCTACACTTAGATCATAAATAACTTCAGCTACCTTCTTTTTTTCATCTTCTTCTAGAAAGTTTAGAGAATTAAATTCTTGAATAAATTTATCTTTATCGCTAACTTTTTCATCAATCAATACTCCAGTATTTTTAAGTGGAATTTCAATTTCTTTTTCTTTTGCTTCTGGCAATTCAACAATTTCAGTTGAAAAATCCAAGCCCATATTCTTCTTAGTCCAATATGCTGAAGATGGATATGGAATATTATTTTCTTTGCAAGCTTGTACCAATTTCGTGTAATTCAGTCCATATTTTTTAGAAACACCTGTTAATGAAATATCCCAAATTTCATCATAAAGTTTTTTTCTTTCAAATTTCATAGATAAACTATCCATAAACATCTTCCTTTCCTTCAAATTTCTTTTCTTTATTTTCATACTTTCCTAGCGAAAGCGCATACTCATATAGTTCTAGTTCTCTTGTTCTGCGTTTTCGCTTAATATAAAAAGTAATTCATTTTTCATTGATTCAAATTCTTTTATAATAGTTTCCAAATTGTTTTCAATATTTTGAACTCTAACTTCAGATATTTTTCCATATTTATATGCAATCAACCTTTCAGCAACTATATAATATGACCAACTCTCTGAAAATCCCCTATCATTTTCTTCATTATGAACTGCAAAACCTATCGGTAATAAATTATTTCTCATACCAATGGAAACTGCATTGGCTGATATTCCTAAATAATCTCCTGCAATCTGGCATGTTATTTTAGTTTTATTTCTTATATCATCATCTGTATATTTGCTCATTAAACTCCCTCCTATTTTATTATGCTATATTTTCTATTTCCATATTTGGAAAATCATCTATTTGTTTTTCATCTTGAACCATAAATTTATAATCACTATAATAATTTAATCCGTCATTAGCACTAGATAACTTGTACTCTAATATGGCATCTTGTTCATATATATTGAATACTAGATCTTGATAATATAAAGTAATTTTAAAATTATATATTTCTTCTGTTTTCAACCTTAAGACAAATGGTATTATTACCTCTTGTCCTTTTTCAATAACACTTTCTTTAGCAATTTCAAAAATATATTTACGTTTCAATATATTGCTTTCTATTTTCATATAATATTTTCTTATAGAATTTAATCCAATATTTTTCAAACTTAATGTAATTTGTTGTATAACTCCTTTATCTTCTTCAATATTGGTATCCAATTGAGTTAATTCAACTGATGCATTTCTTCCTTGTACACAATCATATTTTAAAAGTGGCATATTTTGTATTCTGAAATTTTCTTTATCTCTCTTATCATTTTCTTCATTATTCTTTTTTATTTGATAAATTGTAACAAATACTGAAACCAAAGCTGCTATTCCCGCGCTAATAATACCTGTAGTATAAGTTGCAATGAAATTAAGCCAGTTTTGTGTATTAACATTTATATTCCATCCTAATTCCGTTGGTACATTAAATCTATCAAAATAATAAATAATTAATATTGCACTATCTACTATTGCTAATACAATATAAGAAATCTTTTCTACTAAACTATTAGACTTTTCTGTACTTTTATAAATGAAGTATAGTGTTAAGCTTATAATAGTTAATGTAATTATAAATAATATAATATTTCCCATAAAATTCTCCTTATTAAAAAAAAGCAAAATAATTATGTAATATATCATTACTCACTTACTTTGCTTTTCTTTTGTCTATTTTTTATTTACTTTTAAAGACTGCTTGATCAATGGAATTACATTATCAATATCATCCTTCTTATCTATTATGATACAATAATCTCCATTTCCCCAATGACCAATTCCACTAATGTCTTTTGTAAGTTTTAGAGGATCATTTAGGGAATCTTTTTTCATATTAATGTATATTTTTAATTTATTCTTATGAAATTCTATATCTGCGATATTTCTAATTCCTTTGAATGCTATGTATAGTTTCTTTGCTTCCACATCTATATCGTCTAATTCTAATATTCTATTTTTTAATTCTTCATATACTCTTTTTATATTGTCCGAAACTTTAGATAAATGATCTTCCTCAGTATATACAATTATTTCTTTATTAACATCGTTTTGTATAGATTCCATTTGAATATCTTGCACTTTAACATTGCTTGTCTTTTTTATAAAATCAATTTCGGTAATATCATCTTCATATCTGGTTAGTTTAACTAAATCTACTGGTATATTTTTGAAGTCTGTAGCATTTAATTGATATGCTGTATAAATTGGTGCAACAAATATAATTCTTGATTGGCTCCAATCTATATCTTGAGTAGTTAGCGATGACTTAGTTTTTATGTTGTATTGAAGAACAAAATCTGCTTTTCTCTCTAGCATCAATTTTAAATATGTATAACCCTGGTCAACTAAAGAATGATTTTTAACATTTTTATATTCAATTATTCTAAATGATTTAGATTCTTCATCAAAAGCTAAAGAATCAATTCTAAAATCGCCTACTACAAATTCTGTATCTATAAATTTATATCCTAATATTGTTTCAATGTTGTTTTCGAAAAAATTTTGTAATTCTTTTTCATTTTTAAAATCCTTTTGTTTTAATTCTTTATTTGCTTTTAAAATCATATAATTTCTCCTTCAAATTAAATTATTCCTTTTCTCCTTCACTAGACTTTTGTCCTGTTAATTGGCAATATCTCTTCGTTGCCTCTTCATCCTTAGCTAGATTTGCCATAGTTAACACATAATTAACATTCGTTTGTGAATCTATTGGTACTTTAGATTCAATCGCTTTTCTCACCAATAAAGTTAATGGTTCACCTATAGCTTGTTTATAGTTAAATCCTATAAGTTGCATAATTGTAAGTGTCTCAACAGACAATATTTTTTTCATTTTTTCAATTTCAACTTGATCCGGAAGAAATTCTCCAAATATAGGCAATAAATTATCTGTAATATATTTTATATCATTTTCTGTAATTTTTTGTGAAACTAATTCTTGTTCATATGCTTGAGCAATTCGTTGAATTTCAGCCTTATCATTTAATAAATCAGATATTATTTCTTCCAGTTCAGCAATAGTTTCTTTGTCATTTCTTTTTGCTTTACTAGCATTTATTTTCTTTGATATAAAACTTGCGCCATTTCTAGCAGTTGCTTCAGCTAAATTTGCTGCTAATTGTGCAACAATTTGATTATCATCCATTTTTAATTTCTCTCCTCTATTTATTTTACCATTTCTTTACACTTTAACTCAGCTTGTCTTATAACAGTTTGAACTGCCTTTTCGCTTTTGTTGGGTGGATAATTATATTTAATTAAAAGCTTCTTAATTTCAATTCTCATTTTGGCTCTTGCATCTTTTCTAATATCCCAATCTATTGTCATATTACTATTAACCGTTTCTACAAGTTCTTTTGCTATTTGAACTAAGATTTCATCTTTCATTAATTCTTTAACTTCTGGATCATCTCCTAATGCATCAAAGAATGCCTTTTCTTCAGTTGATAAATTAAATTCATTTCCTGCTTTTAATTCTTCTTCAATTTCATTTTTTAAGTTTATTAATTCTTCAATTATTTTTTGTATGTCTTCTACGCTTGTCCTTTCATTATATGTCGCTGCAATCTTTTGGAACTTTGTTGAAAATTTTTCCATCATAACAACATTCTGTCTTCCTATTTGATTAACATACTCTTTTAAAGCTCTATTCAGTACCTCAACTGCAATATTTTTCTTTTGCATTTTTGCTAACTTATTTAATATATCATTGCTTAATAATGCCAATTGATTACTGTTGTGTACTTCTCCTATTTGTAACATTTCATCATCTTGTATTGCTCTTTCTAACATTTGCGCTACATTTGCGTTTATTTCTTTAACGTCTATTCTTTCTCCGCTTAGTTTTGATATGAATGATCTTACAGCTATAAAGAATAATATTTCATCTTTTAATTCCTGTGATAATGCTCCTGTGCATAACGCATATAAGCTTTTAACATCATAACTATATTTCATAAATGCTTTTTTAATTTCTTCTGTTTTGAGCATCAAGTTCGCTCCTGCCATAATAATTTCATACTTATCGCTATCTGTTGTTGTAGCAAAATGTCCATAATAGAATCCTTTAAATAAATCTCTGATTAATTCAACTTTATCATTTAAAACTTTTACCAATTCACTATTGTCTACAATTTTGCCTTGGTCTCTCTTCGTATATGTTTTCAATGCATCCAGCAACCATCTTTTTAGTCCTATATAATCAACAATTAGTCCACCAGTTTTATCTTTATAAACTCTATTAACTCTTGCAATTGCCTGCATTAAGTTATGTGCTTTCATAGGTTTGTCTATATACATAGTTCCAAGTCCTGGTACATCAAATCCTGTTAACCACATATCTACAACTATTGCGATTTTGAATTCAGAATCCATATCTTTAAAATTCACTTCTAGCTGCTTTTTATCTTTTTTAGAGCCTATTGCTTTTTGCATATCTTCGTCATCTTTATTATTAGATGTTATTATCATATTGACTTTGTTTTTCCATTCTGGTCTAAGTTCTAAGAATTTGTTATACATTGTAAATGCAGATTGTCTTGAATATGCTACAACCATTGCTTTATTAGCCACACTTGTTTCTATTTCCTCATAATGCTTTATAATATCTTTAACTATCATTTCTAGTCTATCTGGATCTTCTATTATTTGTTTCATTGTAGCCATTGCTTTTTTAGATTCTGCTATTTTATAATCATCAATACCTTCTTCTGTTTCAAGCATATTGTAATAATCATCTATCTCATCTAATATCTTTTGATTTAGTCCAACTCTAGCCATTCTTGATTCATACATAATTGGTACTGTTGCACCATCCATAATTGCTTGTGTCATATCGTATGTATCTATTATATCTCCAAACACATTAGTTGTTGACTTGTCTTTTGTTTCAACAGGTGTTCCTGTAAATCCAATATATGTTGCATTTGGAAAAGCATCATGCAAATACTTAGCTGTTCCATATTTTTTATATGCTTCCATTTTAGCTTTATCAAATTTTATTGTTGCATCTAATCCGTAATGGCTTCTATGTGCTTCATCTACTAAAACTAAAATATCGTCTCTTTGGCTAAATACTCCTGTTTCTTCTTCAAATTTCTGTAATGTAGTAAAGAATATTCCACCAGATTTTCTGCCTTCTAATTTCTCGTTTAAATCTTGTCTATTTTCAATTTGTACTGGTTCTTGTTTTAAATATTCAGAGCATTTTGCGAATGTTGTAAATAACTGATTATCTAAATCATTTCTATCTGTTACAACCACTATACTTGGATTATTTAATACTTTTATCATATTACCAGCATAAAATACCATTGAAAAGCTCTTTCCACTTCCTTGTGTATGCCAAAGTAATCCAGCTTTTCCCGTTTTGTTATCTATTGCATTTTCTGTACTGGCTATAGCTTTCTTAACTCCAAAATATTGATGATATGCTGATAAAATTTTACTATCTTCACTCCATAATATAAAATTACTTATAATATCTAATAATCTATCTTTTCTAAGCATTCCATTGAATAGAGTTTTATGGGTAGGCATATTCTCTAATACTTCATCTGTATCTTCAACCTTTTTCCATTCCGAAAATCTACTCCATGGACTGGTGATAGTTCCTGCTCTTGCTTGTACTCCATCACTTACAATCATAAACTGGTTATAATAGAATAGTGATGGTATATGTACTTCTTGATAACCTTTTAATTGATTATATCCATCTATTAACTTAACATCTTCTCTTACTGTTGATTTTAGTTCAACAACAACTAAAGGCATACCATTTATAAATATAATTATGTCTGGTCTTTTTTCACTATGCTCACTGATTGTATATTGGTTAATTGCTTTGAATGTATTATTTTGGATATTTTCAAAATCTATTATTTTAATAGTTTTATATTTTGTTTCTCCATCTTCTTGAATCGGTACAGAAATTCCTTCTAATAAATATTTAGTAAATTGCTTATTGTTTAATATAGTATTGTTATTGTCTAAGTTTCTAATTGTTCTTATAACTTCTTGTATTTGTTCCAATTCAATTCCTCTATTCATTCTTTCTATTGCTTCCAAAAGCTCTTCTTCTAACAATACTTTAGAGAAATCTGTACGTTCCATTTCATATCCATTTATACATTCATATTCTAATTCTTTTAACATGTCCATTGTTACATTTTCTAGTGTTTCTTCATCAAACATAATTTGCCCCCTACAATTTTATTTGATTTTCAATATTATTTATAATGTTTTTTTCTATAATTGCCTCATACAATTGTTTTATTTTATCATATTCAGTATATAAATCTTCTCTAAATTTTCTTTCACCAAATTCTTTTTGTAATTTAATAAACTCTGTCGAATTTTTACTATTTTTTTCAAGAATCCTATTTAATATAATTTGCTCCTTATACATTAATCTTAATAGTTCTTGATATTCGTATACAAACTCTTTGATTAAATTAATACAATCTCCGTTAAATAAAAATTTCATCTCAATTGATAATTTCTTAATCTCTTCTAATTTTATTAAAAAATTTTGTCTAATATCCTCTTGTTCAACATTGTCTATTATTGTACCAATATCCTTTAGATATATATTATTGGTTAAGCTATGAAATAAAACAGTTACATCTATAAAATGATCATAATCTTCTTTATCCATCAAATGTTTGCTTTCCTTAAAAAGCGAGATTAAACCATTTATAGTAATAAATCTATCCACTCTTTTATCAAATAATTGATGCTTATTACTAATTGTTATTTGTCTATGAGTTTGCCACAGTGCAATAACAGCTATAATTGCAGTTATTATTGCAAAAATATTGTTTCCAATAAATTGTCCCATATTATCATCTCCTTATACAAATCACCATTTGTCTGACTAAATTTCTATTCTGTCTAGGTCTATTTCTCCATTCATCAGTTTTGGCAATAATGTGTCTCTTAATTGTTCTAATGTAAGATTTTCTTCGCAATTAAATATTATTTTATAATAAACTGAATTTAACTTTTCATATATATCTTTTAAATTATTTTCTGTAATATCATTTACTATAATATTTTCTATATCATTTGAACTTATGTTAGGTTGTGCACTTCCATATCCTTTAGAATTTAACAATGTTTGAAATTCATCTGAAAGAGCTAATATCTTTAAATACAATTCTTTTTCCTTACTTCTTCCTCTAATAACACCAACACGTTGGTTTAGATAGTATTTATCAAACCCATATATAAAACCAGTTTTTCCCAATTCAGCTCCAGTCATAGCAATTGCAACATCGCCTTTGTTTAATTGAAATTTATTATCAATTTTATTTGCAATTTCATCTTCTACAAACTGAGAGTTAAGAACATCTGCATTTATTTCATTTCTTAAATTTTTAATTTTAATAATTCTATTATTAGTTTTATTTTCTAATAAATCTTTACTTTTAAATGCATATCCTCCTTGAATTTTAGCAAAATTGCTTAATGGTACTTCTGCATCTTCTTTTTTATTATTTATATAGTTAATAGCAAATTCAAACAAATTATCATTTATCTGATTATTCAGCTCTATTCTTTTATCTATACTAGACAAAACTTTACCAATTTTAATCTGCTCTTCATAGCTTGGTATTAACATTTCAGTATTTTTTACAACATCTAATTGTACTCTCTGTCTTCCTGATGTTCCAGTCATAGATTTAATTGCAATTTCTCTAAATTTTGGACTTATTGCAAGATAAAAAATAAAATCTTCATCTGAAATATTCTTTTTACTTCTCATAACAATATATTCTGTAGAACCAAAACCAACTTCTTCTTCATCTAAAATTGTAACTTTTGATGTTTTTCCATTTTCCAAGCATGGTGTTATTCTTGCCAATAAGGTATCTCCATTTCTAAATTTCATACCTCCATTGTATTTTTCTATATCAAAAGAATTTATATATTTTGAAAACACGCCCAATTTGTCCATTGGAATTTTTTTAGATACAGTTCCTTTTTTTAATGTTTCAGTTGGATTAAATTCTATTATATCCTCTAATTTTTTATATTCCATACCCAATAGCCTCCAAGTTCTTCTTAATTTTTTCTTCCAACTTATGAGACTCTTCAAATTGTGCTTTTAATTCAGTTGTTATTGTTTTCATTTTTTCTTCAAAAGGTATTCCATCGTCTTCTTGTTCTTCTGTTCCTACATATCTACCTGGTGTAAGGACATAATTGTTTTCTTCTATTTCTTTTATTGTAGATACTTTACAGTATCCTGCTACATCTTCATAATTTTGATTGTTTTGGAAATTATGATATGTATCTGCAATTTTAGATATATCGTCTTCATTTAGTTCTCTTAATTTTCTTGTTACCATTGTTCCAAAATTTCTTGCATCTATAAACAATGTTTTTCCTTTTTGTTTCTTGTTTCTATTTAAAATCCATATACTACAAGGTATTGTAACTGTGTAAAATAAATTAGATGGCATTGATAATATACAATCTACTAAATCTGCCTCTATTAAATTTTTTCTGATTACCTCTTCTTGTCCCCCTGCTGATAAAGAGCCATTTGCAAGTATTATTGCTGCTTTACCATTCATAGATAATTTTGATACCATATGTTCAACCCAAGCAAAGTTAGCATTTCCTTTTGGTGGTATTCCATATTTCCATCTAGGATCATCTAATAATTTTTCTTGTCCCCAGTCACTAATATTGAATGGAGGATTTGCTAATACAAAATCTGATTTTAAGTCTTTGTGTAAATCATTATGAAATGTATCGTCTGCGAACTTTCCCAATCCGTCATTATTTATCCCTCTAATAGCTAGATTCATCTTCGCTAATTTCCATGTTGTTGGATTTTTTTCTTGTCCATATATAGTTAAATTTCTTGCATTACCATTGTGTCTGTGAATGAATTTTATACTTTGTACAAACATTCCCCCAGAGCCACATGCAGGGTCATAAATTCTACCTTGATATGGTTCAAGAATCTCAACCATTGTTCTAACTAAGCAGGCTGGTGTATAGAACTCTCCACCTTTTTGTAACTCGTTAGATGCAAATTGTCCTAAGAAATATTCATATATTCTTCCTAAAATATCTTTATCTTGTGCTTCTTTACTTCCAATTTTTATATTAGTAAATAAATCTATAATTTCCCCTAAATTTACATTTCTATAATTGGGGCTATTAAATTCTTTAACTAAAACACCTTTTAAAGATGGATTTTCTCTTTCTATTTCTTCCAAAGCATCATCAATAATTTGTCCTATGTGAGGATCCTTAGAATGAGCATTTAAATATTCCCATCTAGCTCTAGCTGGAACATAAAATACATTATCTGCCTCATAACTGTCTCTATCTTCTTCAAGTCCATAACCATCTTTTACTAAGATTTGATATTTCTCTTCAAATGCATCAGAAATATATTTTAAAAATATTAATCCTAATATTATAAATTTATAATCCGAAACAGGAACAGCTCCTCTCATTTTATCTGCTGATTCCCATAATTTTTTTTCTAGTTTTATTAATTCTTCTTCCTTCATTTTTGCACCTCAAATATTTATAATAATTCTATTATATTTTATATCACAAAACGACAAATTTCTCAACAGGTACTTCTAAATATTTACAATTAATTCCTATGAAAAAAATGATCATATATATAGCCTGCCTCTATATACTTTTCTGTCAATTTCATTTTCTTCTTTTCTAATAGTTCTAGATATTTTTGTTTAAACACATTTTTACAAATCCATTTTACACCTTCTTTTGAAATTACAATTTTATTATTTATTAAAAATTTGTATTCTTCTAATTCACTATCACACATTCTTTTAATGGCTTTTCTTATAGTAATTTCTTCTCTATTAAAATATTTGCATAGTTGTTTTATATCCATATCTTCATTCCACCAATTTTCTTCATGCTCTATTTTTAATAATTCTTCATATTGTTTTATTCTATCTTCAAAAAATTCTACATCAGCATCAATTAATGATTTTTCTTTATTAAAATACACTTGTAACAACCATGCATATCCTTCATCTAAAATAAAATATTTTCTATTTTTTACTTTCTCACTTCTCCATCTGCAAGTTGGATGCTTTTTTAACATTACATTTACAGCTTTTCTTAAATCTCCATGTGTTATTTCTTTTCCACATTTAGTAGTAACACCCAACAATTTAATTCTCTTTAAAATTTTATTATAAGATACAAAAATACTCTCTAAAGCTTGCTCTGAATCTCTGTACACTTTTCATCACTTCCTTACTATAAAAATCTATTAATGCTAGTTTACAAAGCATTAATAACAAGCAAAATTTATTTTGCTCGAATATAGGTAGTATTTTTTAGTACCTAATATTCGCCAGCGTGGTGTTTTGACACCATTTTTGCTGTTTAGGGAAAAATCCCTAAAACCATTTTTGGCTCTCCGAGGGAATTTTTTTATTCATTTTTTCATAATTTTTGTTTAAATTTTAGAAAAAGTCTGAACAAAAAATTCAAACTTTTCCTATTTACAATTGTTATAATTTATATTATAATTTTATTAGGTTTTAAGATTGAGTTAGCAAATAGTTTGGTCGCTTATGCTAACTTTTTCTTTTGCTTTTATTTCTTCTGCAATTGAAATTCCATAACACATTTCATTCAGAACTTCAACAATTTCTTCTGAAATTTCTGTATCATCTTCAGTAGATAATTGTTCAATTAATTGCTCTTTATTATATCTTGTTGTAATAACAATTGGTAATTCATTATCATATCTATTACTAATAATTTTATTTAATTTTTCTAAAGCCCATTTGCTTAAATTTTCACTACCAAAATCATCAATAATTAACATATCTACATTAGAATATAGTCTAATAATTTGCGTTTCTGATAGTCCATCTTTATTAAACGATTCTTTAATTTTATCAATTATAGAGCTACTTTTTTCCATTAATACAATTTTGTTTTGTTCAATCATTTTATTAGCTATACAAGCTGCTAAATATGTTTTTTCATAGCCTATATTTCCATAAATAATCAGTCCATTTTTCATCTCTGATTCAATACATAAATCTGTAAATTTTATTAGTTGATTTATAATAGATGTATCATCATATGTATCAATAAGATTTTCAAAATTATACTTTTGTAATCTTTTTTTCATATAGTTATCTTTATAAATACTATTTATAATTTTTCTATACTTTTCTTGTCGCTGTTTTTCTTCTTGTTCAAAATCAAATTTTTTCCAAAATTGAATTGCTTTTTCACAATTACATCTTTCATATTCAATCATACTTTTATCATAATTTACATATAAATAATCGAATCCAATTGGCTTTAAATTTTTATTACAAAATCCACATTTTGCACCTTCATTGGTGATAACTTTATAATTTGAATTCTTTAAATCCACTTCTATTCTCATCTCCTTCTTTTTCTATTTTATTTCTAATCTTTTTCTCTTCTTTAGTGTTACGTTGCGTTACTGTAACGTTACTTTTTTCTTTTTCACTTTTCATTTTTTCACGATATTTTTGTTGCCTTAAACAATTTTGTAGTCTAATTTCTTCAAGTTTATCAGCACTTTGATACTTAGACCAGTTTTTGATTTTATAAAAATTATCTTCTATAATAATCATTTTTAATTCTTCAAACTTTTCCAAACATTTTGTGATTTTTTTCTTAGACTTTCCCATAATCTTCGAAAATTCCTCAACTGTCATTGGCTTATCTTCTGTTATTGATAATCTACCTTGATAATTACATTTCATTGCTATTGTTAAAAGTTGTATCCATACTCTAATTAGTGTATCTCCATCTCTTTCACTTTCTAGCAATTTTATTTTGTTATTATCAAAAAAATCCGTAGATAGTTTTAACCATTGTAAATTAGTCATATCCTCCTTTCCTCACTTTCTTTAGAATCTAATCTATCGATTCTTGTTCCATTTTTGTTAAATATTCATCTAAAGCTTGTACTCTAAATAAATATTTTCCACCAACTTTTGAACATGGTATTTGTTTTCTTCTTACTAATTGATTTATCAACCAGTATGATATTCCTAAATACTCAGATGCCTCTTTCATTGTTAATGTTGTCCTTTGTACTTTTTGTAGTTCCATAATATCACCTCCTGTCTTTTTTGTAATTTAATATTGACTTTTGTTAACAAATGTATTATATTGATTATAGTTAACTTTGTAAATACTTTTTAGGTTATTTTGATAGCAGGTTAACTTTATTAAATTTCATAAACTGTTAACGGAGGAATTATGAACAAATTAAAAATTGATGAACCTATTAGTATATTTGTTTCAAAGAACGAAACACTTACACATAAAGCATTTTTATATGCAAAAACAAAATCATCTAAGCCAAAATATTATAATCTAAAAAACATTAATACAGGTTATTTTACTATTAATACTACAACTACCACTCAGACACTTTGTACTGAACTTATTAACTTTTTAAATTGTAATTTTGATAATTATGATGATTGTTTTATGTGGTTTACTAAGTTTTTTACTTCATACATCATATATACTGGTGAAGATGATATAAATAAATTTGAAGTAAATAAACTTTATTCTTTTAATAAAGTAAAAGAATTATTTGAAAAATATTTTGAAGAAATAAAAAATGACTCAAAACGTGGTCAAAAACTATTATCAGAATTTGTTGATTATATATTTAACATTAATAATATTGAAGAAATTAAAGATTTTACTTCTAAAATAAGATTTTATATTTATTATAACTCTCATGCTAAAAAGCTAGATAGATTTATAAATAACTACTTTTCTATGCCACAAGGCTTTTCTTTTAGAACAATATCTGGTATTAAAGGATCCACAGAAAAAGATTTAATCAAATTCTTTAATTCTGCTCCAGATTATGATGTTGAACCAGATTATAGTTCTAGTAATGACAATATTTATGGAATTTTATATGTTACATTGTTTCAATTTGTACTTAATAATAAATATCTTATAAAAAAATGTAAGAATTGTGGTAAATACTTTATAATAGATAATGCACGCATTAATTACTGTAATAATTTATACAAAGGAAAACAAACTTGTAGAGATATCGGAAACCAAATTGCTCAAAGAATTAAACAAGAAAATGAGATTGTTTATGGTAAATATCGTAAGATTTATGCAAAAAAAGCAATGCTAGTAAAGCGTAATCCTGATATAGAAGTTTATAAGATTGATTATGAAAATTGGAAAAAAGAAGCTAAAGAATTTATGGATGCCATTAGATCTAATGAGAAAACTTATAAAGAATTTGATAAGTGGTTAGATAAATAGTAATGATGTTGAATCATTACTATTTATCTATTACCAAAATTAATTCCAAATAAAGTGTCTTCTTGTGAAATTCTTTGTGCTTCTTCATATTTTTTTAATACAGCTTTATTTAATTCATTTTTAACTATTTGATCATCATTAACACAGCATATATATTGAAATCTATTATTTCCTATGATTTCATTTGTTAAATTTAGAAATTTCGCTACATATTGTTTATCTGTCGATTCAAATACTACACTATCATGTATTAAAAATATTGGAAATCTATCACTATTAAAGTCTGCTAATACTAAGTCATATACTGCAATACAACCTTTTAAATATCCACTGCTTAATTTTCTAGGTATTTCCCAATCATAATTATATCCTCTTGTAGCATAATTTCCTGTATTTTTACATTCCATAATAAGTTTAGCATCTTCATCAAAGATTTTTCTTATATATTCTTTAAACTTATTATTTATAATCTTAAAATTATTACAATTATCATTTTTTTCTAACTTTTTTATTATTGATTTTACTTTCTCTTTACAACTAGTGTCTATTTGATTTAATGCTATGTATACATCTAATTGTTTTTCTAAATCACTTTTCTCAATTTTTAAATTAGTTATGATCTCATTTGTACTATAATAGTCATCTAAATATCCTTTTTTATCAAATTCTTTTAAAATATTTATTTTCTTTAAATTTATATCATCAATTTTTGATTCTATTTCTTTTACTTTATTTTGATCACTTTCTATTAAACTTTTTACTCTTTCATTTCTATCTTTGTTTAATTTAATATGATATTTCTGAATTTCTTCTAATGTTTTCATTTCACCATTTGTAACAAAAAATTTAGATTCTTCCAAGATCTCTCTTATTTGTTCAATACCTAAAAGACTTTCATTGTTTATAATCTTTTTATTAGACTCTATGTAGTTTTGATAAATATATTTTTCTTTAATTAGATTTGATAATTCTGCATTTATTTTATGAATATCATTTATATTCTCTTTTTCGTTTAATGTCAGTTCAAATTTTTTAAGCTTTTCTTCATTTTCTTTTATCTCTTTATCTAAGTTTCTAATTTTACTTTTTAATGTATTTTGTTTTTCTTTTTTCCATATAATATCAGTCTCTTTTATTTCTTTTAACTTTAAGAATGACTCTCTTTCTTCAATTAGAGCTTTTAATTCTATGATAGGTTCTATTGGTATATTCATAAGAAAAGAGTTTTTTAATTGAGTTACTATATTAGTTTCCATAGCATGTGTTTTATATATATTATTAAATGCAAACGCCCCTCTCTTCATAAATGGTGAAATTAAATTTCTAAATGATACCTCTTCATTTTCAATTCCAAATATTAATTTGTTTAATTTATTTTTTACCCAATCAATGGTTTTAGGTTCATCTTCTAAGACACCATCACCTAATAGATTTTCTTTATCTATAATTTTGATTTTAGTAACATTTTGAGGGGTCCTTGATAAAGTAATAGTCTTATTTTCAATTACTAAGTCAACACTAAATTCTTCTTTATTTAAGTCTTCGTATGTAGATATTTTTTCCGTACTTGATCCAAAACAAAAATTTATTATTTGAATTAAACTAGTTTTACCAGTTCCATTATTGCTTTTTCCGTTAACAGACTCTGATACAAGAAAATTAAATCCTTCGCTAAACTCAATTGTTTTAAACGTTTTTAATGTTCGACTATATATCTTTTTAATCAATCCTTATCACCCACTCATCATTTATTTCAACTTTATTTATTGCATATAGGAACGCTAAAATAGCATCCATATCTTTAGTTTTTATATTAGTATTTTTATACAAATCTTCTACTTTTATTTTTCCATTTATTGAATTTAGCACATCAATACTATATTTCAATAATGATTTTTCAAAAGGAACATCTTTATTTGGTAATATCATACTTCAAACACATCACATTCTTCAAAATAATTACATATAATAATCCCTGCTGGGAAAACATTAGAAAAATCATTTCCTACAACTCTTCTAATTAAATTGGTAAACTTTTGTACATTACTGATATCTTTGCATTGCTCTAGTCTATATAAACTTATAATATTATGCCTTAAATCTGTTCTTTCACTTTGAGACAATGTTTCTAAAAATTCTTTAAAAATTGGTATATATCTAATATACATGTTAATTTGATCTTTTATTTCGATTAAAGTATTCTTATTTATTTTTTCTTCCACTTTTATACTATAATATTTTTCTATTATGCTTGTATGATTACATTTTTCACTTAAATCTTTACAAATTTTTGAGAATTTGTTATATAAATCTGGATTTGCATATTCTCTGGCAATTTTAATATTATTCTCATATTCTTTTTTTATTTCCTGTAACATTTCAGTTGTGTATTTTTCACTATATTTATCTATTTTAGTATGGCAAGTTGGACATAGTAATAAAATATTAGATTCATCATTTAATTCATCTATAGATTTATTAGGATTATATCTTTTAGTTGCTTTTTGGAGATCTTCAATATGTGCAAATTCTCCAATAAATCCCTCTTCTTCATAATATCCTATTTTTTGCTTACACATACAGCAATTTCCATCGCTTTTCATCCATGACAATTTCCTTTTAACTATTACACTTACATCAATTCTTTTTCCCAATATTATCACCTTAACTTTTTATAATTCATCATAAAATCTCATTTTAATACGTATAAATCAAGTATTATACTATTTTTTTATTCACTTTACTAATTTTGTCGTATTATATCATATTTTCTGTAAATAATCCAGTATTTTCAAAGGATTTTAGCCTTCAAATTTTCGACATTTTTTTACATTTTATTACATTTATAAATTTTTTAAGTTTATTTTTGAAATCTATTGCAATTTGTTAACTATTGTTGTATAATATCTTTGTTAACTAATATATAAATACTCCTCCCACCCATAGGCATACTTAAAAGGAGGTGAAATAAGTAATGGCTGGGAGCATAGAAAAAAGAGGAAAAAACAGTTACAGACTAACACTATCCGAAGGATTTGACCTAAATGGAAAACCTATGATACATAGGAAAACGGTACACGGAACTAAAAAAGATGCAGAAGTTGAACTAGCAAAATTTGTTACTGAAGTACAAAATGGTTTAGTAATTGATGGTAAATCTCTTAAATTTTCTGAATTTACTGAAATATGGAAAAGAGATTATGGTTCAAAAGAACTTGCTCCATCAACATATAAAAGATATTGTAGAATGTTAGAAACAAGACTTTTACCATACTTTGGACATTTTTATATTAACAAAATCAAACCAACTGACATTATGAAATTCTATGACTTACTTGAAAATGATACTCAGTTAGTTAGGAAAAAAGGTAACAATGGTTCAAAAACAAAAAAGCCCTTATCTGGTAAAACAATTTTAGAGCATCACAGATTATTAAGAGCAATGCTTCATAAAGCAGTTTATTGGCAATTAATAGTGGCGAATCCTGCTGAACGTGTTCAACCACCTAAAGCTAGAAAACCAAAAAGAAGATCTTATGATGATGAGCAAACTAAAATATTACTAGAAAATTTAGAACTATTATCTAGCGAAGATACTAAATACAAAGTTGCAATCATCCTTACAGTATTTACTGGTGTTCGTTTAGGCGAGTTAATGGGACTAGAATGGCAAGATGTTGATTTAAAAAAAGGTATTATCAGTATTAATCGTTCTAGTCAGTACCTGGCAGATATGGGAGTCTTCACAAAAGTTCCAAAAACAGAAAGTTCCATTAGAGAAATTGCAATACCTGAATTTATCATTTCTTTACTTGAGGAATATAAGTTATGGTATGAAGAACAAAAATCGATTTACGGCGAATTATGGACTAATTCTGATAGGTTATTTGTACAGGCGGATGGCAAACCAATGCACCCTTCTACAATTAGCAAATGGTTTGTTAAATATGTTGGTCAAATAGGATTACCTGTAATTAATTTTCACGGATTAAGACATACAAATGCAAGTTTACTAGTTGCACAAAATATTGATATAGCAGTAATTTCTGCGAGACTAGGTCATGCACAAATAAGTACTACACTTGACTTTTATGTGCATCCACTACTTTCTCATAATAGAAAAGCTGGCTATGCACTAGAAAACTTATTATTACCAACAAGGTCTTAATTTGAACTTTTTTCTAATTTTCACAAATTACAAATTTTCACGATGTAAAAAGGTAAAAAACTTTGAGATTATATATCTCTTTCCCAAAAGTTTTTTACTATAAATTTAAAAATTTTATTGCAATTTACATTATTAAATTATGTTAAAATTTAAAATATTTATTTATAACATTGTAATGTAAGTATAAAATTTTAATGAATTTTTATTGATATTTATGGCATTTGAGGTATTTATTTTACCCAATTTTTACCCAATTTGACATAACAATGCAATCTTTGAGCATTATTGTAACCAATTTTTAGTCAATAAAAAATCACTAAAACCGTTACAGTTCTAGTGATATATTCTTTGGTTGCGGGGGTAAGACTCTAACTTACGACCTTCGGGTTATGAGCAAAGTTACTTCCCATTTCTCATATACTCCTCAACTAAAGGTATTCTAGCTTTATCTTTTTCCCTACTACTATTCTTTAAATATTCATAATATCTTTCTATACTTTGAAGATTATATTTTCCGAATTTTTCTATCTTCCAATCTCCTTTTGTTTCTAAAACACATTCAATTTTATCGTTTACTATGTACCATCCGTTTGCTTTTTTCTTTAAATTATAATTATTTTTTAATTCTTCTAATCCTTTCTCTGTTACCGCAATGTCCAAATCTCCTGCATCTGGATATATACCTCTCATAACTAAAGCTCCGCTTGATAAAATCCAGTATTCATCTTTATCAAGTTTTAAACTCTCTATTAATTTTATTAATTCCTCTTTATTCATTCTTTTTTCCATGATTTTTTCCCTTTCATTTTTCTACAATTATAGCACTAATAATAAATTATTTAAATATATTTTTATACTAAAAAATAAGCAGGATTTTATTCCTGCTTTAGTTTATTTTTCCTCTTATTTTTCTATACCCTAAATAACATCCTCCACCTATTGCACCTAATGTTATTATTCCTGGTGCAGGATTTGATGATGTTCCTGATGAACTTGATGCAGTATGGATATTTTTTGTAATTTTTTATGTTGAAAATCTTTTAATATAGAATTTTACTCTTGTACTTGCTTATTTTTTACATTAGTTGTAATATAATAATGTAAAAAGCTATTATACAAATAAAATATTTTAAAAGGAGGTTTAGTTTATTTAATTTATTAAGCGCCAGGACAATTTTTTATTGTTGACGAGGTTAGAACTTATCGAATTTTTCGGCGGATGGTTCTATGGTTTGGCTAAGATCATTAAGTATTAACAAAAACTAGTAGCAATACTAAAACAAATTTAATACTATTTAGCTTTTATTTGTGTGCTTTTTTAATAAAAATTTAAGGAGGTACGCTTATGTGCGGTATTGTTGGTTACAATGGTAACAAAAAAGCTTGTCCAATTTTAATTAATGGACTAAAAAAATTAGAATACAGAGGTTATGATTCTGCTGGTATTTCTGTTATGGAAAGCAATAATATTATTATAAAAAAAGATAAAGGCAGAGTTGCAAACCTTGAAAATATAGAAGGAATTGAATCTTTAAATGGAACCCTTGGAATTGCTCATACAAGATGGGCAACACATGGAAAACCTTCTAAAGAAAATGCTCATCCTCATATGGATAATAGTAAAACTTTTTCTGTTGTTCACAATGGAATTATTGAGAATTATAAGGAATTAAGAGATTTTTTAGAGAGTAAAAATTATACTTTTTATTCTGATACAGATACGGAAACTATTCCAAATTTAATTCATTATTATTACGAAAAAGAAAACAATTTTCTAAAAGCTGTTAATTTAGCTTGTAAAGATTTAAAAGGAAGCTATGCTTTAGAAGTTATAAACAAGAATAATCCAGATACATTAATAGTAACAAGAAAAGATAGCCCTTTAGTAATAGGTACAAAAAAAGATGAAACTTTTATATCATCTGACATCCCTGCATTAATATCTTTTACAAATAATTTCTATTTTTTAAATGATAAAGAATATGCAGTTATTACAAAAGGTAATATAGAATTTTATGATTTTGATTTAAACAAATTAACAAAAAAATCTGAAAGTGTAGAGCTTGCAGCAGATAGTGCTGATAAAGGTAAATTTGAAGATTATATGTTAAAAGAAATTTTTGAACAACCAAAAGCTATTAGAGAAACTATAGGAACATCTTTAAACGGTAACTCTATCACATTTGATGGTTTGAGCTTGGATAAAAATTTTTTAAGAACTATAAATCAAATTTATATAGTAGCTTGTGGAACTGCAATGCATGCTGGTCTTGCTGTTAAAGCAAACTTTGAACATTTTTTAAATGTACCAGTTTGTGTAGATGTTGCTTCAGAGTTTAGATATAGAGATCCTTTAATTAATGAAAAAACTCTTTGTATTTATATAAGTCAATCTGGAGAAACAGCTGATACTATTGCAGCTCTTAAACTTGCAAAATCTAAAAATGCAAAAACAATTGCAGTAACAAATGTAATTGAAAGTTCTATAACAAGAGAAGCAGATTATTTTATATATACACACGCAGGTCCAGAAATTGCTGTTGCATCTACAAAAGCATATACATCTCAAGTTGTTTTATTAAATATTATGGCATTATATTTTGCAGAAATATTAGAAAGCATATCAAGTGAAAAAATAAAAGAATTAAAAAATGAATTATTATCTTTACCAGAAAAAGCAGAAAAAGTCTTGAAAAGTTCAAAAGATTTACAAGAATTTGCACAAAAAATATATAAAGAAAAAGATGTATTTTTCATTGGAAGAGGAATAGATTATCCTGTTTCTATGGAAGCTTCTTTAAAATTAAAAGAAATTTCATACATTCATTCTGAAAGCTTTGCAGCTGGAGAGTTGAAGCATGGTCCTATTGCATTAATAGAAAACGGAACTACAGTTGTAAGTATTTTAACAGACCCTAATTTAGTAGAAAAAACAGTAAGTAATATTCAAGAAGTTATAACAAGAGGAGCAAAGAGCTTTGTTGTAACAAATCAACCTTTAGATAAAACAAATTTTGACTTTGTAATATCTATACCACAAATAGATTCTATATATTCTCCTGTTTTATCTATAATTCCACTTCAATTACTTGCATATTATATTACAAAAGAAAAGGGCTTAGACGTAGATAAACCACGAAACCTTGCAAAGTCAGTTACAGTTGAATAAATTTTAAATACAAAAAGCGACTAATATAGTCGCTTTTTTGTATTTAATTGAATTATAATATTTATTTTTGTGTATACTAAACTTAAATTAATTTTAAAGGAGAATTATTCTAATTATGGATATTTTAAAAATTATTATTTTATCTTCAAGTTCTTTATTTGTTCTTTTTATTTTAGCTAAAATTATGGGAAATAAAGAAATCTCTCAATTAAGCACTTTTGATTATATAATAGGAATAACTATTGGCTCTATTGCAGCTGAAATGTCTACTGCTCTTGAAAGTGATTTTATGCAACCTCTAGTTGCTATGATTGTATATACTTTAATTACTGTTCTTATTTCTTTTATTAATTCAAAATCTTTAAAAATTCGTAGGGTTATAACTGGTACTTCTCTAGTTTTATATGATAATGGAAATTTATTTAAAAATAATTTTAAAAAATCTAAATTAGATTTAACAGAATTTTTAATGCTATGCAGAACTGCAGGATACTTTAATTTAAGTGAATTACAAACTGTACTTATAGAACCTAACGGAAAGTTAAGCTTTTTACCTAAGTCTAATAGTAAACCTGCTACACCTAAAGACTTGAACTTAGATTTGCCAAACGAAAAAGTTTTAGTTGATGTTGTTTTAGATGGAAAAATATTAAGAGAAAATTTATTCCAAACAGGAAATAATGAAATATGGCTACAAAAGGAACTTGCCTCTCAAGGATACAATGACATAAATAATATTTTTTTAGCAACAGTAGATTCTAATAATAATTTGAGTATTTATAAAAAGATTTTAAAAAATACAAAAGATGTTTTTGAATAAAACTTTATTTGACAAATTTGTAGTTCTGTATTATAAATTATTTTAAATTAAATAAAGGAGGTGATTTTATGAATTTACGTGAAATTTCATCTTCTGTTTCAAATTCTTTGAGTGATAGAATTAGTTCTGTTATGCAAAGTGATTTTTTACAATCTTTAGAAAATTTTTTATCTAATGGCGGAAAGGATATAAAAATGATAGAAACTGCAACTGTTGATAGAATTGAAAATGATTTTGCTGTTTGTGAGCTTTCAGATAAAAGCTTTTTAAACATTCCTTTATCTAAATTTAATTTTGATATTTCTGAAAGCGATATTGTTAAATTAAATTTAACTTATGAAAATGGCAAAATTTCAGAAGTTTCTGTTATTTCAAAAGATGATAATGAAAAACAAATAAGACAGAAATTAATTCAAGATAAATTTCAAAGTCTTAGAAAAAAATCTTAAATATTTCTGCCTTTTATTTTAATTTCCATTTGTTTTTGTTTCAAAATGTTCAATTTTTAAATCTTTTCCATCAGTTGTAATTAATATTGTTCCTTTTTCATCGGTTCTATGTATTTCACAGCCTGCATCTTGTAGTCTTTTTAAGGTTTGCTTTGTTGGATGTCCATAGTCATTATTCTTTCCTACAGATATAATTGCATATTTGGGTTTTATTTTATTTAATAAAGTTTGTGATGTACTTGTTGATGAACCATGGTGCCCCACTTTTAATACTGTTGTTTCTTTAACTTTTAACTTACTTTCTACAACTTCTTCTGCATCTCCGGTAAATAAAAAGCTTTTTTCTCCAAAAACTACTCTAATTACAATTGAACAATTATTTAAATTAACATTATCATTTTTTACCGAAAGCACTTCTGCCTCTGCAGTTCCAACATTGAATTTATCACCTATTTTTGGAACAGTAATTTGTAAGTTTTTATTGGCAATAGCATTTAAAACATCTTCATAAGTTTTGGTATTTGTAGTTGTCTCTGGCATATATACTTCCCCAATTTCGAAACTATTTATTACATTATCTAAGCCGCCTATATGATCTTCATGTGGGTGAGTACCTACAACATAATCTAATTTACTAATTCCTAGAGATTTTATATAGTTAACAACCAATTCGCCATCTTCGTTATTTCCTGCATCTATAAGCATTGAACTTTTATTGTTTACTAATAATATACAATCAGCTTGACCTACATCTATAAAATAAACTTTTAGTTTTCCATCTGCTTCTGGTATACTAGTTTCTTCTTTAGGTTTAAAATTCTTTGCTAATTTTTCTGTTGCTTGTTTTGTATTTGTTTCTACATTTGCAATATATTCATCATAACTCACATAATCTTTGCCTAAATAAATTGCACTAACTACAGCAATTACAGCAACTAGAATACCTATAATTTTATTTATTTTTTTATTCTTTTTCTTTCGACTCATTTTATCACCAGAAAAATTATAACATAAAAAATAAAAAAATGTATTATTATTTTTCTTATTTATAAATCCATTGACTAAATAATTTATTTAATATACAATTTTCCATATAATATTTGGGAGGTTAATATGGAAAAGAAATTTATTAATGTTTCTGCAAATGAAAACAATCCTTTATGGAATAAAATTATTATGCGTGAAACACCTTTATATAAAAGAGATAATGATTTACGTACAGATTTTGAGAGAGATTATACTCGTGTTATTTATACAAATGCTTACCGTAGAATGAAACATAAAACTCAAGTTTTTTTTCTCCTACAAATGACCATATTTGTACAAGAATTGATCATGTTAATAATGTTGAATCTATTAGCTACACCATTGCCAATGCTTTAGGCTTAAATACTTCTCTTACAAAAGCAATTGCAACTGCACACGATATTGGGCATAGTCCTTTTGGGCATAGAGGTGAAAAAATTCTTTCAAATATTTCTCAAAAGGAAATTGGTGAAACTTTTTGGCATGAAAAAAATGGTTTAGATGTTGTAGATAAAATCGAGCTTTTAGAAGATAACAATGGTTTTAAGAAAAACTTAGATTTAACCTATGCTGTTAGAGATGGTATTATTTCTCATTGCGGGGAAGTAAATGAAAAATTTCTAAAACCTCGTGAAGAATTTATAGACTTACAAACTTACATAACACCTAACCAATATTCTCCATTTACTTGGGAGGGGTGTGTGGTAAAAATATCAGATAAAATTTCATATATAAGTAGAGATATTGAGGATGCAATTTTACTTGGTCTTTTAGATGATAGTTTGGAAGAGTTACATGAAATATTAAAATTTGAAAAGAAAGCAATTATAAACAATTCTGTTATTATTAATAAATTAATTTTCGATTTATGCACAAATTCAAATCCAGATGATGGTTTGATATTTTCAGATGAAAGTTTACAATTATTAGATAATATTAAAGCATTTAATTATAAAAATATCTATTATTCAGATAAGGTTTTAGCTTCTGAAAAATACTTTGAATTAGTATTAACTCAAATATTTGAAATATTAAAATCCGCTTATGATAAAGAAAACACATTAGAAAATTTAAATAAAATGAAAAAAAATTATAATTCAGTTGTAACACCTTTTATAAAATGGATAAATTGTTACTGGAATTTAACAGATAGAGAGAATACAAATTTACAAAATAAAATTTTGTTTGATATAAATAATAAGAAAGATTATTTAAAAGCTATAATTTATTATATTTCTGGTATGACTGATAATTATGCTATTGAATGTTATAATAATATAATTGGATTCTAA
>USJU01000002.1 GCA_900555085.1 uncultured Clostridium sp.
GTCAACGTGAGCGTAATGTCTGTGCTCAGTCTCATACTCAACGTGTGCTGTAGAAATAGTAATACCACGCTCTCTCTCTTCTGGAGCTTTATCGATGTTCTCGAAATCTGTAGCTGTGTTACCAGCAACTCTCTCAGCCAGAACTTTAGTGATAGCTGCAGTTAAAGTAGTTTTACCATGGTCTACATGTGCTATAATAGCAACATTTCTAATTTTCATAAAATACACCTTCTTTTTCTCACAGTTATTAATTATATCATAAAATCAAACATTTGAACATATTTTTTATCAATTTTATCAAAAATATTACCTTTCAGAAAAAGCCTAGGTCTTTTTCTGTCCTACATAGCCTACAAGTCTATATAGGAATAACCATAAGATATCATATTTGGGGTGTAAACTTTCTAACCACAACATAACAAAATACTTTATGACTGAAACAATAAGGTTCAGTCATACCTTACAAAACTACAGGTTTGTAAGGATTAAAAAAACTTAGAAATAAATCTAAGCCTTTACTCACTAATAATACTATTACTATCTTTAATCTTTTTATAATTAATAAAATCAAGAATAACCATAACAAATATATATACTCCAATTATCTTAAAGAATATATACATAACATTTTTAGATACAAAGATAAGAATAATACCAAGTATAATAGATATAATACTAACAATCATATTAGCAGTAACCCTTCTATCAAAATACTTAATAAGACTACTAATACCCATAAAGAATAATAATAAAGAAACAAGTACTGGAAGTAATTCTAAGAATAAGAATTGACCATACTTAAAAGTAAATAAAGCAAGCCATAAACACATAATACCCATAACTATACCAGAATAATCTTTCTTTAAATATTCCTTATCCATAACAAAGTTAATAACTCTAATAACCGCTATTATAGAAAAAATTACAACAAATAAATAATTAACAGTACTAAGAAGTTCATCAGTAGCAAAAATAAGTACTAAAGCAAGTACTAACCCTAATATGTAATAGAAGCCTTCTGATACATTATAGTTCTTCTTTTTATTATCTTCTAATTTAATAGTTTTATTTTCTGTACTCTCTATCTTTTTCTTTCTTCCCATATTTAACACCTACCTCATATAAAAATTATACAACAAAATAATAAGAAAAGAAAGAAGAAATTAACTTTTTCTTCCTTCTTTTAAGTAACAATTAAGTTTAATATAACTAATATTCTGACTCATTTCATCAAAAATATCTTCAACTAATATATAACCTAGCATCATTATCCTCTCCTCTATTAAAAGAATAACACATAACCAAAATAATTTCATTATATTCGACAAAACTAGTCAAAATGCACCATTAACTTTTAGTAATTCTAACTTTAATCTTTGTAGTCTTAGCAAAGTAATTAGCTTTAACCTCTTCACCACTTACTTTAACATTAACAGTATGTTCACCCTCACCAAGTCCAGATAAATCAACTGTTGCTTTAATAGTAGTACTATCAATAGCATCAAGAACTTCTTTTGTACCTTTAACCACTACCGTTGTCTTAGAAGAATTTTCTCCAATAGCACCAGCCTTCAAATTAGGTCCAAGATTAATAGCATCTATTTTAATATCATCTACTTCTTTAGATTCTTCTTTACCAATACTAATCTTAACCGTAATAGTCTTTTCAGATACTTCTCTAATACCTTCTGGTTTAGGAACTACAACAGTATAAGTCTTATTATCAGTAAGACCTGCTACATCTACTTCAATAGGAATATAACTTTCACTATATTTATTTACTGTTTCTTGGTCACCATAAATACTAATCTCATTTACCGAAGTAGTAATAGAACTAATAGCTTTACCAAATGATATCTTATCTATATTTTTAGGAATAACCTTAAGTTTAGCAGTGCCACTATAAGACTCAATATTAACAGTAGCGGTAACAGTCTCAGGAACAATTTCAACATCAACAACATTACCATACTTATCATATGCTACTAATTTAACTTTATCAACAGTATTAACACCAGCTTTAGGATCAACAATACTACCAACATCAACAAGTGCTTTAACCGTAGCCACTTTATTTATATTATGACTAGATTTCTCATCATCAGTACCCTTAATAATAACTTCTTCTTTATCTAAAGTAACAGATTGAACAGAAAGTTTACTATCTAATTTATCCTTATTAATAACATCAATAGTAACTGTCTTAGTTTGTGATACCTTAGGATAAACATTAACCGTAATTGAAGAAGGATCTAACTTATAAGTAACAGAATTAATAGAACTCTCATAACTCAAATCGACCTTATGCGTACCTTCCTTCAAATTAGATAAATCAACACTAACTTTACCAGTAGATAATTGTTTAGCAAGATATAAGTCAACAGTTCTACCAATCAAAGTAACATCAGCAGTCTCAGGAATACCCTCAACAACATAAGCTTCTTTATTATAAGTAGCCTCAACCGTTTGATTATGAAGCACTTCAGCAGCACTATCAATTACAGTACTTGCTTGATTATCAACATAAAAGAATAAAAGTAATGCCATAAAAAGTGAAATAAACACCAAAGTATTCTTCTTATTTAACCACTTCTCAAATTTACCAGCATTCTTATCAGTTTTTTCACCTAAGAATAATCCAAACTTAGTAACTGGAGTAACAATAACTCTATCAATAAAATTAAAGATACCTAGAAAAAATTTCTTGATAGCTTTAATAATTTTCTTAGTTGACATTCGCCATAAACCAACTGATAATGATAAATTAATGTACAATTATGTTATAAGTGCAAAATTACCTTTCATTATTTTAACAAATAAGGCTGATAAAATCGCAGTAACCAAAGTTGATGGAGCTTGCAATGAAATACAAAATGAACTAAATCCAATTGGAGATGCAATTTGTATGCCTTTCTCCTCTGAAAGAAAAATATATTCAGAAAATGTTTGGAAAGAAATAGAGAGCATTTTATAATGTTCTCTATTTCTATCTTTGATCATCGTTTTTATCAGATATATCATAATTAATTCTGTCCTCAAATCCTTGTCTTTCCATTAGTTCATTATATCTTTTTATATTTTTGGTATTACTCTTTATTGTTTCTGTTTTTACCCTATCTAAAATGCCTGCTAGATATATATCTTCTTTCTTTCTAGCTTCATTAATCATTTCATAATCTTTATTTGGATTTACAGAATCTAAAAATGTATCATATATTACTTTTTCTTCTTCTGTTAATTTTTCTAAGTTTTCTTTATGTTTGCAAGAAAACATTCTATTTATATTAAGTTTTTTTCTTATATCTTCTCTACTATCGCTTTTTGAAATAGTTAATCTTTTATTTGTAATATTCAATTTATTATTTCTATAAAATTCTTTTGCTTCTTCAGTTCTACCTAAAATAAATAATCGTATATATTTATATTCAGCAGTTCCTTCAAAATCTTTTTGTCCTTTTCTAAAATATCCAATAGAATCTATAAAAATATCAGTTTCTATTGATTCTCTATGTAATTTTTTAAATACTTCTTCTTCAGTAGGATTCTGCTCAAAAAAGTTACTAAATATATTATCTCCTTCTTCTATTAAATTTTCTATATTTTCTTTTCTATTCAAGTTTACTACTTCATTTATAACAGAATTAGTTGGTTTTAATTCTGCTTGTTCATCTGGAGAAAAATTATTAAAATCATTTACTATATCTACATTGTCTAAAACATTATTTTTTTCTACCATATTGTCGCTTCCAACATACAACATCGTTTTTGTTACGTTTATCGGTTCATTTTCTGAATTAGTCAATATCTTTTCTGCCTCTGGAGTTATTGTAATTTCATTTTCTTTTGCATATTCCTCAAATTTTCTATAACTCTCTTGGATAATTTCTTCTTCTATCTCTCCATATTTTAAAGCTTCTTGAAATTCTAATATTTCTTCAAACTTTGCTTTAATAATCTTTATATTTCCACTATTAAACTGTCCCATAACAATTTCATTCGTTTTATCTTCTCCTAATACTAAAGACACTATATAATTAAAGTCACTTTTTTTATTTAATCTTCTAATTCTCAAATTTGAATGCAATTTAAAAATTTTTGAAGGATCATATCTGGTATAAGTACTAACACATCTATTTTGTTCTTCTTTAATTCTATTTATCTCAGATTTTGTATCTCTTACATCTTGTTCAACATGTTGAACATTTTTTACAATTTTATCAATTCTATCTTGTTGTGATTCCATCATTTTTCTTTGTTCTTCTATTTTAGCATTCTGAATCATAACATTCGCATCTGGTAGAGCTTCCTTTTTTTCTCTTCTAAAAAAATCCTTTATTCCCATATTCTTTATCCTTTTCTATTGTATTTTTTTACTAATTTTTTTTAAAGCTTTTGTTCTGTCTAATACAATTACATATCCACATTTTGTACATTTCATTCTAAATTTTACACCTATTCCTAATATTTTCCATATGTCATTTCCACATGGATGTGGCTTTTTTGTTTTTACTATATCTCCTACATTATATTCCATTATAGCACCTCGGTTGCTTTTACTATTACTCTTTGTTTACTATCATTTGTACATGTAATTAGTGTTACTTCTTTTTTTCCTCCTGTTAATTGACTTGTACAAGCTACATCTTCTGGATCTACTGTATATTTATCATATACAGAATATTTTAAAGTTCTACCTTTTAAATCTGTTAATTCTACAATATCTCCATTTTCTAATGTAGGTACCTTACTAAAGAATTTTGAATTTCTATAATTGTGTGCAACTATACAGAAGTTTCCCACTTCATTTGGATCTGGTCCCCAAAATTTATTTGGTGCAATTTTCAAAAGTTCATCTGATGCTTTAGATAATACTGGGTAATTAACACCAATTTTTGGTATATTAACTATAGCAATCGTTGAATATGTAGTTCCTGAAGCTGTAGTTTGAACTTCAGAACTAAATGCAGCAGATTCATTAGATGAATCGTCTTCATTATCATCTAATATAACAACTAATACATCTCCCTCGTTTTTCATAGCTGTATCATCTGTTGAATTTATATCTACATTAGCAAGAAGTTCTTTTGATAATTGTTCATTTTTATATTTGTCATATTCTTGATATGCATAATAACCAACCAAAATAAACACTAATATAGCTGAAATAATAAATTGAATTTTATATGCTTTTTTCTTTTTCCTTAATTCTGGTGTAACATATAACTTTTCAGTTACTAGTATTTGATTCATATATTTTCTCCTCTAAAAAACTAAAATCTCTCAAAATAATTATAACATATAATATTAATTCTTTTAAAGAGTTTTTTTAGTTTTTTTTGAGTTTTTTTCTTCTTCTTTTAAAACTATATTATTAAATAGTTCTTCTAAATTGTATTTTGAGTTTAATTCCTCTAAATTTTTATTTTTCTCTGTATCTGTTTCTCTTTTTAACATACTTTCCTCCTAAATTTTATTTGCAATATTTGCAAAATCTTGTATTGATAGCTTTTCTGCTCTTATATTTTCGTTTATATTTAATTGTTTCAATATTTCAATTATTTTATTTTTTTCAATAAATCCACTATTGCTTAACGAATTTACTAAAGTTTTTCTTCTTTGCATAAATGCAATTTTTATTAATTTAAAAAATAATTCCTCATTATTTACATTAACTGGTGGATTTTCTCTTATTTTTAAATTAATTACTTCAGATTCAACAGATGGCTCTGGAATAAATGAGCTTTTATCTACAACCCTAACATTTTCAGAATCAGCATAATAATAAACAGAATATGTTATTGCTCCAGTAAATTTTTCACCTGGAACAGCTATTAACCTTTCTGCTACTTCCTTTTGTACCATTACTGTTATACTTTGTAAATCTAATCTTTCTTCTAATAACTTCATTATTATTGGAGTAGTAATATAGTATGGTAAATTGGCTACTATTTTTACATTTTTTATGTTTTCATTTTTCTCTTCTTTAATTAATTTATGTAGGTCAACTTTTAAAATATCTTCATTGATTATTTCAAAATTTTCATACAAAAAAAATCTTTCTTTTAGAATGTCTATCATTCTTTCATCTAATTCTACACATATAACTTTTCCGGCTCTTTCTAAAATATATTTTGTAAGTGTTCCTAACCCTGGACCAATTTCTATAACTAAATCTTCTTTATTTATATTGGCAGAATCACATGCATCTATAATAACACTTTCATCTATCAAAAAATTCTGTCCTAAATTTTTATTAGCTGTAATTCCATATTTCTTCATTAAAAACTTTGTTTCTTCAAATAAATTCATAAATCTCTCCTCTTATGGAATTATACAATATAACCTTTTTTTTGTAAACAAATTAGTCCAACCATTATTTGATATTCTATGTAACTTGTTTCAAATGATTCAATTTGTAGCTATTATTTTTTAATAAAATTTCTATTACATCAATTCTTGTATATAATTCATATAAATTATGTAAGTGTATATAATATCTTGCTGCTTTATAAATATGTTTTTGTTTTACATTTGTTACAGCTTCAGCAGGTGTACCATATGAATAATTGCTTCTTGTTTTTACCTCTATAAAAACCAATTCTTCTTTCTTTAAATCAAATGCTACAATATCTATTTCTCCTGTTTTACATGTAAAATTTCTTTCTATAATTTTATATCCTAATTCTTCTAAATATTTGCTTGCTATGTTTTCTCCTTTAACTCCTACTATATGTCTTTGATACATTTTTTTACTTCCTTTTTATCATATTTCCTGGCATTACTTCTATTAAATTTTCCATTTCCATCATTGTTATTAAATAATTTAACTCACTTATCTTACATTTTAAATTGCTACATATACTATCTATTGGTGTTAGTTCATATGTTAAGCAATTATATATTGGTTTGTATTCTTCTGCAATTTCTACGTTTTTCTCATTTTCTTCTGTTGCTTCATTATTTTGTATTATTTTTAGTTCTTCTAAAATATCTTCTGTTGAAACAACTAACTTTGCCCCTTGTTGAATAAGTCTATTATTTCCCACACCTGTTTTAGTTTCTAAACAGTGTGGTAAGCAGAATACTTTCTTTCCTTGATTTATAGCAAGTCCTGCTGTAATACTTGTTCCGCTTCTATAAGCAGATTCTATAACTAATGTTCCGAACTGAAAGTCCACTTACTATTCTATTTCTTTGCGGAAAATATTTACTCTCTGCCTCTGTTTCTGGTTCATATTCCGATATAACAAGTCCATCATTATATATTATTTCTTTATATAAATATGTATTTTCTTTTGGAAATATTTTGTTAAGGCCACATCCTAAAACCGCTATTGTTTTTCCTCCACTTTGCAGGCAACTGGAATGTGCTACTGTGTCTATACCTTTTGCCATTCCACTTGTAATTACAAGTCCAGCCTCTGTTAGTTCGCTTGAAAATTTTGCACACATTTTTACTCCATATTCACTGCAACATCTTGAACCAATTATTGATATTGATTTTTGCTTTAATAAACTAATATTCCCCTCACAATATAGCTGCATGGGTGGATTTTCTATATCTTTTAAAGTCTGTGGAAAATCTTTATCTTCAATTGTAATTTTCCTCATTTTTCACTCATCTCCAATATTTTCTATCTAAACTTCTATACTGAACAGCTTCTGCTACATGCTTTGCTTCTATATTTTTCTTTTCATCCAAATCTGCAATAGTTCTAGAAACCTTTAATATTCTATCATGTGCTCTTGCACTTAAACCTAATTTTTCTATCGCATTTTTCATTATTTTCTTTCCATTTTCATCTAATTTGCAATACTTATTCATTAGTTTTGGTGTTAATTCTGAATTTGAAAAAATACCATTTTCTTTATATCTTTCCAATTGAATTTTCCTTGCCTTGTTTACTCTTTCTCTTATTTTTTCAGAGCTTTCACTAGGTTGTTCGTTTTCTAACTTGCTATATTTTACATTTGGAACTTCTACTTGTATATCTATCCTATCTAACAATGGTCCACTTATTTTTCCTATGTATTTTGCTATTGCTGTGTCTGAACATGTACACTCTTTATCCTTAGAGCCATAATATCCACATGGACATGGATTTAAAGATACCACTAGCATACAATTGCAAGGATATGTTAAACTTGCATTTACCCTAGAAATTGATATTTTCTTATCTTCTAAGGGTGTTCTCATTACCTCTAAAGTATGTTTATTAAATTCTGTTAGCTCATCTAAAAATAAAACTCCATAATGAGCTAAGCTTACCTCTCCTGGTTTAGGTATTCTTCCTCCTCCAACTAATGATACAGATGAAATTGTATGATGTGGACTTCTAAATGGTCTTGAGGTTATTAATGGTATATTTGCTGGTAACACCCCTGCAATACTGTGTATTTTAGTTATTTCTAGAGCTTCATCAAAAGTTAAATTTGGAAGAATTGTTGGAATTCTTCTTGCCATCATTGTTTTTCCGAGACCCCGGGCTGCCTATAAGCATACAATTATGACCTCCACTTGCAGCAACTTCTATGGCTCTTTTTATATTTTCTTGACCTTTTACTTCTGAAAAATCAAACAAATACTTATCTTTTACTTCAAATAATTTTTTAATATCTATTTCCTGTTTTTCTATTTTTACTTTTCCATTTAAAAAATTTACAACCTGCATTAAGTCGTATGCTGGAATTACATTTATATTTTTCACAACTGCCGCTTCTTTTGCATTTTCTCGTGGTAAAATAACATTTTTAACACCTGATTTTGCTGCTTCTATACAAATTGGAAGTACACCTGTTACTTTATTTAATTTTCCATCTAAAGATAATTCTCCTATAAAAACATAATCTGATAAATCTTTATTTTCTATACTTTCCATGGACTTTAAAATACCTATAGCTATTGGTAAATCAAATAGTGATCCTTCTTTTCTTGTATTTGCAGGAGATAAATTAACAATTATTTTCCTGCTTTCAAAATTTAGCCCAGAATTTTTTATTGCAGTTCTTACTCTTTCTTTCGCTTCTTTTACGCTAACATCTGGCAAACCTACAATATCAAAACTAGGAAGTCCTGCAGATGTGTCCACTTCAACATTTATTAAATAGCCTTCTAATCCATGCAATCCCATGCTTTGTACAATTGATAACATTTTTCCTCCTAATAAAAAGGAGCAATACACATGTATTAGGTAGTTAGATTTCTACCTTTACATATGTTTTGCTCCCTATATTTTATTTTACATATTCTTATCATATATTTTTTGTTTTAGCAAGTAAAATCGTTCGACAAAAATTTACATTTTATTAAGTTTTATTTTTATTGACAAGCATTTTTTTTAAATATATAATTTTATAAGTTTATAATGGAGGTATTGGAAATGGCAAATGGAGAATTTGATTTTTATGATAAATCAACTTTGAAATCTTATAATTTAACAAGTAGTATGAGATACCAACTTTCTATGTTAGATAAATTAGATGTTTTTACAAGAAAGCATTCTGAAAATGTGGCAAGTATTGTTTGTAGGCTTTGTGAGTATTTGCATTTAAATAAAAGTTTCACTGCTTATTGTACCATTTGTGCTTATCTTCATGATATTGGTAAAATTTTTATTCCTCCTGCAATTTTGCAAAAACCAGCCAGATTAACAGACGAAGAATATGAGATTATGAAGACCCATACAATTTTAGGCTATAAAATGTGTATGGATGATTTAGAACTTAGACCTTATGCACTTGGTCCAAAATATCATCATGAATGTTTGGATGGTACTGGTTATCCAGAAGGCTTAAAGGGAAATCAAATTCCGTTAGAAGACCAAATTATAAAAGTTGCTGATGAATATGATGCAATTGTTAGTAAAAGGCAATATAAAACTCATATTAAAATTTCTGAAACTTTAAAAATTTTAATTAAAGAAGCTCAACCTTCTACAAAAGAAGTAGCTTTAGATAATGCAGCAAATGGTGCAAAAGTTGGACGTTTAAACAAAAAAGTGGTTAAAACTCTATTTAAAGTTGTTATAGAAGATACTGAATACGAAATTAGCTGTTTAATGGGCTATATTAAATTCTTAAAAGATGAAATAAAAAGATTAGAAACAATTCAAGATTATGAAAATAAAATGTATAATTCTAAAACAGAAAAAAAGAAAAAATATTATGAAGAAGGAATGAAACTTTTATTCTCAGAAGGTGAAAACTTTAATAATTATCCTGATGTTTTAAGCGAATATAAAGAGGCACTTGAAAATAGAAATGGAATAATCGATTCCTTATTTGATGAGATTAAAATAATTAAGAAATTAAAGGTATAAAATAGAAATTTCCTATAATACAGATAAGAGGCGGCCAATGGTCGCCTCTACACATTAAATGATATTTTATAAATTGTCTTTATCTTATTTTTTATTCTTCTAAACCGAAACTTACTCCTAATGCATTATTTATTTTTCCCATAACACTATTATCTTCTATATGACCTATTTTTTCTTTTAATCTACTTTTATCTATTGTTCGTATTTGTTCAGCTAAAATTATTGAATCTGATTTTAATCCGACTACTTGCTGAGTCAATTTCTATATGTGTTGGAAGTTTATTTTTTGTTTTTTGTGATGTTATGGCTGCTGCAATTACAGTTGGGCTGTATTTATTCCCTGTGTCATTTTGTATTATCAAAACTGGTCGTATTCCACCTTGTTCTGAACCTACAACTGGACTTAAATCAGCATAAAACATATCTCCTCTTTTAATTATCATTTTCTTCACTCCCACTATTGGCATATTTAATTATTTTAAATATTAGTTCAAGATAAAGAAAATAGTAATTTGTTTACTTTTATTTACTACTATTTATGGTTATCTCATTATATACTATGTAAACTATAACATTTTGGTTCAGGTCTTCAATTTTCATCTTGGATATATTTTTGCTTTGTTTATCTATATACAATGATTTATTTACCATATATTTATTATTATTTTTTATAAATGTTTTTAGTATTATTTCGTTTTCATTTTCTTCTACTTTCGATTCATCACAATTTTTATAATCTTCTATAAATGTATTTAAAAACAAATGATTATCTGTTATATAATTATAATTTTCATATATTTTACTTAAATTCAATTCCGTATTATTAATAGTTAATTTATTACCATCATTACAGATTGTTAAACCTTCAATATTACTTGGTTCTATTACTGTTTGTTTTGCCATATTTGGAGCAGTATATTCCTGATTCAAAATATATTTATTTTCATTCTTATTACTTGTTATAGAGACTTCAACCCTCGCCGTATACGAATTAATATTTAAAATATTTTTTAGAACTTCCTCTTTAGAATTTCCAATATTAGTATTTCCAAAACTAGATTTTTTATAAACATTTTTAGCAAAAATAAATACACAAATAAAAATAAGTATTAAACATACACCAAGAAACACCTTTTTATTAATTTTCATATAAACCTCCTGTACAAATAAAGAAGAATAGATAAATCTATTCTTCTTTATTTGTATTCTTTATAATATTAAAATATTCTGTTATTGCTTGTACCATCTCATTTTTAGTTTCAATTTTATTTATTTGTTCTCTCATTTTACTAGAATCTTCTAACCCCTTTACATACCAACTTAGTTGTTTTCTCATTTCTCTTATTCCGGTATACTCGCCTTTTTCTTCTATTTCCATATTTATATGTCTTTTTATTGTTTCTAGTTTTTCCTCTAAACTAGGCTTTTCTAGTTTACTACCTGTTTTCAAGTAATGCTTTATTTCTCTAAAAATCCAAGGATTTCCGAAAGTCGCTCTTCCTATTGCTATACCATCTACACCTGTGTATTCAAACATTTTTTTAGCACTTTCTTCATCTACTATATCTCCATTACCTATAACTGGTATATTTACCGCTTTTTTAACATTTTTTATTATATCTAAATCTGCTACTCCTGAATAAAATTCAGCTCTTGTTCTACCATGAATTGTTATTGCAGCAACTCCTGCCCTTTCAAATATTTTTGCTGCTTCTACTGCTACTATATTTTCATTATTCCAACCTTTTCTGAATTTAACTGTTACTGGTTTATTTACAGCTTTTACTACTTCTGTAACAATTTCTTCTGCTAATTCTAAATTCAACAAAAGTTTACTTCCATCTCCATTTTTTACAACCTTTGGAGCTGGGCATCCCATATTTATATCTATTATATCTGCAATTTTTTCAACATATTTTGCTCCATATACCATTGTTTCAATATCACTACCAAATATTTGAACAGATATTGGTTTTTGTTCATTTGTTGTATTTAATAGCTTTGTGGTTTTTTCATCATTATGAAAAAGAGCCTTACTACTTACCATTTCTGTTGTTGCAAGTGCTGCTCCTTGTTCTTTACACAAAATTCTAAATGGCAGGTCTGTTATCCCTGCCATTGGAGCTAATATTAAATTATTTTTTAATTCTACATTTCCTATTTTTAATGGTTTTAAATACATATTATCTCCTATTTTATTCTGCAAAAATTGATCTTTGTCTTCTACCACTTATATTCATTAATATTGCAAGTAAAATATAATTTGTAACTAATGAGCTTCCTCCATAACTAACAAATGGTAATGGTACACCTGTTATTGGTAAAAGCCCCATTGTCATTCCTATATTTTCTATCATATGGAATATAAAAATTCCTGCAATACCAATTGCTATATAGCTTCCTAAATCATCTTTTGCCGTTTTTGCTATAAAAATTGCTTTTGTTATCATTATTACATATATAATTATTACACTGCCTGCTACTACAAATCCCATTTCTTCACTTATAACTGAAAAAATAAAGTCTGTAGTCTTTGGGTATAGAAATCCTAATTGAGTTTGGTTTCCCTTTAAAACTCCCATTCCAAATAACTTCCCTGCACCAATTGCAAGTTTAGATTGAATTATATTATAACCTGCTCCTCTTGCATCTGTTTCTGGATTTAGATATACATGTATTCTTGATTTAGCATGTTCTGGTAATACAAAGTTATATGCTATAGGTGCTGCAATTACTACAATAGCACATATTGCAATTATATATTTTTTATCTATTCCTGCTACAAAAAGCATAAGTGCCGTAGCAATTATAAAGGCCATTGCTGTTCCATAGTCTGGTTGTAATATAATTAAAAAAACTGGAACTAGAACTACTGCTAAGCATCCGATTAATTTTAAGGGTTTATTTATTTCGTTTTGCCCTCTTTCCTGTATTTTGTATACTAATGATGCTAAAGTTAAAATTACAAATATTTTTGCAAATTCGGAAGGTTGAAATGTAAATACTTTTAGGTCAAACCAACTGCTTGCTCCATTTACAGGAGTTGTAAAAAGTACCGCTATTAATAATATTAAACTAATTCCGATAAAACACTGGAGCTGCTTTTGCAAGCAATTCATAATCTATTAAAATTAAAATAAAAACAATTGGTATACATACAACAAACCAAATTACTTGTTTTTGTAAGCTTTCGTAACCACTATCATGTGTGGCTGAAAATAATGCTATCATCCCTATAGAAGTTAAAATGATAGCACATATAAATATTCCCCAATCGATATTTTTAAAAATTCTTTTTCTCATTATAAACCTCAATTTTATTCTTTAGATTCTTCTTCACTTTTATCTTCTTGTTCTTTTTCTTCTTCATTCTCTAATGAATGTTTTCCCTCTTTAGGTTCAGAACTTTCAGTTTCTTCAATAGTTTCAGAATTTTCTTCTTGCTCTTTATTTTCTACCTTTTCTTCAGTTTCTTTTTTAGTTTTCTCTTTTTCTTCTTTATTTTCTTCAACTTTTTGATCTTCTTTTATACTAATAATTGGAATATTAGCATACAAAGCAGGAGCTCCATTGCTTCCGTCTTCATTTGGTTGATTTGTTAAACGAACATCTATTGAATTTTCATCTACATCTATATATTTTTTTATTACTTCTATTATTTCTTGTTTCATCATTTCTAGAAAGTCTGCTGAAACGTTAGCTCTATCTTGCATTAATACAAGATGAAGTCTTTCCTTAGCTTCTTTACCAGAATTACTCTCTTTTTGATTTTCTTTTTTAAAAACTTTCTTAAAAAAATTACTTACATTTTCGAACATTATTTACCCTCCGTATTTTTGCTTCTTATTTTACTCTAAAAACTCTTTTTATTGCTGCTAGAAAGCCTTTTTCTCTACCTGGTACAGAAACTTCTATTTTTTCTCCTAAAATTCTTTTTGCTGTTTCCATATATGCTTTTCCTGATGGTGCTTTTTTATTAGATATAACTGGTTCACCTTTATTTGTTTGAGTAATAATATATTCATCATCTGGTACTACACCAATTAATTCTATAGATAATAAGTCTACTATATCATCTACATCCATCATTTTTCCTTTTCTAACCATTTCTGGTCTTAATCTATTTATAACAAGTTCAGGATTTTTTATTTGAGAAGATTCTAATAATCCAATTATTCTATCTGCATCTCTTATTGCTGATATTTCAGCCATTGTAACAACTATTGCTCTATCAGCTCCAACAATTGCATTTTTAAATCCTTGTTCTATTCCTGCAGGACAGTCTATTAAAATATAGTCAAACTCCTCTTTTAGCTTTTCAACAAGTTCTTTCATTTGTTCTTCATCTATCGCACTTTTATCTCTTGTTTGAGCAGCTGGAAGTAAGAATAATTCTTTAAATCTCTTATCTTTTATAAGAGCTTGTCTTAATTTACATTTGCCTTCAACAACATCAACAATATCGTATACAATTCTATTTTCTAGACCCATAACAACATCTAAGTTACGTAATCCTATATCTGTATCTACAAGAACAACTTTTTTTCCTTCTAATGCAAGTGCTGACCCTAAGTTAGCTGTTGTTGTTGTTTTTCCTACTCCACCTTTTCCGGATGTAATAACTATAACTTCTCCCATTGAATTTCCTCCCTTTATGGAATCTTGTAAATTTCTTTACATATAATATACGAAAAAGTCCAAAAAGTCAATGTTATATTGCATTTTTGTTACAGAAATATTACAAAAATGTTAAAAATGATTTGTAATGATAATTTGAAAATCATTCGAGTTGTTCTAGTAGTTACTGTGTATTATATTAGAAATAGAAAATTTATACAATAAAATGAAGGCGGTCATTGACCGCCCATACTGTTTATTTTTTATTTTATATTTACTGTAACTCCTGATTTCAAAGATGCAACAGGGCGAAGAGATACCCATATATAATCATAATATCTTATATCAATAATTTTATCATTACTATCTATATTAAACATTTGAGTCACGCTATTTGCATATGGCGAAGCAATCCAATATCTATTTGTGTCTTCTTTTCCATTTGGAAAGAAGAGTATATTGTCTTTTCCAACTTTATCTTTTAATTCTAATGTACTATTTGTAACTGCTGAATTTAATTCAATATAATACTCATTATTTTTCCCTTTATTATAATATATTGTTCCTTCAATATCACTATATAAATTATTCCAACTCTTTATCCACATTTCTAGAGTTGGACCACCAATTACATATTCTGCACTCCCTGTTCCATTTACTTTATCTAGGTAATTCTTCCAATTATCAGTATTTAATAATGTAGATGTGCATTTTACATTTGTATTATCTTTATGTTCGTTTATGTTATAAACTTTTGATTCAAATTTTTTCAACGTTTCTTCTGAAATTTGTTGAAAATCAGGTTCAGTTTTCCAACATGCTCTATCTTTTGATCCTTCAACTAGTGTCATTCCATTCTCTATATTCAATTTATCCATTTGAGATAAATCTGTATAATCTCCTGTTATTAAAAATATATTATTTCCATCTGAATAAAATATTTTCCAATCATTTTGGCCGTTTGATGATGTATAATTTGTTACTGTTTTTCCATAATACCAGTCTGGATGTTTTTGTACATCTTTTGCTGTTATTCCTGTTGTTTTTTCTGTATCTTTTTCAAAGTAATCTTCTATATTTATTGTTTTATCTCCATAGTATGTAACCGTATTATTATTTTCTGCTACTGTGTAGCCTAATTCTTTTAACTTTTTTGATATTTCCGCTTTTAGTTCTGGTTCATTTAATGCAGTTTCTCCTGCTGCATCTTTTGCACTGTTTTCTAATACTGCTAATTTTATTGCTTCTTCTGCTGTTGATTTTTGTGTTTGTTCTTTGGTAGAATTTGCTTTGCTAAATATTCCGCTTTCTCCCATTACCATTGATAATGTTACGCCTGCAAGAATTAATAATACAATTATTGTTATAATTAGGGCAATTAATGTAATTGCGGCATTGGACGTTGGATTTTTGATGTTGGATGTTGGAATGTTTGACGTTATTTTATTTATATGTTTTTGTTCTACCAACGGGTCGTCGAGGACGCCGACCCCTACAGCATTTGATTTAGATTTTTCAAATATTTTAATATTCTTTTTATTTTGATTTTTTTCTAGGCGGACAGAGGCGTCCGCCACTACAACGTTCAATTTTAATTTTTCAAATGTTTTAGTATTACTTTTTTGTGAACAAATAGAGGCGTTTGCCCCTACATGTTCTCTAAAGTGTAGCTCTCTCTCTCTCTCTTACAGTTGCAATGGTTTTAGTATGTTTGTTCATTTCACATTTCTCCTTCTTTTGTTTTTGGGCACGAAGCACCGTGCCCCTACATTTTTTATACAAATTATATATTATTTTTTTATATCTTACAAGACATAAAAATTATTTCTATAACTTTTCTATCTCTTCTTTAGTTAATCCTGTTATCTCCACTATAGTTTCAATTGGAATATTTTTTTCTTTCATTTTTTTAGCATCTTCTGTTTTTCCATCATTTTTACCTTTTCTATATGAACTGCTTAACATTGTATTCTCTTCATATATTGCTTTTTCTCTCCACCAAGCTAATTGTTGCATTCTTTCATCTTCTGTTATTTTGTCTAGCTTTTCCTTGGCTTCTTTTAATTCTTCGTTTTCTTCCATTTTTTCCTTCACCCTCCTTGATTCAGGATTTATTAAAAAATATAACCAATCTAATAATTTATCGTTAGATTCATGATTATTTTCTTCTATTTTTTCTAACTCTATTATATGTATCTCTAACTTATCTGTCAATATTTCCTTTTTATTTTCTGTTTCATATATTTTCCATTCTGTATGATATTTCAATTCTTCAAATTTTTCTATTTTTTCATTTGTTATTAATATTGCTATTGTTTTTTCTAATTTTTCGTAGGTTTCGCCTTTTTTTATTCCTTTTGAAAATAACCTTGCCCAATAATACAATATTCTTTCTGGTAATTTTTCGTTGCTTATCATTTGCATTTCTATATCTACATTTTCTTTATTATTTATTTTTGCTACTACATCTAATACTCCCATTTTATCTTCTATTGTTTCTCTTCTTAATATTGGATTTACATTCAATTCTATTTTGTCTATTTTTTCTTTTAATATTTCTTGTAAAAATGCTTTTGTTATTCTTTCGTTTCCTACTTCTCCAAATAATGCTTGAAATACTACATCTAACTTTGGAGATAACGTTTTTTTATTTTTTTCTTGTATCATTTAAATTCCTCCTTATATTTTATAGATTTCTGTTTTACCTCCTTTCGCTTAGATTTGTTTTCATTTGGATTTTTTTAGAATAAAAATCACCTTGAAATAAATGTTTTGAAAAAAATAAACATATTGTAAATTTTATTTTACAATATGTTTTTTATACATTATTTATTTGAAATTTGCAAGTTTTTTCATGAATTTATTATTTCTTTTTCCTTGTTTTCTTTTTTTCTGTTTCTTGTTTTATTTCTTTTGCATCTTCTGGATTATATACCTCTCCTTTTTTTGGTTTGTTCCAAGATATATAATCACAACTTGCTGGATTATTTTCGCATATATAGTAATTTCTTCTTTTCTTTGTTTTTCTTATTTGAACTTTTCCTCCACATTTTGGGCATGGTTCTTCTATTGTTACTACATATGGTTTTGCATTTTTACATTCTGGATAACCAGGACATGCTAAAAATTTGCCATATCTTCCATATTTTACAACCATCATTCTTCCACATTTTTCACAAGGTATATCTGTTACTTCTTCTTCAAGTTCAACATGCTCTAAGTTTTTCTCAACTTCTTCTACTTCTTTTATAAATGGACCATAAAATTCTTCTATCATTTTTTTCCATTCTTCTTTTCCTTCAGCAATTTCATCAAATTCGTTTTCTATTTTAATTGTAAATTCCTCATTTACAACATCTGAAAAGTTTTCTATAAGAAGTTTGTTTACTGCTTTTCCTAATTCTGTTGGATATAGTTGTTTCTTTTCTTTTTCTATATATCTTCTATCTAAAATTGTTGTAATTGTTGGTGAATATGTACTTGGTCTACCTATTCCTTTTTCTTCTAAGGCTTTTACCAAGCTTGCTTCTGTATATCTTGGTGGTGGCTCTGTAAAGCTTTGTTTTCCTTCTATGCTTTCTTTTTTTACTTCTTGTTTTTCTTTTAAATCTGGAACATTTGAATTGTCTTCTTTGCTTTCAACATCAACACCTTCTACATATAAAGCCATAAATCCTTTAAATCTAATAGATTGTCCATTTGCTTTAAAAGTATAATTATTAGCATCTATTGTTGCTGATATTGTATTAAATACTGCAGGTGCCATTTGACTTGCTAAAAATCTATTATAAATTAATTTATATAATTTATATTGGTCTTTATTTAAAGATTCTTTTATATCTTCTGGATTAACATCTATATATGTTGGTCTTATTGCCTCATGAGCATCTTGTGAATCTGCTTTTGTTTTATAATATCTATTTTCGTAGTACTCTTCTCCATATTGTTTTACAATTTCTTGCTTTGCTACTTTTCTTGCTTCTTCAGAAATTCTTGTAGAGTCTGTTCTCATGTATGTAATTAAACCTACTGTTCCTCTTTCTGGAATTTTTACACCTTCATATAAACCTTGTGCAACAGACATTGTTTTCTTTAATGTAAATCCTAATTTTCTTGATGCTTCTTGTTGCATTGTACTTGTTGTAAAAGGTGGTGCAGGAGTACGTTTTCTTTCTCCCTTTTTTACTTCTTCTACAATAAATTTAGCATTTTCAATTGCTTTTAATATTTCATCTACTTCTTCTTGTTTATGCAAGTCTAATTTTTTTCCTTTTTTTCCATAGAATTTTGCTACGAATTTTTTCTTAGACTCTTTGTCCAATAAATTCGCATAAATATTCCAGTATTCTTCTGGAATAAACTTTTCTATTTCATTTTCTCTATCTACAATTAACTTAACAGCAACAGATTGAACTCTACCAGCTGATAGTCCTCTTCTTACTTTTTTCCATAATACAGGACTCATTTTATAACCAACTATTCTATCTAAAACACGTCTTGCTTGTTGTGCATCTACTAAATTTTTATCTATTGTACGTGGTTCTTTAATTGCTTTTTGTACTGCTGGTTTTGTTATTTCATTAAAAGTAACTCTATTTTGAGCATCCTCTGGTATATCTAAAATATGTGCTAAATGCCATGCTATAGCTTCTCCTTCACGGTCAGGGTCAGTTGCGAGAAATACTTTTTTTGCAGCTTTTGCGGCTTTTTTTAAAGATTTTATTAAATCTCCTTTTCCCCTTATGTTTATATATTGTGGTTCAAATGTTTTCTCATCTACACCTAATTTAGATTTTGGTAAATCCCTTATGTGTCCCATAGATGCTACAACTTTTGTACTACCACCTAAAAATTTTTTAATTGTATTTGCCTTTGCAGGCGATTCAACAATTATTAATTTATCAGCCATTTCTTCACCTCTCGAAATTAACATTTTAATTCAACTTAACATATTTTAGACCATAATTGATTTATTTGCAACAGTAATATCAAAATTTATTACAATTCAACATTTACAAATCTCAAAATATATTCTTTTCGAAATACCGCGTAAGCGACCAAACGAGCAGAATTTTCTGCGAGTGCGACTTGGAGCAATCTTCCTTTTATTAAATTTATATAAAATAGAAGTTTCTATATTATACCAAAACAATTACGTAATAAATGGTCAATAGACCATTTTTAAATTTGAAGATTGCGACACCAAGGTATAAGAAAAAATATATTTTGAGATTATAAACTATTTTAATTAATGAAATAAATCTTGTATTACTTCCTCAGCTGATATTGGTGTTACCTCATTTCTTTTTAATATTTCTAGTAGCATTTCAATTGTATTTTCATCTGATGTGATATTATTAATTTCTGCATTTTCTGTAAATATTTCATCTCCTTTATATTTGGTTTTAAAAATTTCAATTCCATAATTTTCTTTGTAATTTTCTTCATTTGTTACTTTATAATATTCTAATTTTATAGGTGTATATATATTTGCTTCTTTTAGTTGTTCCATATTAATAAAAGTTCCTCCATAAAAAGTTTTCATTTGTAAATCCCCCTATATTTAAACTAACCTCCTTACAATATCCATATTTTGGAAATTAGTCAAGAACTTTTAAACGCAAAAGCCTATCTGTTTCTACTCTTTTCGACAATATATAAAACGCTTTGATATTTTTTAAATATTTTTTTATTTTTTGTAATGAAAATTTAATAAAGTTAATTATTAAAATAGTCCATTATTCCTAAATATATTCCCCAAGCAAGTTTGTTTTGATATTCATCTGTTAATAATTGTGCTTCCTCTTCCTTGTTTGATAAAAATCCACATTCAACTATGGAAATCGGTATTTCTACCTTTTTTATTATATATACATTTTCTAATTTCATTGCAACCCTATTATTTTCTTTTTGAATTGCTTCATTTAAGCTACTTTGTAAACTTTTTGCAAGTTTTATACTATTTTCATCATCTTTTTTAAAGAAGCATTGCCAACCAGAATATTGTTCCTGTGGTATTTTATTTAAATGAATTGAAACAAATATGTCAGCTGAAGATTCATTTCCTATTTTTACTCTATTATGTATGTCTGAAATTTTCTTTTCTCTTAAAGTTTTTTTATCTAAATCATAAATTGCACTTTCATCTGAACGAGTTAATATTACTGTTGCTCCACTTTGTTCTAATAAATTTTGAACTTTGAATGCAATTTTTAAGTTTATTTCGGCTTCTGTTGTTCCATTTGAGCTCTGTGCTCCTTCATCCGGAGTTCCATGTCCGTGCATCTAATACAATTACTTTATTTGAAACTGGTAAGCTAACAGTTTCAACACTCTGAATTTCCTTATTTAAACTATTATTTTGGAATAAATAAAAAGTACATATAGAAAAAATAAAACATGAAACAATAAAAATTATTCTTTTTTTGTGTAAAACAATCATAAAAAAATCTCCCATATTAAATATTTTTTATATATTTATATGAGAAATTTTTTATTTTATTACTATTTTTTTCTTCTATCTATTGCATAGCTGCTTCCCATTATTGTTTTTGCAACATGCTTTACTTGTGCTCCTACTTCGCCTATTTCTAATATATTTTTAAATCGTCCTTTATCAGCTTCTACAACTCCTATTGATAAAGATGTTAATGGAAATTGTTCCATTACTCCTTTTCTATTTTCTACTTCTAAATAACCTCTTTCTAAATCATCTTTTGTAAAAAAGTTATGAATGTCTTTATCAAACTCTGCAAGTATATTTTGGCATACTTGTTCATAGTCAGTTTTTGATACAATTGCAACAAAATCATCGCCACCTATATGTCCCACAAAGCAATGATTTCCTTTTAAGCTATGTACATTTCTAACAATTGTTTTTGCTGTATATTTTATTATTTCATCACCTTTTAAAAATCCATATACGTCGTTATATTCTTTAAAATGATCTAAATCTGCATATAGTACCGCAAATTCTTCTTCGTTCATAACACGTTTTTTTAGTTCTGCAAGTATTTGAACATTTCCAGGAAGCCCTGTTAGAGGACTTACTCTTCTATTTACATACATTAATCTCATTATGTTTTTTACTGTGTAATACAAATAATCAACATCTATGGGCTTTTTTATATAATATTCAACCGCTGTTTCTAATACTGAAACTCTATGTTTTTTTTCTGTGTTTGAAGATAATACAATAATTGGTGTTATTCCATTATCTTCATTGGCTCTAATTGTTTTACAAAATTCTATTATATCTCTTTTAAGATGATCTTCATCAACAATAATTAATGATGGAATGTTTCTTAAAGCAATGTCTATTTGTTCAGTTTTTACTATTTTTATTTTAAAACTTTCATCTTTAAATAAACTTTGTATTTGGTTTGCATCTTGTATGTTATCGTTTATTATATAAATTTCCTGTAACATTTATTTCTCCTTTGTTATTTTTTATGGTGTATATGTACATGTACCTTCAAATGTTCCTTTTGCCCCATCAAAGTTTGTAGCTTCTACTGTTAAGCTATTTTCTCCTTCTGTCATCTCAATTTTATATTGTATTTGTTTTTCTTTATAATTGCTTAAATCTATTTGATATTCTTTTCCATTTAAAGTAAAGTTTATTATTTTAACTGCTTCTTCATCTGAAACACTCATAATTAAATATTTTAAATTTTCTGAGTCTTGCACTACAGTAATAATTGGTTTAATAACACCTTTTACCTCTTGTGATTTTTCTGTTGTTAAATTGTTCTTATTAACTGCTATTACTGTAATTGTATGTTGTCCTCTTGGTATTTCTATTTCTTTTTCTATTTGAGCTGATGATTCTTCTGTTACCTCAATTTTTGTTTCTTCTCCATCATCCCATCTATATGTAACATATGCCATTTGTTCATTATCTTTTGCTGTAATTTTTAATTTTCCATTATTTCCAGTAATACTTAATTGAGGTGCTTTTGCTTCCACATCATATTTTTTCTCATACCCCATAGATTTTCCGTTTATATCATATACCGTTAATTTTAAAGTATTACTTCCAACTGGTAATTCAATTAATTCTTCAGCCTCAGTTTTGCCATCTTCAGTAAGAGTTTTTATATCACCATCATCATTCCAAGAATATGTTATTCTATCAATTCCTTTTTTAGACTTAGCTGTAACAAGTAAATCATCATTTTGTTTATCTACACTAACCTCCGGTCTAGCTCCAATTATACTTATATTATTATTTTGTACAAATGCATAACCTGAAACACTTATACATGTTATAGAAAAAATAATTAAAATTATAGCAAAAAATTTAACTATTTTATTAATTTCTATATTACTCGAACTTTTCTTTTTATTACCTTGAGATACATCAACACTAAGGATTTGATTTCTCATATTTTTCACCTCATTATCTAGCAAAAATTATAGCATAACATTTTTTTAATGTAAACATTAAATTATAATATTTTTATATAAAAAGGCGACCACCGGTCGCCACTTTATATTAATTTTTATAATACAAATTTCTTAATTAAAACAATTCCAATTCCTGCAGTTGTTAACATTAAAATTGTAATTCCAAAATATGTTTTTGTATTTTGCCCCAATATAATTGATAGCATAACAGGTGCATCATCTATATCATCCTCACCATCTACTTTGTTATCTGGTGTTGAATCTATATCAGGTGTATTAAATTCATTATAATCTTTACTAATTTCTGCCACGTTTACTTTTAACCCTAAATTATCTTGATTATTTTTCCAAGTTAGTATTACTGTTACAACTCTACTTTCTCCAGGTTGTAATAACTCATCTTTAAGTTGATCTGTTGTTATAACTCCTTCTGAAACTTCAGTCCATAAAGGATTATCTTCTTTGTTAAATTTTAGTCCTTCAGGAATATAATCTTTTACTTCTTTAGCATAGCCTGCTATCATTCCTTCATTTGTTATTCTAATTTGATATTCAAATTTTACAGTAATATTTTTTAAATTTTTTCTTCCTAAATCAACTTTAACAATTTCTTCTGGGTCATCTTCAAATTTATGGTTTGTTTCTGTAACTGTGCTATTTCCATTTTCAATTACAATTGCTTTACTGACAATTTTTCTCAAAGCTAAATCAAAATATACTATTTTAACTTTTTCATAATCATCATCATCTTCTTGTCCTGGAACATAACTTTTGTTTTCTTCATCTTCTTTATATTTTGGTAAATCTTCATCTTTTGGAAGTGTAAAGTTTCCATCTGGAACTGAGTCTCTATCTGTTATTTCATTTCCCTGTGAATCACTATCTTCTGTAATTTGGGCTAAATTAGTTAAAATTTTACCATATTCAGCTGTGCCCTTTACTTTACATTGTATTTCAACTGATTTACTGCTTAATGTATTTGTTGTTTTATCAAAAGCTTTTAAAAGATTTTCAGTTTCTGAACCAGTATATTGTAAATATTTTGTTTTAACTGTTCTTCCATCTTTTGATACTTTCCATTTGTATTTTTGATTTATTTCACTATTTTCTACAAATTCTAATTCTTCTGGTAAATAATCTGTAATTTCATTTACATATCCATCTATATCACCTTCATTATATACTGTGATTGTATATGTTATTATGCTTCCTTTTACAACAGTTAAAGGTTTTTTAGAATGATTATATTCTGCTGTACTTTCTTTACCATTTGGAATTAATTTACTTACATCTATATCCGGAGTTCTTCCCATTGTCTTCGCCCCATCAATTTCTGTAATATATTTTCTTAAAGATAAATCAAAAGGTTTTTCAATAATTAATCTTTCAAAGTCATCATCATCTTCTTGTCCTTTTATATATCCATTATCATTTCCATTTCCTTCATATTGATTTTGAATCATTCCATCTGGTAATTTAAAATTATTTGATGTTGATTCTCTATCAGGATTTACCTCTTCTCCATTTTCATTTTCATACTTATTTATTTGAGCAATGTTTGTTATTTTTTCTTCTGGTGTTGCTTTTTCATTAACTAAACATTTTACTTTTACATCTATATAATCTAATTTACTACCATCAAATGCTTTTATTAAAGCATTTTCTCTATTTTGTTCTTTACATATTTCTTTTTGCATAGCATCTAAATCTGTATTTTTTGATAGTATTTCTGTTTCTATATTTCCTGTTGTAGTATTTAATTTCCATCCATATCCAGCATTATATTCTATTGCTTCTTTTAATTCTTCTGTTATTGACATATCTTGAGTTGGAAATGTTAATTCTTCTGGTAGTATATCTTCTATTTTACCAATATAGCCATCAGCTTCTCCTTCGTTATACACTCTAATAGTATATTCAACAATATCCCCAACTTTTACACTTACTGGCTCTTTTGAATGAACATATCTAGCCGTAGTATTTGATCCATTTGGAATTAATTTACTTGCATCAACAACAGGTTCTCTATCATAATTTTTGCTACCAACAGCTGATATAAATTTTCTTAATGAAAAATCTATTAATTTTCCTTTAGGTATTTCAACTTCTTTTTCTCCTACAATTTCAACAGGTGTTTTTTCAACTATCGCAACTGGTTGTGTTGTAGAAACAGCATCTCCTTTTGTCCAATATTTAACTGTTGTAGTATCATATTTAGCAGTAAAACTTATTTTTACTTTTCCAGCTGAAATTGATTTTGGAAATTGAATATAAAATTCTTCTCCTATTAAATCTTCTATTGTTTTTGTTGTTACTGTTTTGCTACTATCTAGTATAGAATATGTAGTTATTATATTTCCATTACTATCTGTTATCTTTGATGCAAAATCATAAAAACTATCATTTATTTTACTAATTTTAAATGGACCTGCAACATAGTTTTTACCTTCATCAATTACATTTGCTGTATTGGAATCCATTTCTAATGGTTTTACATTTTCATTATATAAATTACTATCTTCTGTTTCTGCAATATTAAGCATACTTAAATATATTTGTTGTATTCCATTAAATCTATTTTGCATGCCCTTATATTCCTCAGGAATTATACTTGAACCAGTTATTTCTTCTTGATTATATAATTCCATATATTTATCAGAGATATCTGTTTTTAAATTATAATATTTATGGTTAGATGTTTTATATAATGTTTGATTATAATTTTCTGTGTTTTTTGTTGCCTCTGTTATATAAGATATTATTTTATCTATATTATTTTTTCCTTCATCACTATAAACAGCTTGGTATAAATTAGCAATTTCACTATTTTTTAGTAATTCCCCAAAAGTTGTATTATTTGTTTTTGTACTCTCATTTGTATAATGCCATATAGCAAGTTGTTGTGCAACTTCTATATCTTTATCTGTAATATAATATAAAGAAGATTCATAGTTAGGTATCATTTTTTTTAAAAATGTACTTTTATCTGTTGTTCCAGATATATAACTATTTTTTAGGATTTTTAGAACTTTTTCATAGTCTTCTGCTGAAAAACTAGCATTATTGGCTGTTTCATAGCCTTTAATTGTTTCCTTTTCTGTAGTATTCATCATATTGAAACTTTGATTGTATTCGGTTGTTGTATTCAAAGTAAGTCCTGTTCCCGTGCCAAATCCTCTTCCTGCATCCAAGCAATATATAGCTCTATTATAATTTTGTGTACCATTAGTAACTTCATAAACTTTATATATATGTTGACTATCCATTCCATATGCAGGGTATGTATTATCGCTATCTTTTCCTCTAAACTCATCCAAAGCTAAATTGATAGATGCTGCACTTACCGTTCCACAAAACGTCACTGCTACAAGAATAATTATAAAAAATATTGCTATTATTTTTTTATTAAAAGTTCTCATCTTTTTTCTCCTTTTCTTTTCTTTATCTGCTCTCATTCTATAAACAAATTGCTAATCAATCGCAAATAAAAAGTAAAAAAAGAGTAAAGCTTGTTTCCCTTTACTCTTTCATTTTGTAGCCTATGCCCCACACTGTCTCTATGTACTCGTCATCGGTCAGCTTTTTTATCTTCTTTCTGATATTGCTGATGTGTACATCAAGAGTCTTTGTCTCGCCCATGTACGGCTCATCCCAGGCATATTCAAATATGTCCTCCTTGGCAAACACCTGTCTGGGATGCGCCATGAGAAGCTCGAGTATGGCAAACTCCTGCTTTGTGATGCCGTCAACAGCATTATCAGCTACATAAAGCTGTCTTGAAATCCGATCGAGCACAAGCTGTCTGTGCTCGATTTTAACGGGTCCGGCTATGTATGTATTTGCAGTATCTCCCTGTCCGGTATCATTTTCTGCTTTTGTCTGGTTTTCTCCTGCCTTGCCTGACTTTGAAGGCACATCTGCCACCGCATGACGCAGCTGCACAGCCACTCTGGCAACGACCTCCTTTATCTCAAACGGCTTTGTGATGTAATCATCAGCGCCTGCCACGAGCAGATTGATTTTCTCATCCAGCTCATCCTTTGCCGTAAGGATTATCACCGGAAGTGACGCATCCATCTGCCGTATCCGTGCCAGAAGCTCCTCCCCTGAAAGCCCCGGAAGCATCAGATCCAATAGCACAAGCGCATAAGCTTCCCTTTCCAGCTTAAGCAAAAGCTCTCCCTCTGTGCCTGACCATGCCTGCCTTGTCCTATATCCGGCTTTTGAAAGCGCTGTCGCAAGCAGATCATTAATGTCCTTGTCATCCTCTATTATGAGTATCTCCCCGGATTTGTTGTCTGTCATAATATTCCCTTTCTCTATCTGTTGTACCACTTCTATATAACACTTTTTATATTCTAGAAATATCCCTCGACTCCCTGCACCAGTCCGTCTGCCAGATTTTCAAGTGTGGCATCGCTGTGGTCAGAGCATGCGTTGCCAAGCTCTACATCCACTGACGGTACCGTGCTGTATGAGGTCTGTGTCAGATCTATCGCCATTGAGCCATTACCGTTTATCTTTGCTCCATGGGCGCGCAGTCCTTCTATCAGGCTTGCCCCAAGTGCATCATGCTGCTGCCAGTGTGATGCAACCGGCTCCATTCCCTTTATGCCTCCCGGCACTGATATGTAAAAGCAGCCCTTATCGTAGCTTAGTCCGTCGCCATCCCAGTGCAGAGCGATATGACAATCCGCCGCATTATTGCAGATGACAGTACGTGCCACATTGTCAAGCTGTACATCGCTTCCGTCTCTTACCATAAGCACATCATAGCCTGCCGAAAGCAGCTTGTCCTTTAATATCTGCGCCATACGGAGTGTGACAGAGCTCTCCGGTGTACCGTCATTAAAGGACATACCACCTGAAACTGCTACTGCTTTTGTTGCGCCTGCGCCTGTTGTACCGCCTGTGGTCTTTGCCGAGCCGTCCGGATGACAAAGTGTCTTCACCGAAGTTCCTCCGCTTGTACCGTGTCCGGCATTGACACCTACTACTATGTTTTTGCGGTTTGCTGTAGCCTTGTACATGACCGCACAGCCTGAATTTATCGCTGAATGGTCTGCATACTGCCATGAAGGATTTAGTGACACTGATTCTCCATTCTCATAGGATGCTCTTTCTACATACTGATAAGAGGAATTATTATCACCTGAATTGTTCTGCTCATCGTCCTGCTGTTCGGCAGTCTGTTCTTCCTGCTGCGCTTCCTGCTGTTCTTCTGTCTGCTGCGTGTCTTTTACAGCCTCTGTTACCACCTCTGTCACGGCTTCCGTTTCCGTAGGCATCTCGACCTTCTCTGCAGCCTGTGTCTCTGTTGCAGGCTCTGTCGGTGTATCCTGTGCTTTTTTGCCGCATGATGCGAGGGTAAATATCATCATGCCTGTAAGTAATATTGCGGTAAATCGTTTCATTTTATGTAATCTCCGTTTATAATTAATTGAATTGTGTACCGGTATGTATCAGTGATACATATAGATACTTTATACATATTATAATAAAATGTATGATCTTTTTCACTCTTTTTTTCAAATATATTAATCTAGTCAATAATCAAGCGAAAATGCTTTAGTCAGAAGCTTTCCTAAAAAACAGGCGTAGAAATTTAATTCTACGCCTGTTTTTATGGTTTTGAGTTATTAACTGTGGTGTTATGCCGAAAACAGACATATCACCAACCTGTCAACCATCACCCCTGCAATTATCCCTATCACAAATACAGTACATACTCTTGCAAAATGCACCATCTTTGGCTTGGGTGATTCGCGATAGCTTACCAGTCTGGCGGAAAGCAATATCATGCACACGGCTGCTGCTATTGCAATGCAGCCCATTATGATGCGGCTTGTTATACCGGCGCTTTTTAGCTTCCACTCCGTCAGACTTTTCTCATCAATGGTGGTGGATACGCCGTTCTCGCCCAGCTTATCCTGTATTTTTGTGATGCTTTTTAAGTCTGAAACCTTTACACAGTATGATGATGCTTTTGGTGTCTCTCCTTGATTTTTTATAAAATTTTCCGCAGCTGGAATACTTATACACGCTGCTTGTGAATCAGAATTATCATCCACTACACCTGATATCCTTGCTGCACTTTTTCCTATGATAATGCTGTGTCCTATCCATTTTGCTGCCTCCTGTTTCACCTCCGGCTGCTGCTCTTTCAATTCAATGTCTGACAATGTTGCAAGCATAGGGATATTTATCACAACAGAAAGCCTGCTGCTCTCATCTGAATAATATTCTCCGCATATCACTGTCCCCTCTATCATCGCAGCCTGTATGCCTCTTACACCTATCTCCTTATCCACCGACTGTGTCTGCACGTTGGTGTCTATATCATACGATCCGTTTTCTGCACCCATTTCACCAAGCTCAGAAGCTACCTGTGTAAATGCATCCTGCGCACCATCCTCGGCAGACATCACATATATTCTGGCACTTTCCTTAATGCTGCTGCTTAAATCAAGCTTTTGCTGCACAGCATCCGCAAATAAAAAAGCGGCCAGACTTATAAACAGTATTCCGGGAAATGCGATGCTTTTCCACGTTTTAATTCCGTAGCCTGTCATCTTTTCTTCCTTCCCATATAATACGCACCGGAAACTGCCCCTGCAAGGACTATAAGCCCACCTATTACTGCAAGTGATATCCACCACTGCGAAGCACTTTTCTCTTTCTTCTCATCGCCTGTCGAGGCTTCATCCGGCATCTTATTTATCGTTGTATTGAAGCTAAACTCCTGTGTCTGCTCATTTCCAAATCCATCCTCATACGTAAGCGTAACTGTTCCTGTCGTATCGCCATACTGACTTTTCCCCTCAAGAGTGGTTATAAACAGATTCGTCTCCCCTTCTCCTGCCGTACCGCTTTCCATATTTCCGATAAAGGCTGTCTTGGTCTGCGAAAGTCCGTCTCCTGTCACATCACATCTGATATTGTACACAGTACTTCTTCCAAGATTCATCACCTGAAATGTCAGTGGAATAGTGTCTCCTGCGGTCACATTTTTATCTATATTTGGCATGGTAAGCTTCACATCAAGCGGCTGTTCCACCGTGACCACAAAACTGCCTGTCGAGCTGAGCGTCGAAGCCTTTGGATCATCATAGCTCATGGCTATCTCTATCGGATAATTGCCGTCTGCCGTGCTTTTTGAAGCATGGAATTTAAGTGTCAGCTCTGTGGTCTTTTGTGTGCCGATTTTTCCTATAAAAATAGTATTTGAATCATTTTTAAGCTCTATATCAGCAGATGGCACATTCACGGTTGCTACCAGATTCTGCACCGATTTCTGCCTGCTCGTATTTTTTAATGTAACTGTTACCTCGAAATCCTCACCGGCCTTTACAGTATCGGTATTTATAACACTCTTATCCACCAAAACTACCGGAGCCGATGTGGGTGTCTCCTCCGCCTGTGTTGTATCTGCCGCCCCAGAAGCTGCTGCATTTGGATCAATACCGTCTGCTACCGTCACAAAATTCGTAAATGACTTTTGTACTTCTATGCCGTTTTCATCCTTTCCAGTCACATTTATGATAACCGGATAGATGCCATTAACACGTTTTCCTGAAAGAGTAAGCTCAAAGGAAACGAGAAATATATCTTTAGTTTCTCCTGTACCGTTTATGTATTCAGGCTTGCAGTTAAACTCCTTTTCATAGCTTCGAAATACAAACGGAGAGCTGTCTGTAGCCCCAAGATCTACCGATGCCGTTATTTTATCCTGCTGTAATTTTCCATCGCTTATAAGAGGAAGCACCAGTGTTACATTTCCGTTTGCACAGACCGGCTGATAGCCGTTTGCGTATGCCTGCTGCATGCCCTCGTATACATTTTTGTTGTCTATGCAAAGTGATACCTCAGACATTGATACGCCCGAAGCTGCATCGTCCTTTGAAGCTGCATCGTCCTTCGCGCCTGCTCCCGCCTTATTATCCGGCTTGTCTGCCTGCGCCTGAGTACTCTTCCCCTCCTGCATAACAGCACTATCCGACTTGGTATCAAGTGTGCTTGCATGCACTACGAGTATAAAATGATAGCTTAAGCACATTATGATCACCAACAAAATACTCACAAATTTTTTCACTTTATTTCCTCCATGTATCCATCATCCATCTCGCAGACCGTGTCACACAGCTCATCTATATCAGCCTGATTGTGGCTTGCGAGAATTATTGTCTTTCCCTCTGCGCGCAGCTCCTTTATCAGATTTCTGATCTGCGCTACACCATGCTTATCAAGTCCGTTAAACGGCTCATCCAGTATCAGAAATGACGGATTCTCCATTATTGCCTGTGCTATTCCGAGCCGCTGTCTCATTCCCAGACTGTACTTGCTGACATTTTTCTTTAGCCCCGGATCAAGCCCGACTCTCTCTATCGTCTCTACTATGCGCTTTTCATCGGCAATTCCCTTAAGAGATGCCAGAATCTTTAGGTTCTTTAGTCCGGTTGCTCCCGGTAGAAAGCCCGGTGTCTCTATGATAATTCCCATATCATACGGGAAATCCATATCCTTTCCAACCTCTTTTCCATTGATGAACACACGTCCCTCATCAGGTCTTAAAAAGCCGCATATGCATTTCATCATGACTGTTTTGCCACTGCCGTTATTGCCGACAATGCCATGTATCCTTCCTGCCTCAAACTCCCTGTTGATACCGTGAAGTATTTCTTCTTTTCCAAAGGATTTGTGCAGATTTTCTATTTTTATTGCAGCTTCCATGCTACTTTCCTCCTGTTCCGGTAAATTTGAAATTGTAGCCTCGCACTACCCAAAGTGCTGCGATAAAGCAGACGAGCACGAGCACTATGCAGATCAGGTAGCTCTGCCACAGCCTCGGCAGCATATCAAGCCCGAAATTGTGCATATAAAATGTGGCATGGTTTAAAGGAGATACCCAGCCCACCCATACATTTACCTTATAGGCTTCGTAATCCGGTATATTAAATATTCCTATGATTGTCTGCGGATTCAGTAAGAACCCATATATACTGAAGCCAAATGCTGCAAGTACTCCTCCTATCTGCCCGAATTTCAGGTTAAATAAGAGCATGAGAAATACCAGAATGAGCGAATAGCACAGCATGAGCAAAAATACTATAGCCGCACAGCCGTATGGAGTAGACATCCCCATCGCTTTTACCGATGCCGGCACTGCCAGCGCCTCACAGGCCTTTGAGTATCCCAGTGCAACCGCAGTATTGCTCCATACATTTCCCACGAAAGCCTTTCTCATGCTGATAAATGCTGTCGCAGACATCACAAATACCATATAGACGGATGTGGCAAGAAGTATGTAAATTGCCTGTCCGAGCAGCCATTTTTTCCTTGTCGTTCTCATAAGAAAAAACGGTGTGGCATTTGTGACAAACGGCATATCCGCAAAGAGAAATATCAGAATCATCGATGATAACAGTATTGAGTTGCTATCACCGAAGGTCCATATGAAGGGCTCCAGTATCTGCATGGAAGTATCATATTTTTCCGCGAATGCAACTATCTTATCCGATAGCAGAAAACAGAATATGAATGCAATCGAAAAGCTTAAAAATATACGTGGATTTTTCTTCCATGTCCTGAAATTGTACAAAGCCACCATAAATACCTGTTTCATATTCCATCAAGCCTCCTCTCCATAGCCGGTATCAGAAGCACCGTGATAAGCATACTGACAAAAATCAGAAATATCACTGCGCCCGCCTCACCAAATTCCCAGTTCCCTGCCGACGGACAAAGCCACTCCTTCGGATCTATGATATACAGCTTTTTTAAGTATCTCTCATGCAATATTATGAGTGTATACTCGAGCACAAACGGTGACGCATAAGCCATATATCTGCTCGATGTGAGTATCGAAAAGAGCATTCCGATCAGTGAAAACACCATTCCGATGCAAAAAAATAAGACATAAGTTGCGTCTGTCTTTTCAGCCGTCCCCTGCTTCTCCATCGGCAGTATTATAAGGCGCAGCAGATTGTAGTACACTCCTGTTCCCAGTGTACATGCCACTCCTCCGCTTATAGCTGCCGCAAGTATTTTCGCACTGATGTAATGCCACCTCCCGGCTCTCGGAAGATAGCTCTTTATAAATCCGGAGTCTATCTCCTCGAGAAATGCCGAGGTATACGGCAGGGCTGCAAATACCGGAAGAAGCAGGCACAGGGCATCAGACTTTATGGCATTCTGCAGCACCGTAAGATGAGTGCCATAGGCAATAAGCCCCTCCCTATAATCGCCTGCCGCTTTCCAGAAATCCGCAAAGCCGCCTATCCCAAGAGCAAACACGATTCCTGCGACCGCAAGGAAAAACAAACGACCTGTCAGTGCCTGCTTTATGCATGATGAAATTGTATTATTTATCCGTAGCTGTTTACTGCTTTCCTGCGCTCTATCCATATCAATAACCAGCCGTCACATCAATGACGCTTCCATCCACCGCGTTTACTGCAAGAAGAATCCATGGCTGCTGTTCTGAATAATTTTCTCCTCCAAAATCAATATTATAATCGCCGTAAAACAGCCATGCCGGTGTGAGAAGTCCGTTTCTGTCACTGCCGCTGCTCCTTACACGCATCAGTCCGAGCCTTACCTCATATACTGTTGCAGTTGCCTTTATCTCAACATCTCTATCTTCATGTTCTTCCAAATCACCTCTTGTGGTTAGAGGCATCATCTGTTCAAAGATATCCTTTGCCTGATCAAAGGATATGATACCGACATTGTCTGATACCGCCTCCTCTACCATTTGAGGAAATTCCCAGCTAAATGCAACAATACCATTTTTATCCACAATAATACGGATTTTCTCATACAGCCATGTAAGAGTAGTATCATCCTTGTCAGGTACATAATCTGAGCTTGTCGTTGCGCTTTGAATACCATTTATATTCTGCACAAGATTAAACACATATGCTGTATAGTTGTCTGCTGAAATCATTTCTGCATCCTGATTGTATTTATCCGTATCATCAAAATCTTCCTTATATTTGTTTCCCGCTGCACAACCAACATCATAAATTTCCCAGTCCATACCTATTTTCTGTACAAAGTCATCAACGTATTTTTTGGCATCCTCCTCGCTTATTCCAATCTTCTTTTTTTCATCATCTGTACATGAAGCTGCCTGTGTCGTCAATATACCATCGTAATGATAGTCTTTAACATTCTCATATCCGGCAGATGAACTAAAACTATCCTCGTCAGATGATGAGCAGATATTAAGTTTTTCTTTTTGATCCTTTGAGCTTACATTTAATTCTTTGGTTTTTGTTGTACCGCTTACAGTCTCCTGCTCCACATCCACATACGAGGAATCCTTTGGCACATATTTCAATGTGCTCTCATCAGGTGCTGTTTTCCGTTCCTCTTCATATTCCTTGATAATCCTCTCATGTGTTTGTATAATACTCTCTTTATCAGACTCTGAAGTATCCGGATCATCTTTAACATTTGCAATATACTTTTTTTCTTCCAATATCAGATTATCTATTTTCTGCTTTGTCCAGTCTGAGCCTGTTGTAGTATAAGCTCCATCCGGGAAAAAATAGTCATACAGCTTATCAGCTATCTCCTGCGATAATTCATCACTTTTTACTCGATACATAGGTATGGTATCCTTTGTAGGGAGAGTAACAGGCACATTGTCAGCTACTATCTTTACCTTTCCGTCATCGCTTTTATAATTAAAATCGTAAGTATCGGTGGTAGTCTCTATTATGTCCTTTAAGGTGCTTCCGTCCTTTGGAGTTTCCTTTGCGGCTTTCTCAAGCCTGTCTATATTTTTCTGTGTGACAAGTGATTTGTCAGGTGTTTTCTCACAGGCTGTCATTGAAAAACACATTATTGCAGCCATCAGACAAACTATTTTTCGTTTCATAAGTTCCTCCTCGTTTTCTTTGATGATATGATTTTATCCCCTTTTATGTTTTCAAGTCATCAAAGAGTTGTAAGAGAATTGTAAAGAAAAAATACTGCCCTCCTGCAAGCTGCTTTCCACAGAAAGCTTTGAGTGGTGAAGTTCCGCAATCCTCTGGCACAATGCCAGTCCCAGTCCAAAGCCCTCCTGATTTCTCGAAGCATCTCCTTGATAAAATATCTCAAATATATGCTTCATATCCTCCTTTGAAATTCCTCTTCCGTTGTCCTTTACCGATATTCCACTGCCTGTTATATTTACTTCAATCCTTGTCGCACCTGCCTTTTTTGCATTGTCACAAAGATTGATTATGAGCATGACAAGCATATCTTTGTCGCCCCTTATGCTGCCATTTTCAACTGTCAGAAATATATCGTCCCGGCCCTGCCATATCATCTCAAGATGTTTTTTCAGCTCCTCAAGCTCTATGTCCTTAAGCTCTATCTTATCCGCTGTAAGTCCGACCAGAGCAGTCAGTTTGCCCGACAGGCTGCCGAGTCTTTTTGCCTCAATGTCCATAAATTCGAGTGCTTCTTGCTTTTGTGCATCAGTCAGCTTCATATTGCGAAGCGAATAGGCATAGCCACAAATTGCCGTTACCGGAGTCCTCATCTCATGGGAGAGCGCATGTATGAGCCTGTTTCTCGCCTCCGAGGTCTCCTCAACCTCTGCGATATGTGACTCTACAGCCTTTGCCATCGTATTAAAGCTGTGCGAGAGTGATGCCAGCTCATCCTTTCCTTTTACGTCTATCTGACGCTGATACTGCCCCTGTGATATTGCATCTGCCTCATCCTTAAGCAGCTCTAACGGTCTTAGTAATTTTTTCAGGAAAGCAATCATACTTACTGCCGCAGCTAATGAGATAACAATTCCAATCCCCACACACAGCGCAATCATCCGGTATATCTGTCTGTAAAGCTCTGTTATATCGCGCACTATACATACCTGATAGATTCTGTCATTGATATTGATATCCACTCCGCAGATGTAATAGTCTGCCCCTTCTGTATGCACGATGTCGCTTTTCGTCTCCCCCTGCATCTCAATATTACTCTTATCCTCATTCAGCCCAAGTATCGTTGGCGCATCAAGTCCGGAATCGTTATATATTATCTCATCACCACATTGCAGCACATACTCCGTGTCAGAATCCGAATACTGCGTCTGCTTAAAAAAGTAGTATTTCAGCTTTGTCTCCGCGGTAAGCTCTTCAACTGTGCTTTCTATGTCACTTTTGTTTGTATAAAAATTAGCCACAAGCTTTTCCAATTCTGTCTTTGTATAGCTTGTGGTACTGTTTAACATATTTTTTTTGCTGACATATATCATAAGTGTGCAGCACAGTGTAAGAGAAATCAGCAAAAATCCAAGTGTTCCAATCGTTATCCTGCTACGAAGCTTCATTCTCCTACCTCCAGACGATATCCAATCTTTGGCACAGCTACTATACGAAGTCCTGTCTTCTTGCGTAATGCCGCCACATGCACATCGACAGTTCTCGTCTCTCCCTCGAAATCTATTCCCCATATCGCATTCAGCAGCTTTTCCCTCTCCAAAGCGATATTTCTGTTTTTCGCAAGGGTACAAAGCAAATCATACTCCATAGGTGTCAGGGATATCTGCTCCTTTTTCTTTAAAACTATGTGCTTTTTCATATCAATGGTAATGTCATCAAGCTCAATGATATCATCGCTTTTTCCTGTACGCTTTAATATTTTTTCTATGCGCAGCAAAAGCTCAAGCATCTCAAACGGCTTTACCATATAGTCCTCAGCCCCGCCCGAAAGGCCTTTTACCTTTGATTCAAGATCGCCTCTCGCGGTCAGATATATCACCGGAATATCTGCTTTGTTGAGTGGCTCGAGCAGACCAAAACCATCAACCCTTGGCATCATGATATCCACTATCGCAAGATCTGCCGATGCTCCTGTTGCGAGATAATCGAGCACTTCCTGTCCGTCCTGCATGGACACCGTCTCGTAGCCTGTAATATTTAAATTCATGCATATCATTTTATTGATTGCAGTTTCGTCCTCTGCCACAAGTATTTTACTCACTGTTTAACTCCCTCTGCTCCCTGCAGCAGCCCATCTGTCACAAGAAGCTTATCCTTTATATCTGTGCCATCATTAAAAGGCATAATGCCTGTGGCCTTGTACATATTATAATAAAGTTCAGGAATTTTTTCATCTTTTTTTGTTTTCTAAAAAATAAACTAAAATTGCATATATGGTCATACAAAATAAAAATATATATTCACATACAGAATACTCACTCAATGTAATGAAATGTGAATTAACAACCGACAATAAAAAAACTTGTAAAAACAAAATAGAACCAGCAAAATGTAAAATTTTTGTATTTTTCTTTATTACTATAAATAAATTAATAATCATATAAATTAGTATTGCA
>USJU01000003.1 GCA_900555085.1 uncultured Clostridium sp.
TGAAATGAAAATTTCATTCCTGATAAGCAATACATTTTAATTTTTTTATTTCTTAAATTATTAATAAAATTATACAATATTTCTGATTTTGTACAAGGTTCTATTTCATCATAAAATTTATTTGGATTTTTGTATGCATTATAATACCAATTTGTAAAGCTTTCTTCATTTTCACTACGATGTTTTGTAAACTCTTTATCTTTATGAATTGCTAATGTTTCGTCAAAATCAAAAATAGCAACTTTAATAATATTTAAATCTATCTCATCTAATTTCATCATTACCTCCTAATTTTTTAAATAAATTATTATATATTTTATCTCTATCTAATTTAGTAGTAAAAATAATAGTATGTCTATTATCAGTAGTTTCATAAGAACTGTCTTCTCTAATATTAGGACAACTAATTTCTTTTGTTTCAAACCAATTCTTATTTATCATATATGCTATTACTGCTATATCCCAAATAACTCTTGATTCTTGTATTCCATGATATCCATCATTATAAAATCTATTCAATAAATAATTGCAAAGTTCGGATTTATTTTCTAAATTATCTTTTAGGGTATTTATATCTGTTCTAAGTTCTGATACAACATTTTTACAAGGTAATATTGTAAGTTTTACTTTTGATTCAAATACTTCTTGTACGGCTTGTATATCTTGCCTAAAATTATATTCTAAATTGTCTTTATAACCTAATTCATTACCACCAAGCCATATTATTTCTATTTTATCTATAATTTTAGGTTCCTTTTTTATTGCTAGAGCAACATTTGTAATTGCTCCTATTGCTAATATATATGTTTTTCTATTTTTTAAAGCAATCTCAATTATTTTATTAACTGCAAGATTATTTTCTGTATATCCATTTTGAATATAATCCATTGAGCCTTTAAAAACTTTATTTGTTGTATCAAAATTTAGCCATTTACATATTTTTAGTATTTCATTATAGCTTAATTCTTGTCCTTCTTTAACTGAAACATTTTTAGTTTTGTGAGAATAAGGAGCAACCGTAATTGCTTCAATATTAAATTTATCTTGTGATTTTATTAAATAAGAAAGTGCAAATTGATCATCACATTCATTATATGTATCTGTGTCTAATATTACATTTATTTTATAATTTGATATAAACTCATATATTTCTTTCCAGTCTTTTACTCTTGTCATTCCTTTTTCTTTTCTAGTAAACACTCTATCCATTAAAAGTGTGGTTATATTATTTTCCATACAATCCTTACAAATATGAACAGAATCATCAATCATTATATCTATATTATTTTCAAAGCATTTTTCTGTTTTTCCATGTTTATCATTTTTATATGCATTTGTAAAAATTAATTTATCATAATAAATTTTATTTTTATTTAACCATTTTTGAGTCATTTCAACCGGATTTGCATATTCACCATTATCTCTACCTGTAATAATAAAAATGTTATGTCCATCTTGTTTTAATTTATCTATATACTCTTTTGCTCCATCTTTAACGTCTAGTGTTTTTACAATTCTTTCAATGTTAGCTAAATAGAATTCTCTTTCTTCTTTTTCTGTCCAGTCAAACATTCCCTCTGTCATATGCAAGTTTTTATTAACAATTCCCGTTCCTCTTAAATCGTTATCGTGTTTTAAATATTCTTCTAATAAAGCTTCATCAAAATTTGATATTACATTATCTATATCTATTCCTATGTTCATTTATTACTCCATTCTTTTCTATATTATCTTGTCTTTTTATATCAAAAAAACAGATAATTAGCAAGTAATTATCTGTTAAAAATTTATACCATTTTTTTCATATATTTAATTATAAATTCTGTTCCCTTACCAATTTCTGATTTACAAATAATTGTACCATTATTTTTTTCTATTATATTTTTACTAAGAGATAAGCCAATTCCTACACTATTTTCTGTAGAGTTTTTACCTTTATAAAATCTTTCAAAAATATGTTTCAAATCTTCTTTTTCAATTCCAATTCCCTCATCTTTTATAGAAATTTTAGTAAAAAGATTATTTTCTTCGTATTTTATATTAATTGTTCCATTTTCTTTATTATGTTCTATACAATTTTTTATAATATTTGTAACCGCTTCTTGCTGCCATTTATAATCACCTACAAAGTCTGCTTCGTTATCTCCATTTATAATTATATTTTGATTTTTTATTTCTATTGGTATTTCTAAATTTTTAACTATTTCTGTTATAAATTTATTAAGATTAATTTTTTCATCATAAAATTGAACTACATTTGCATCTAATTTGGATAGCTTAAGCATTGATATTACAAGCCAATTTATCCAATCTATTTGTTTACTTATTTCAAAAATAAATTTTTGTTTTGTATTTTCATCCATATTAGGATTTTCTTTTAAATTATCTAGCATAATGGTTATTGATGTAAGCGGAGTTTTTAATTGGTGTGATATATCTTCAACAGAAACTTTTAAATTTTCTTTATCTTTTTTAGATATTTCACTTTCTTCTTTTAACATAATAGTAATTTTGTACAATTCATTTTTTAGGTTACTTAGTTCATCTTCACTGTTTTCATCAATATTAAGTTCATATTTTTTGTTTTTTATTTCATTTATGTATTTAGTAATTTGCTTAATTTTTTTATCTCTTCTTTTTAAATAAAATAGTATAATTATCAGCCATAAAAAACTAAACAAAACAATTAATAAAATATTGGCAATTAAATTAGATTTCATCTGATTTTCTACTTGTATAATAGAATTAACCTCTTTTATATCTATACCGTATTTTAATAACTCTGCTTGTCCTGTTTTACTTTCCTTAATATTACTAGAATTTAATATTTTTACTATCTCTTTAGTATCAATTTCTTGGTGTTTTTCTGTAATTGTTCCTATTATATTAGCTATTTTTTGATTTACTATTATTGATACTTTTTTATACTGATTAAAAGTCTGAATAGTAAAAGCTATACACATTACTATTGTTAGTATAAACATTGGTAATATTAAATGTTTTAGATTTTTATTATTAAATAATTTCATACTACTCCCCTATTCTATAACCTAGTCCTCGTACAGTTTTTATTATTATTTCATCTCCTAGTTTTTCTCTTATTCTTTTAATGTATACTGTTAAAGTATTATCGTTAACAAAATTTCCTGCAATATCCCATATTTTTTCAAGTAATTGTTCTCTTGATATTAGTTTGTTTTGGTTAGAAAATAGCATTAATAAAATTTTATACTCCAAACTTGTAAATATAATTTCTTCATTATCTTTATACACCTTTGCAGATGATGTATCTATTTTTATGTTTTTATATTGTATTAAATTACTTTCATTGTGCCCATATCTTCTAAGTACAGAATTTATTCTAGATATTAACTCTCGTGTTCTAAAAGGTTTTACTATGTAGTCGTCTGCACCTAAATCAAGCCCAAGAACTACACTTGTTTCTTCATCTTGAGCTGTTAAAAATATAACTGGAATGTCTTTCTTAGATTTTATTTCTTTGCAAATTTCAAATCCATTTCCATCTGGTAAAGATACATCTAGTAACACTAAATCTATGTCGTTTTTATCAATCTTTCCATTAAATTCTGATACATTTTGGGCTGAAATAACCTTAAAATTTTCTTGTTCTAAGGAGTATTTCAAGCCCATTATAATTGTATAGTTATCTTCTACTAATAATATATGTTTCATATGTTTGTTTCCTTTATCTTATCTTTTAAAACATATTATAATCAAATATAAATAAAATTACAAGATTACATATATTTTATCTAATTGGGCACGGAGCACCGTGCCCCTACAGCATATAATATTAGTTGCAATAAAATCAAATATAATTTTATTGTTTTCTGCAATAATCCAAACATATCCATCCACTTTTAGTTAATCCCCAATTATTATTTACTTTTGTAACTGTGCATATTACACCTTTTTTATAACCATTTGCTTTTGCATTTCCTAGTGCTTTATTTTGCTTTCTTGCATTTTGTGATAACTGGTTGTATTTTTTAGCCTTATAATTTGTTCCTGGTCCTGTTCTTACATTTAAAAGACTTGCATTTACCTTATAACTTCCATTAGAATATTTTTTAGTATTTACTTTTGTGTTGCTATTTGATGATACTGTTGATTTTGAATTTGTAAGATAGTCTGAGCACACCCATCTATTTGTTCCTATTCTACTCCAATTTCCTTGTGTTTCATAAACTATAACTTGACTTCCATTACTCAAAGCTCCTACCTTTTTTCCATTAGGAGAACTTCTTACGTTTAAACCACCATTTGCTTTAACATACATTGTTGTATTGGTATTTGTACTTGGCACATAATTGTTTGTTGGTACATTTGAATCATGTTTATATGCAAAAAATCTAGTGTAATTTGCATATTTTCTAAAATTTGATATAGAGCAATATACAGTATTTCCTGAAACTGTTACTTTTCCTCTTCTGGTTGATGTTTCAAATTTTCCATTGTACAAAAATGGGTCATATATTTTTAAAGTATCATTTTCAACACCAACTATTAAAATTAAGTGTCCTCCTGTTGTGAATAAACCATTTCCACAGCTTGCAACAACATAGTAATTATTGTTTAGCAAATTTATTGCATTATCTAATTTATACGTTTCGTTGTATTCTATATTAAATGTATCTGCAACAAATCTAAAAGCACTTAAATAAGTTCCATTGTTTGCACTTCTATATCCATGTTCAACAAACAAATCTCCCATTTCAGGTGGAGTTATTGTTCCTCTCGTTGCGGTTACAACCATACTAGCACATGTAGGTCCACATCCACTTGTTCCAATCGTTTGTGAAGATTTATTAATTGATGTATATGGATGAGAAGCCCATCTTGAATCTATTTGAGAATAATAAGTTAATCCTATATAATTTCCTAAATTAATATTTTGATGTTTTTCATCACCATTATAAGCTATTGGTCCTTGTTCTTCAAAACTTTCAACCTCTAAACTTTGTTCATCAATACCATTTTCTATATTTTTTGAAGGCAAAGCTTTTATATTTTCATCAGATAATTCATATTGGCATATTTCTTTTTTGCAAACATTTGTATTTATGTTTTCTACAGTTTTGTTATCTTTTCTGTTGTTCACTGTAATAACTCCTGTAATTACCGATAATATAATTGCTATAAATATAATTAATTTTAATTTTCGCATAAAAAACACCTCTACTTTATAATATTCAAATAAAAACTCCGTTGTTACGACTTAAATTTTATTGACATTTTTAGGTTAAATGTATAGAATATTTCTAGAGTTTTAAAGGAGAAAACACATATGATAGATAGAGAAAAAAATCCAGAATTTGTTAATTCATTTTTAGATTATTCAATAACAATTTTAAATAAATCAACAAATTCTATTAAAGAATACAATTACGATTTAACGATGTTTTTTAGATATATGATGATACATTTTAATTTAACAGATGAAAAAGAATTTAATGAAATAGAAATAAAAAACTTTAGTATTGAAGATGTTAAAAGAATTAAGTTAGAAGATATACATGCCTTTATATCTTATTTAGCAGTATATAATAAAAGTAAATCTGCAACAAGAGCAAGAAAAATAAGTACTATTAGAATATTTTTTAACTATTTAGCTTGCAAAGCCAATCTAATTGAAACAAATCCAGCTCAAAATTTAGAAACACCAAAACATGAAAAGAGAATGCCAAAATATTTATCATTAGAAGATAGTAAGAAATTATTAAATGTTGCCGCAGATGATTCTAATAGAAATTCAAAAAGAGATTATGCTATTACTACCCTATTTTTAAATTGTGGCATGCGTTTATCTGAACTTGTTGGAATAAACATAGATGACATAGATTTTTCAGAAGAAAAAATGACTGTTATAGGTAAGGGTAATAAAGAAAGAACTATTTATTTAAATAAAGCATGTATAAAAGCTATAAAAGAATATTTAAATGTAAGACCAAAAGATGGAATACGATTAGATAGTAAGAATTCAAAAAAAGCTCTGTTTTTAAGTGAAAGGCGCGAACGAATAAGCAATAGAACAGTGCAACAAATAATAACAAATGAACTAAGAAAAGCAGGACTAGATACAAAAAAATATTCAGTACATAAATTAAGGCACACTGCTGCAACACTAATGTATCAATACGGACAAGTAGATATACGTGCTTTGCAAGAGCTATTAGGACACGAAAGCATATCAACAACAGAAATATATACTCATGTTGCCAATGAGCAAGTAAGAAATGCTGTTGAAGCAAATCCCCTATCAAATTTGTAGATTTTAAAAAATATTATAAAGACAAAATAATAATTAAGATTAAATTTCGCGAAGCAAGTGGGGACCTTTCCGGCATTCTTCAAAATTCTTTTAGAATTTTGTTAGAAGGACGTGAATGGGGAGCTTCGATGAAATTTTAGATTAATTCATTATTTTGTCATATATTTTTTAATAGTCTCTTAACAAATTTAAAATTATATGTTATAAATAAAATATATAAAATCACAAAAGAAAAAGGAGGTGTTTACATGGAAACATATCTAAAAAAATACGGTACACATTCACTTGTAATATCATTAGCATTAATTGTTTTATCAGTATTTTTAATATTCAGACCAGTAGACTCAATAAATGTACTAATGATTATATTTGGTGTTATAGTTGCTATTGATGGACTAATACACTTTATTTCATACTTTGCAAGTCCAAAAGAATTAAGAACATTTAATTTTGAACTAGCACAAGGAATATTAGAAGTTGTTGCAGGTTTTGTATTTATAACACATCCAGGTTGGTTAATTGCAATATTGCCATTTATAATTGGTATATGGATAATATTAGAAAGCATTATAAAATTCCAACTTTCAATAAATATGAAAGATATGCCAGAAAGCAACTGGGTTATAATGTTAATATTATCTATTATAACAGTAGCACTTGGAGCATTAATTATTGCTAACCCTACACAAACAGCTGCAGTTGCAGTTTCTTTATGTGGAGTTGGTTTATTAATTTCTGAATCTTTAAATGCTATTGAATGTGTGTATATAATGATGAAATTAAAATAAAATTTAAAGATGGGCTTTATTTCCCATCTTTTCTTATTAAAAAATTATTAATCTTAAATGTTGTAGGGGTCGGCGAACTTAGAGCGCACCACCACCTTTTACATTCACAACAAAATTGGCTGAATTTGTTCTCTATTTAAAGCATATTCTGTTGTTTTTATTATATATTTAGGATCAAAAACAGCTGAACGTGGCTTAGTAATTGGATTATCTTGTTTAAACGGTACAAAATAATAATTATTTCTATTTAATAATTTTCCAATATTTTCAGCATTTCCACTTAATGCATTGTTAGTAGAAACTGCAATTACTACAGGATTATTATTTCTTAAATGTGATTTTATCGCCATTAATGCAGGTGTATCTATTATGTCATTTGCAAGCTTTGCCATAGTATTTCCGACTTGCTGGTGCAACAATCATAATATCTGTTAATTTCTTAGGTCCAATAGGCTCTGCACCTTGAATTGTATGAATTATTTTATTGCCAGTAATTTCTTCAATTTCATTTATAAAATCTTGTGCATTTCCAAATTTAGTATCTAATTCATAAGCATTATAAGACATAATTGGAATAACTTTTGCCCCTTTTTCAACTAATTCTTTTATTTTAGGAATTACTTTACTAAATGTACAAAAAGAGCCAGTAAGTACAAATCCAATTTTGCAATTATTTATTTCCAAATTATACTCCCTCCTTTTTAATGTATTTATATATAATATGAAATTATGTAAATAAATGCTTATAAGATATTGTTATTTATAAAAAAACACCCCCTATTTATAAGGGATGTTTTTAAAATAATTTTCTTCCAGGTCTAATTGTTTATCAAAATCCTTTATTTCGTCTATAATTTCTAATGAACTCCAATGATGGTCAATTATAAACTTATAAATTTGAAATGGGAATATTTCTCCATAAGGTAATAGTTCTCCTACTTTAAAATCAACAACAGTATCTTTAATTTCAAAATCATCATTGTTAAATACTACATCTTTAATTAAATATTCTCTTTTATAAAATGTAAGATAGAATTTACCATTTTTGTATTCTCCAATAATATAATCCGGAGCTAAGTATACAAAAATTTTATTACCTGTTTTTCTTAATACTCCCGAAGACCAATAATTTGGCATCCGTAAATTTACGTTATAATATTTTGATACCATATCTTTTTCCTCCTTTTTTTAATCAAAACATTTAGCTACTTTATATATTTTACTACACTTTTATGTAAATTGCAATAATATTAAGACATAGATATCTATGTCCTAATAAATTTTTATTTTTTTATTAATCTTTCAGTTTCTTTTGCTATCATTAATTCCTCATTTGTTGGTATTACATATACTTTAACTTTTGAAGAATCTTTTGATACCAATTTTTCTTCACTTCTTATATTATTTTTTTCTGGATCTATTTCAACTCCCATAAATGTAAGCTGATTGCATATTCCTTCTCTTATTTTTATTTGGTTTTCTCCAACTCCGCCTGTAAACACTATTGCATCTACACCATTCATTGCAACTGCATATTTAGCTATAAAACTTGCAACAGCATATTTAAAAGATTTCATTGCAATATCTGCTCTTTCGTTTCCATTTACAGATTCTGCTTCTATTTCTCTAAAATCTGGTGCAAGTCCTGAAATTCCTTGAACTCCACTTTCTTTATTTAATTTGTTTTCTATCTCTTCAGGAGTTAGATTTTCTTTTTTCATTAAAAATGTAACAACAGATGGGTCTAAATCTCCACTTCTAGTAACCATTGGTATTCCCGCAAGAGGTGTTAATCCCATACTTGTGTCTACAGACTTACCTCCCTCAACAGCACATATACTTGAACCTTGTCCTAAGTGGCAAGTAACTATTTTCATATCTTTAATATCTTTATTTTCTATTTCTGCAAGTCTATTTGAAACATACATATGAGAAGTTCCATGGAATCCATATTTCCTTATTCCGTATTTTTCATAGTATTCATAATTTATAGGGTATAAATATCTTTCTTTAGGCATTGTTTGATGGAAAGCTGTGTCGAAAACACCTACCATTGGTTTACCTGGCATAACTTTTTTACAAGCTTCTATTCCTATTATTCCAGCAGGATTATGAAGCGGTGCTAAATCTATGCATTCTTTTAATACATTTACAACGTTATCATCTATTACAACAGATTCACTTATTTTTTCCCCTCCATGAACTAATCTATGTCCTATTGCATTTATTTCGTCTAAAGAATCTATAACTTTATATTCTGGATTAACAAGTTGTTTTAATGTAAAGTCTACTGCTTCTTCATGGTTCATAGCTGTATGTTCTATTACTATTTTTTGACCATTTACTTTATGAGTTATAAAAGCCTCTTTCTCCCCTATTCTTTCATATTTCCCTGAAGCCATAACTTCATCTGTTTCCATATTTATTAATTGATATTTTAAAGATGAACTCCCACAATTTAAAACTAAAATTTTCATTATATCTTCTCCTTTACAAATTATTATTATTTTTGTGCTTGTACAGCTGTAATTGCCACAACACCTTCTATATCTTTGCTATTGCATCCACGTGATAAATCGTTTACAGGTTTTGCAATTCCTTGGCAAAGTGGCCCATAAGCTTCTGCTTTTGCAAATCTTTGTGTTAATTTATAGCCTATATTTCCTGCATTTAAGTCAGGGAATATTAAAGTATTAGCCATTCCTTTTATATCACTTCCTGGAGCTTTCATATCTGCAATTTCTGGTATAATTGCTGCATCTAATTGCAATTCTCCATCAACTTGTAACTCTGGATAATTTTGTTTTACAAGTTCTGTAGCATTAATTACTTTTTCTGTAAGTTCAGATTTGGCACTTCCATATGTTGAATATGAAAGCATTGCAATTTTTGATTGTTTTCCAGTAAGTTGTTCAAAGCTTTTGCTTGAAGAATGAGCAATTTCAGCTAATTCTTCGGCATTTGGATTTACATTTAAGCCACAATCGGAAAATACAAAAGTTCCATTTTCTCCATACTCGCAATTTGGAACAAGCATTAAGAAAAATGCAGAAACAAGCTTTGTATCTGGTGCTGTTTTTAAAATTTGAAGTGCAGGTCTTAAAGTATCTGCTGTTGAATGAATTGCACCAGAAACCAGACCATCTGCCTCATTTTCTTTAACCATCATCATTCCATAGTAAACTGGATCTAATAAAAGTTCTTTTGCTTTCGGAATTGTCATTCCTTTTTTCTTTCTTAACTCAAAAAAATCATTTACATACTTATCATAATTATTAGATTTTGCGGGATTTACAATTTTTACACCAGTAATATTAATATTACTTTCGTGTGCAATGTTTAGTATTGTATCTTTTTCTCCAACCAATATAACATTTGCAAATTGCTCTTTAAGTATATTTTCTGTTGCCTGCAAAACTCTTATATCTGTTGCTTCTGGAAGTACAATAGTTTTTAAATCATTCTTTGCTCTTTGCTTTATCTCATCTATAAAAGACATTTTATCCTCCTATTATTATTTTATATAATATAACTTAAAAATATATTAAAAATAAATATTTCTCGGCTTAATGTGTTCGTTATAGCTTCTAATAGAAATTTAAACGAGCCTCTCGCAAAACGCGCCCTCATTTAAATTTAATAAGAAGCTATACGCTCACTCCAATCACATTCGAAATATTGATTTTAAATTATTTTTAAGTTTTTTACATGCAAATATTAAAAATCTTTAATTTTCCTTGCTTAGGAACATTTTAAATGCTTGTAGTCCTATTATTATTACTCCACCTATTATAAAGAATAATATGTTAAATGTGTTAAAACTCATTGCTGCTTGTGGTACTTCAAGTGTTGTTGGTCCCATTACTATAGAAAATAATGAACCTATCATCATTCCTATTATTACATATATTGTTTGTGGTCTGAAATTTTCTAAAGCTTTTCTAATTAACCCTACAAATAATACTATTCCTGTTATAACTCCTAATCCAAATACACATAGTATTGGAAAGTATGAAAAGTTCATATGGAAAAATTCTTTTACTGCAGACATAATTGGAACATAAAGTCCAAATATAAGTAATAATGTTGAACCAGAGATTCCTGGTAAAACCATTGCAGAAATTGCTATCATTGCTGCAAAAAATACATATGCTATAAGTCCAATACTTAAATTATCTACATGTACACTTATTCCTTGGCCACTTGCAGGATTTAAAAGTGTAATTGCAACTACAAATACTATTCCTATTAACGCAAATATGACATTTAAGTAATTTTTCTTTAAAGCTTCTCTTTCTTCATAAATTACTATTGGAATTGCAAATATTATAAAACCAATAAATAAAGAGCTTATATTGTATATTTGCTCATTAAATATACTTCCTAAAACTAATGCTGCTATTATAAATCCACAAGCCCATCCTATACCAAGTTTTATAAGAAATAATAATGCAGATTTTTTTTCTTCCATTTTTCCTCTAAATAAACTATCTAACGAACCTATAAATTTATCATAAAATCCTAATATAAATGCAACTGTACCTCCAGATACCCCTGGAACACTATCTGCTAGCGCCATACAAAAACCATTTATAAAATTTAAAATCCATTCTTTTAAATTTTTAATCATCTCTTCTTCCTCCAAAAATTAATATTAATCTTAAAATTTGCAACATTGCAGTTGCAGCTCCTGCTACATAAGTTAGTGCAGCAGATACAAGCATTTTTTTACCATATTTTAATTCATTATTATCTAAAATTCCTAATTCTTCTACTTGATTTAATGCTCTTTTTGAGGCATCAAACTCTACTGGCAATGTAACAAGTTGAAATAGTAAAATTATTGCCTCTAATGCTATTCCTATCCATATTAAATCTAATAATGAAAATATTGCACCAATTAAAATTGAAACATAACCTGCATAATTTGCTATATTTACAAGTGGCACCATAGCTTTACGAATTCTTAAAAAAGTATATCCTGTTTTATCTTGAATTGCATGACCACATTCATGTGCAGCAACACTTATTGCTGATATTGTTGTTTTATCGTATATACTATCTGATAAATTTACTGTTTTATTTCTTGGGTCATAATGATCTGTTAAACTACCTGGAACTTGTAATACTTTTACATCTTCTAATCCATTTGCATTTAATATTTCTCTTGCAGCCTGCATACCTGTAATATTTCTTTCATTATTCATTTTAGATGTTTTTTTGAAACAATGATTAATATACCATTGAGCTCCTAAAGTTATAATTAAAGTAATAAAAAATATGCCATAATTCACAAAATAATAATCCATTATTTTCTCCTCTCTTAAATTTTATCAACATGTATGTTATAACATTAAATTAAATATTATTCAATAAAAAAGCTATATTTCTTTCTTTAATTTTGCAACAAAAAATCCTTCCATATCTTTTGATGGTAATATTTTTATTGACTTATTTATTTCTTTGTTTAGTCCCTCATTACTTCCCTGTATACTATCTTTAATGTTTAAATTTATGTCTAATATTTTCACCTTATAATTATTTAAAATCCAATCTAATATAAATTCATTTTCATTTTTATTTATTGTACAAGTTGAATATACTATTGTTCCTCCTGGTTTTACTGCCTTGTAAGCACTATCAAATAATTTCCTTTGTAATTTAGTTAATTGGTTAACTGTTTTTAATGACCAATCTCTATATGTTGCGCTTGAATATGCTAAGAATCTACCTTCTCCACTACAAGGTGTATCTAATAAAACTTTATCAAAAGAATTTTTATGAATTTCTCCTAATTTTTCTCCTCTAGAATTTATTACTTCTACTATTGTCGCCCCTTGAACTTCAACATTATGTTTTAATCGTTCACATCTTATCTTATCTAATTCATTTGCTAATACATATCCCTCATTATTCATGAGCCCAGCTAATTGTGTTGTTTTACTTCCTGGAGCCGCAGTTAAATCTAGAATTCTTTCCCCTGCTTTAGGATTTAAAACTATTGGTGGCACCATGCTTGATAGGCTTTGTAAATATATATATCCTTTTTCGTATATATCTAATTTTTGAATTGCCTTTTCGTTTGCATTTTTTATTATTAATGCATCTTGATACCAAGGTACTCTCTCAAATTTTATATTCTTCTCTTTGAAATACTTCATTAAATCTTGAATATTATATTTTATTGTATTTACTCTTAAGCTCGTGTATCTTGTATTATTCATACCAATTAATATTTTATCTACCATAAGGGGTGAATAATTTTCATATAATTCATTTATAAAATCTTGTGGCAATCTATTTTTTGCTTCAGTAATTGATAGCATTCTCATTCTCCTTTTTTATTAAATTTGTTATTTCATAAACAATCCAAAATGGTAATGTTGCTTGTCCTAATATCATAACAGGTGTAAACAACTTGCCGCAAACAACATATATAACATTAACAAAAGTATTTGGAAAGTTTTGAGATATAAACATTAAATTACTACCAAATATATTGTTTATAATTAATGCTACTATACTTATTATTAATATTAAAACAAAATAATAAATTGCATCTCTTTTCTCTAATTCTATATATTTTGTTTTTAAAACTAATAATGATAAATACACCATACAGCCATGATATAAAAAACTTTGTAGACTTATATAGTGGAATATTGGATATGTTGGAAGTGATGTTGTTGGAAAAAATAAAAATATGCTTCCTCCAACAAAAGCTCCTGTTGATAAAAAAACATCTCCCATTCTTTTGGCTTTTCCTTTTCCAAAAGAACTTAAAAGTCCTGCATATAATAAAATACTGCAATAATATAAAGGAATATATGTATTTACATTATGAGCATTTCCTATTTTTAGATTAAAAACAATTTTTATAATTTCCATAATCCAGCAAAAAATAGTTATACCCATTATAATTTTTCTTATATTTTCTTTTTTGTTTGTTTTTGTTAATTTTAGTGCAACTATAATTATTAATATTGTTACAGCCAATAAAATTATGTGTTGTAAACTAAACAAACCACATGGCTTATATTCTCCAGGTTTTGCAAAAAACATTATTTCATCTCCTTAATACATTTGTTATTCTTATATCATAAAATAATTATTTTTTCAATTTTAAAAAACAGAAATTACCATAATAAAAAAATAAGCTCCCAGAGATAATATCTCTGGGAGTTTTGCACCTAAGGTGCAGACGAAAAGTTTGAAATCGGTTCCCCAACCGATAAATATATTATACTCTTAAAAAATCAAAAAGTCAAAATTATTCCATTATTTTCTTCATTTCTTCTTGTCTTTTCACTTTTTTAGTTGTTGTTTTTATTAATTCTTCATCTGTTAAAATCATTCCTTTTATATATTTGTATCGTGGCAAAGTTTTATTTATTTCTTTTATTTCGTTCCAAATAATTTTATATAGTTCTTCTTCTGTTTTATCACTGTATTTTTCTTTAACAATTTCTTTATTGTATACAATTTTTATAGATAATTTTACATCATTCTTATCTTTTTCATCTGGCATTCCATATACCATACACTCTTCTACTAATTCTAACCTATTTACTAATGTTTCTAATTCTTCTGGAAATACTTTTTTACCGTTTTTTAATACTATTAGGTTTTTACTTCTTCCTGTTATTGCTAAACATCCATTTTTATCTAAATATCCTAAATCTCCTGTATAGAACCATCCATCTTTTAATACTTCTTTTGTAGCTTCTTCATTTTCATAATATCCAAGCATAACATTTGGACCTTTTACACGTATTTCCCCTATTCCGTTTTCATCTGGATTTTCTATTTCTAATTTTACATTTAGCATTGGTATTCCAACAGTTCCTGCTTTCATACATTTCTTGTTCTCTGCTGCTATAACTGGAGATGTTTCTGTTAAGCCGTACCCTTGAACTACTTCTATACCTAAGTCGTTAAACCCTTTAGCTATTTTACTATCTGCAGGAGCTCCTCCAGAGATTACGAATCTTAGTTTTCCACCTAACTCATTTATAATAGATTTAAATAGAATTCTTCTAATATCTATATGTAATTTTAATAAAAAGTTACTTATTTTTGTTGCAATATTTACAAGTTTTGTTTTTCCTTGCTTTTGAACTTCTTTCATAATTGTTTTGTATATTGCTTCTACTAAAACTGGTACACCAACAAAAACAGAAACTCCGTATTCATTTAAGTTTTTCTTTATATATCTTAAGCCATCTGGAAATACTGTTCTTACTCCATATGCAAGCATTACCACCATACATGTAGAACCAAATATATGATGAAATGGTAAAAATGCAATATTTGTATCTGTACTGTAAATTGCTTCTACACATTGCATTGCATATACATTTGAAGCGATGTTTTTTTGAGAAAGCATTACTGCTTTAGATTTTGATGTTGTTCCAGATGTAAATAACAAAATTGCCATTTTGTTTTCATCTATTTTTGCATTTATAAAATCTGTTTTTCCACTATTTATTTCTTCATTACCTATTTTTAATAATTCACTAATATTTTTAAAGCCCTCCGCTTCTTCAAAGCAAACATATTCTTTAAGATTTGTGTTATTTTTTTCTTTTATTTGACTTATTTTTTCTTCATATTTTTTATCAAAGAAAATCATATCTGCTTTACTTCTAATTAAAGAATTTTCAAGCTCATCATATTGCAAATCTTTATCTAAAGGAACTGAAACATTTCCACCTAATAAATTAGACAAATGAGCAATAGCCCATTCATAGCTATTTCTGCCTATAACAGCAATTCTTTTTCCTTTAAAACCTAAACTATATACTGCAGTTCCTAATTTATTTATATCTTCTAATAATTGTTTATATGTAATGTTTTCATATTCTATCTTTTTATTTTCTGTATGTTTTATTACAAAAGCTATATTGCTTGAATATTTTTCAACTGAGTTATAAATTATTTCCTTTATGTTATTAAACTCCTGTGCATTATACAAATTATTACTATATTTCATATTTTTGATCCCCTTACAAAAAAACTATGGTCAAATTGTACCATAGTTTTTTTAATTTGTGTTGTATACTGACTTACAAGTCTAATAAATATTAGATAAAATTAAATATTAGATATATTATTAATATAAAAAGTGCAATAAATACTATTATTAAAATCCACATAAAAACTTTAGTCATATAAGTTATACTTACAGCCATTGGTCCAACGTTATTATTTTCAACTGCATTTTCTATATACACAACTTTAAATTTATCTTTTTCTACTTCTATCGGTGTTCCTCCAGATGTTCCAGTATTTAAGTTTATTACTTTTCCTCCTAGAACATCAAATTCAGCTTTGTTAATTACACCTGTAACTGATGGATCTGTTTCTCCTCCTACATATGCATTTATAATGTTTCCTCCTGTAACTTTAACAGTAGCAGTATTTACTATACCTCTATTTGTAGTTTGCAATACATTTATTGAGCCATTTGTTATTTTTATTTTTCCATTTTCTGTATAACCATTTGAACCACCTGCTGTTACATATGCTTTAGATAAATCTCCACCATTTATTATTAAATTAGCATTTTCTACATATGAAAGTCCTTGACCTCCTCCAAAAACTAATCCATAATTTGAAGGTACCATATCTATTATTCCATTATTAATTACTACATTTGTATTAGTTGTTCTGTTTTTAGAATTTATTAAATCTCCCTCTTTTCCAGCTGAATAACTAACACCAGAAATTTTAGCACTTGCTGCTCCTCCTCCAACAACAGCTGCCACAGTTCCACCATTAATTGTAATATTTGTATTTTCTACATTTGTATAAATAAGTCCTCCACCCATTAGAGTGGTTAATATAGTTCCATTGTTCACAGTTACATTTGCATTTTTTACGATAGATGGTTCATTTTCATTTAAAGAAATTCCTCCACCATAAATTAAAGAAACTGTACCATTTTCCATTGTGATATTTGAACTTTCATATGAAGTTCCATTTGTTCCTCCACCAAAGATTGTAACAGTACTTGGAACAACTTGACTACCTCCATCCCAATAAACTACAGTATTATTACTTGAATCTATATTAATTGTAATTGGTGTACCATTTGCATAAAAAGCTCCTGCATTATTGTTATAAGTTTCATCATAAACTGGTGTGGTTTCAGCTTTTGATACACAAAAAAAGCATAAAATACTGAAGAAAACTGAAATTATAAGACACATACTTATAATTTTTTTCATAAAAAATTTCACCTCTCCTATGACTAGTAAATTAATAGTCATACTATATTTTATGCTTTTTATTTTGTTTTGGATTTTATTATAATTTTACTTAAATAATTACTCTTTAATACTATTAATATTTTCAAGTTCTAGTTTATCTTTTATTTTTTCTAACGCTATTCTTCTTGCACTTATTTTATTTTTTTCTTCTTGTGATAATTCTGCCAAAGTTCTTCCGTTTGATAATTCAAATATCTCATCAAAGCCAAATCCATTATCTCCGGGTAGGATTTTCGGCAACAAAACCATCTATTATACCTTTTTCGCAAATTGTGGTTTCGCCATTTGATAATGCAATTGCAGTTGTAAAAGTTATTTTTCTTTTTTCCTTTGGAACACCTTTTAATTTCTCAATTATTGCTAAATTTCTTTCTCTATCTGTACCACTATGCCATCTTTTAGTAAGCACTCCTGGGAATCCATCTAAAAATTCTATTTCAATACCAGAATCATCTGCAATACACATTTCACCACCGATTTCTTTTGATATAATTTGTGCTTTTTTTATTGCATTTTCTTCAAATGTATTTTTGTCTTCTTCAACATCTATATTAATTCCTAATTCATTCATTGATATAATTTTATATTCATTTAAAATATCTTGAGTTTCTCTTATTTTGCCTTTATTTCCTGAAGCTATTATTATTTCTTTCATAAATTTACTCCTAAACACTCTACAATTTCTGCTTTGCAACCAGTTTCTTCTAGTACTTCTCTTTTAAAATCATCCTCAGGACTTTCGTTTCCTTCTAGTCCTCCACCAGGTAATTTATATTCATTCTTTTTACTTTTATTAAATATAGCTATTTTGCCATTTTCTCTTACAACTATTCCGTTTCAATTATTACATATCTCATTTTAGTTGTAGCACTGCCACACACTCCACATTACTTGTAAATGGAAACATATCTACAGGCTGTATCGATTTTATTTCATAGTTTTCTTCAAATTTTGCTAAATCTCTTATTAGTGTTGCTGGATTACAACTTATATATATAACTCTATTTGGTTTTATTTTGTTTATATTTTCTATAGTTCTATTATCTAACCCTTTTCGTGGTGGGTCTACCATAACAACATCTGGTATTATTTTTTTGTTATTTATTAAATCATCTAATACTATTTCTGTGTCTCCTGCTATAAATTCTGTATTTTCTATATTATTAGTTTTTGCATTTTCTTTTGCATCTTTTATTGCTTGTTCTACTATTTCAACTCCATATACTTTTTTTGCATATTTTGCCATAAATAATGAAATTGTACCAATACCACAATATAAATCAAATACAATGTCATTTTTGGTTATTTTTGCTGCTTCTACTCCTAAATTATATAGTTTTTCTGCTTGAAGCGGATTTACTTGATAAAATGATTGCGGTGAAATTTTAAAGGTGTAATCTCCTAATATATCTTTTATATAGCCATCTCCATACAGTACAATATTCTCTTTTCCCATAATTACATTTGTATTTTTTGTGTTTATATTTTTTACTATTGTTTTAATATTGGGGAAATTTTTAACAAGTTCTTCTACTAATTTATTTTCATTTTTAAATGAATGAGCATTAATAACAAGTATACACATTACTTCATTTGTTTTTACTCCTACTTTTATAACTAAATGCCTAAATATACCTTTTCCGCTTTTTTCATCGTATACAGATATATTATTTTTTGTAATATATTCTAAAATAAATTTAGCAATTTGTTCTGAAATAGGCTTTTGTATTAAGCAATTATTTATAGGTATAATTTCGTGACTTCTTCTCGCAAATACACCAATTACAGGTTTATTTTCCTTATTCATTCCTATTGGATATTGTGCCTTATTTCTATAGTGAAGCGGATTTTCCATTCCTATTGTATTTTTTACTTGAACTTTATTTTTTAATGTTTTATTTACCAAAGCTTGTACAGAGTTCCTCTTCATTATTAAAGTTTCTTCATACTCTATATGTCTCATATTGCAACCGCCACATCTTTTATATGTTTCACAATCACATTCGACTCTTTTATCCGATTTATCGATTATGTCTAAAATTTTACCAAAAGCATGTGATTTTAAGACTTTTACAATTAAGATTTTAACCTTTTCACCCTTTATCGCATTAGGAATAAAAATAGTAAAGCCATCTATTTTTGCAATGCCTTCTCCCTCAAATCCATTATCTATTATATCTACAATATATTCTTTATTTTTCTCAACCATAAAATTTTCTCCTTACTTCCAAATTATTTTAACATATATATTAAAAAATTGATATAAAAAATACAATTTTTTTGAAAGTTCACTTGACATCATAGTAATCATTGTGCTATTATAATTAATGTTAATAACAAATGCGGATGTGGCGGAACTGGTAGACGCGCTGGTCTTAGGAACCAGTGTCAACGACGTGGGGGTTCGAGTCCCTTCATCCGCACCAAGTAATGGAGTAGATACTATGAATCTGCTCTTTTATTTTAGCTTATATTTTAAGTGCACTTTACATAAGTTTGGCTTTAACTTTCAACTTTGTTATAATTATTGTATATTATTGCATAAGGAGGAATTAGAAATGGAACAACGGAATTATACGTAAAGCATTATGATATTGTGTTAGTGTCATTAAAGGATTTAGATAAAATCCTAAAATCATCAAACTTAAAAACATGCTTAAATTATAAAAACTCTAGTTGTTTTTATACAGAAAAAAGAAACAAGAAAGCATATGTTAATATTTTTGAGTTTGTTGACCAAAATACCGATACAGCTGTTATTTATGTTGCTACAAGAAAAAAATATTTCTAATTTTAAAGAGGAGATTAAATTTATCTCCTCTTTTTACATATCTTCAATTATTTTTTTATATTCATTTATACTAAACACTTTTACATTTTCATTTTCTCTTGCTATTTCTTCCATAATATTTTTTGTATTATCTTTAGATTTTAAATCTACTAGTGTTATATTATTTATGCTCTCTTCTTTACCATAAACTATTCTAAATAATGTTGTTCTTATAAATTCTTCAATATTATTTTCTTGATTTTTTGCAGCTATTATAAAATATATCCCATTTTTTTTATTTATATTATATGTACTTATTCTAATAATTTCTTTAACTAAGCATATTCCACCATATATTGCAAGTATCATAATTATAAATCCAAGTAAGCTTTCAAACATAAAAAAATCACCTTCTAACACATAATATGTTAAAAGGCTTTTTTTCGTTAAATATATTTTAGGGCTATACAAAATATATTTTACCTTCTTTTTGCTTTTCCATCTAATGCATCTAAATTGTCCAAAGCTTTTCCTGTACCTAGCGCAACACATGATACTGTGTCTTCTGCTATCATTACGTTTATTCCGGTTTTCTCTTGCAAAAGTTTATCTAAACCGTCTACTAAACATCCTCCACCTGTCATGTATATTCCCTTGTCACTAATATCTGCAGCTAGTTCTGGTGGTGTTTTTTCTAAAACAGAATGTACAGCATCAACAATCATCATTGCTGGTTCTATCATAGCTTCTAGCATTTCACTTGAATATAATGTAACTGTTTTTGGTAGACCTGTTCCTAAATCTCTACCTCTTATGTCCATTTCCATGTCTTGTATTTTAGGGTACACACAACCTATATTTACTTTTAAATCTTCGGCTGTTCTCTCCCCTATAATTACATTATATTTTCTTTTTACATATTTTACTATGTATTCGTCGAATTTATCTCCTGCAACTTTTAAAGAAGTGCTTACAACAGAACCTCCTAGTGATATTACAGCTATATCTGTTGTACCTCCACCTATATCTACTATCATATTACCACATGGTTTAGAAATATCTATTCCTGCTCCAATTGCTGCTGCTATTGGTTCTTCTATTAAATAAACTTTTCTAGCTCCTGCTTGAGATGCAGCATCTATAACAGCTCTTTTTTCAACTTCTGTTACTTGTGATGGAATACATATCATCATTCTAGGCGAAAATATAAATTTACCACATACTTTATTAATAAAGTATTTTAGCATTTTTTCTGTTACTGTATAGTCTGAAATAACACCATCTCTTAAAGGTCTTGTGGCAACAATACTTCCTGGAGTTCTCCCTAACATTCTTCTTGCTTCTTTTCCTACTGCAAGAACTTCTCCTGAATTTTTGTCTACAGCTACAACTGAAGGTTCTCTTAAAACTATTCCTTTTCCTTTAACATATGCTATTACTGTAGCAGTTCCAAGATCAATTCCTATATCTTGTCCAAAACCAAACATTATAATCTCCCTTTCCGTTTATTACAAATGTGTTACAATTATATTACATACACGTAAAAATATCAACCTAATTTTAAAATAAATTCAAATTTATCCGAAAAAATATAAAAGTAGTATTGCTCCTATTAAAATTGATGGTCCATCTACCTCTTCATTTAAATCAAATTTTTCTTTTTCTGGCTCATTTTCTGTAACATATACAGAAACATTTTTTACCTCTTGTGCTTTATAATTAAACTGAATTTCTTTTTCTTCTCCAGCTTTAATATTATCTATTTTTATATATTTATTTGTTAGATTGTTATTATATTCTGAATATCCTTCTAAAATTATATATTTATTAGAAATATCTGTTTCAGATGTGTTTTTTACACTTAATTTGCAGTATCCATTTACATATGTAGCTTTGCATTCTTTTTTTGCTATTTCTAAATTATTTGAATTAGTAATTTTGCAATCTATGTCCTTATAGGTTGAAGCTATTATATAGAAATTACAGAAATTTGTAACAAAAAATACTATAACAATAATTGCTACCCATAACATTATTTTTTTAAATGTTTCCATTTTTCCTCCTCGTATAATAAACTTATAGTTCATTACATATTTTATATAAACTAACTAGCCTTATATGAAATAAACACCTAAAACATTAAGTATTTAATATTTTAGGTGTTTTAATAATTTCTTAAGTATATTTAGGTTTAATATATAAACTAAACTTTTAATATTCCTCCAACAACTTTGCTCTTAGCATCAGAATCTGGTAATATTTTGCTTCCTCCTGATACTACAACTATGTCTTCATCTTCTAACATTTTATCAGCTTTTAAAGCTTCTATTCCTTTTTCAATGCATTTTTCAATTGTTTCTTGTTCTTCAACTAGAACTGGGAAAACATTCCATACAACTGATAATTGGTTGTATACTTTTTCGTTTGTTGTAATTGCAAATACTGGGCATTGTGGACCAATTCCAGATATTCTTCTTACACTATTTCCTGTTCCTGTGAATGCAACAATTGCTTTCGCTTCAACATTTTTAGCATTCATACATGTTGAATATGCAATATTTCCTTCAAAGTCATCAGATTTTATTTTATAATTTTTCTTTTCAAATCTCTTCCAGTAATTAATATCATTTTCAATTCTTGTAGCTATTCTATCCATTGCTTCAACACATTCTACTGGATATTTACCCATAGCACATTCTCCAGATAACATTATTGAACCTGTTCTATCATATACAGCATTTGCAACGTCACTAACTTCGGCTCTTGTTGGTCTTGGATTAGAAGTCATAGATTCTAACATTTGTGTAGCTGTTATAACTGGTTTTCCAACTTCAGCACATCTTTTAATGAAATATTTTTGAACAACTGGAACTTCTTCCATTGGTATTTCAACACCCATATCTCCACGAGCTACCATAATACCATCTGATAATTCTAATATTTCTTCGAAATTATCTATACCTTCTTGATTTTCTATTTTAGAGATTATTTTTACGTTTTCTCCACCATTTTCATTTAATAATTTTCTTATAGCTATAACATCAGCTGCTTTTCTAACGAATGATGCTGCAATGTAATCAAATCCTCTTTTAATTCCTTCTGTAATATCATCAATATCTTTTTGAGTTAAAGCTGGTAGTTCTAATTTAACTCCAGGAACGTTCATTGTTTTTCTGCTTCCTAATCTTCCTGTATTTAAGGCTTTACATACTATATCTTTACCTTTTATTTCTAATATTTCAAATTCAATTGCACCATCATCAACTAATAATGTTGATCCAACTTTTACATCTTTATATAAATTTTTGTAGCTAACAGAAACTTTTGTGTTATCTCCTGTTATATCATCATTAACAAAAGTAAATGTTTGACCTTCTTCAATTGTTAATTTATCATTTTTTCCTGATACTAGCATACCAGTTCTAATTTCAGGTCCTTTTGTATCTAATAATAATGCTACTGGTCTATTTAAAGCTTTTCTAACTTTTTTTATAGTTTCAATTTTAACTCCGTTTTCTTCATATCCACCATGAGAAAAGTTAATTCTAGTAACATTTAATCCTGCACTAATAAGTTTTGTAAGCATTTCTTCGCTTTCACTAGCTGGTCCTATTGTTCCAACAATATTTGTTCTTCTTAATTTGTTCATTATAATTCCTCCTTATATTTAACAACATTGATTATTATATCACACTAAACTTTAAAAAATCAACATTTTTTGGCAAAATATTATTAATATTTTAATGTAACATTTTTTTATTTTCTTAATATTATATACAAAAATTATAACGGAGGTTATTTATGGATTACGAAATTATGATGAATGGTAATGTAAAAATTGGTATGGTTGCTCCTGACTTTGAGGCTGACACCTCTTTTGGCAAAATTTGTTTAAATGATTATAAAGGAAAATGGCTTGTTTTATTCTCTCATCCAGGCGATTTTACTCCTGTATGTACAACTGAAATGATTGCTTTTTCTAAAGCTTTTGACTACTTTCAAAATCTTAATACTTGTTTACTAGGCTTGAGTATTGATAGTACACCTTCACATCTTGCTTGGATTTATGATATTTATTGTAGAACAGGAGTAAAAATTCCTTTCCCTATTATTGCTGATAGAAGTGGCGAAATATCTAGAAAATATGGAATGATTGCAAATGATGTAAGTACAACAGAAACTGTAAGAAATGTTTTTATAATAGATGATAAACAAATAGTTAGAGCAATTCTTGTATACCCATTAAATGTTGGTAGATGTATTCCTGAAATTTTAAGATTAGTTGAAGCACTACAAACTGCGGATTGTTCAAAAGGCTCTACACCTGCAAATTGGTGCCCTAATCAGCCAGTTATTGTACCTGGACCTAAAACATATTGTGCATTAGAAGAACGAATAGAAAGTATTAAAGAAAATAAAAATGGTATGAGTTGGTATTTAAGTTTTAAAGAACCGACATGCTTTCCAAGTGAAGATAATAAATGCAAATGTTTAGAAGGCTGTCAAAAGTGTGAGAAAAAATAATTTTCATATTCTTGACTAATAAAACATACAATGATATTATTTACCAAGTATCATTAGTAAGATATTTTTCACTATAAATATCTGAATCATTATGCTATATGTTTTGAATGCTTCTGGAAAGGATGGTAACTATGCAAATTTGGCAGTTTATTATTACGAGTAATATAGTACTACCAGAGAAATTAGATGAACTTAAGCAATTTTTGCAAGAAAGGGATATGAACATTATTCTTGTTATGGAAAATGAAGCCAAGGACATAAATGATAAATTATTAGCTAAAATAGATTTAATGGAGAAAAAAGCATGTACCGATGCAATTTTATCAAAAAAATCTACAATAATAATTTATTATAGAAGTCCTGAACTTCACAAAAACTTAGAAACAGATAAAACTTATCTTTATTATGATGCTTTATATACTACAAGCATATATAAAGATTTCAATCTTTTGTTAAGAAGTATTTGTATTTTATTAAATATCAATGCAAATTAACCACAAAGTAAGCATTCAAAACAAAAACAAGTTACTTTATTGTAACTTGTTTTTTTACTTAATATATTACTTTGTTTTGTTTTTTATAATCTTCAAATAATTCAATACATTCTGTTCTATTTATTTGCTTTAAATTTATCAATTCTTTATTTTTTCCCTCAAGGTAATCATAAATGATATCATCTCTAAAGCCTATTTCTCCTGCATCTGTCTTTGTACACGCATAATAAACTTCTTTTATATTCGCCCAAATTATCGCAGATAAACACATTGGACAAGGTTCGCATGACGTATATAAAATATAATTTGATAAATCGTATGTTCCTAATTTTTCACAAGCTTTTCTTATTGCTGTTACTTCGGCATGAGCTGTTGGATCGTTATTCTTCAAAACCATATTATGCCCTTGAACTATTATGTTTCCATTTTTATCTGTTATAACTGCTCCAAATGGTCCCCCCTCATTTGATGTGTATCCATTAAAAGCCTCTTCTTTTGCCAATTTCATAAATTTGTTCATGTTTTTCCTCATTTTCTATACTTTTTTCCATAACCAATCTAAATCATTGCTTATACTCTTTTTATTCTTTTTCTTTGCTTCTATATCGTCAACCCATAAATATCCAAATAATGATATAAATATAAATACAAAGTCAACTGCTAAGCAATTGCTTAATGTTTTTGTAATTTCTGGATCTTGGCCTTTGTTAATAGTAAGTTGTACTGCATAAACAATTAGTAAAACTAAATATGCAATAAGCATTATAGCTGGAATTGCACTTTTCTTAGTTTCTCTTCCTAAATACACCATTAATCCTGTAAAAATTGTAAGCAAAAAAGCAGAAACAAAATCCGCAATGTTTAAAATAACCATTTTCTTTTTCCCCCTCGTATTTTAATTTAATTTTTCTTCAATAAGTTTAGCAAGTTCTTTTGCTCTTTTTGTTATTTCATTTATGTCTTCTCCTTCTATCATTACCCTAATTAAAGGTTCTGTTCCAGAAGGTCTTATCAACGTCCTTCCATTTCCACTAAATTCTTTTTCTATTGATTCTATTTTTTGCTTTATTTCGTTGTCATTTTTATACATATCTTTTTTATTTGAATCAACTTTTGCATTTACTAAGACTTGTGGAAATATTTTTACTATATTACAAACCTCAGAAGCTGTTTTATTCTCCTCTAATATAATTTTTATTAACATTAAAGAGGTTAATATTCCATCCCCTGTAGGATTATAGTCTAATAAAATAACATGACCAGATTGTTCTCCTCCAATATTATACCCATCTTTTAACATTTGTTCAAGAACATATCTATCTCCAACATTTGTTTGAATGAATTTAATATTATTTTTTTTTGCATATTTATTTAATCCTAAATTGCTCATAACAGTTGCAACAAGTGTGTTTTTATTAAGTGTTCCATTTTTTTTCATATAATTTGATATTACAGCTAGTATTTTATCTCCATCTATAATATTTCCATTTTCATCAACTGCTAAACATCTGTCTCCATCTCCATCGTATGCAATTCCTAAATTAAATTCTCCTTTTACTACTTCTTCTTGAAGCATTTCAAGATGTGTTGAACCACAATTTTTATTTATATTTATTCCATCTGGCTCATTGTTTATAATTTTATACTTTATTCCTAAATTTGTAAATACTTTTTCTGCAACTTTATATGTTGCTCCATTTGCTGTATCTATTAATACTTTAAAGTCTTCTCTATTATTCTTTTCTATATCTTCATCAAAGTTTTTTCTAAAAAAATAAACATATTCATCTATTAAATCTTCTCTAATTTCTGAAACACCAATTTTTTCGTTTTTAGCAGTAAGTTCTTCTAATTTTCCAGATTCCATAACTTCTTCTATTTCTTCTTCAAGGCTATCTGGAATTTTCATTCCTTTGTTACTAAAAAATTTAATTCCATTAAACTCAAATGTATTGTGTGAGGCAGAAATCACAACACTTGCATCTGCTTTTAGTTTTTTTGTTAAGTATGCAACTGCGGGTGTTGGTATAACTCCAAGCAATTTTACATTTGCCCCATAACTTAGAAAACCTGCTGTCATCGCACTTTCTATAAGTGTTCCTGAAAGTCTAGTATCTCTTCCTATTAATATAGTTGGAGCATGGTCTGTGTGCTTTGAAAGCACATAAGCTCCTGCTTTTGCAACTTTATAAACAAGTTCTGGTGTTAGGTCGGTATTAGCAATTCTTCTAATTCCATCTGTTCCAAAATATTTTCTCAATTTAATTACCTCTTTCTACTATAATTATACATTTAATATTCTTCATTATTATATAATTATGTTTTTTTAATTTCAATATATAATTACATTTTATTTGGCATTTGTATTCCTAAAAGATTAGCTCCTGTTTTTAAAATATTTCCTACTGCATATGTTAAGTATAATCTTGCATCTTGAACGTTTTTATCCTCAGTAATTATTTTGTTATTATTATAAAAACTACTGTATTCTTTTGCTAAATTTATTAAGTATCTTGATAATATTGAAGGTTCATTTTTTTCTGTCACTTGTATTAGTGTATCTTCAAATTGATATATTAAGTTTATTACGTTCATTGAGTCTTTATCTAAAAGATTTTTTACAAGTGGTTCGTTATATTCTGGAATGTATCCTGCTTTTTCTAATACACTCTTTGTACGTACATACATATATTGTATATATGGTCCTGTTTCTCCTTGGAAATTTAATATTGCATCCCAATCAAATATTTCGTCTTTAATTCTGCTATTAGCTAAATCGTTAAATATTATTGCTCCTATTCCAACTTTTTTAGCTACATCTTCTTTATCTTCTAATTCTGAATTTTTTTCTTCTATTATTTTTTGTGCTCTTGTAATAGATTCATTTAAAAGGTCTTCTAGCTTTATTATATTCCCTTCTCTTGTAGACATTTTTCCTGTTTTTAGTTGAACCATTCCAAATGGTACATGTTCTAAGCCTTTTGTGTATTTTTCATCTAATCCTAATAATTTTGCGACTTCAAATACCTGTTTAAAATGTAAAACTTGTTCATAAGATGTTACATATAGGGCTTTATCAAAATTATAAGTTCTTGCTCTATACATTATTGCTGCTAAATCTCTGGTTGCATATGTTGTTGAACCATTTGTTTTTCCAATAATACATGGTGTATCTATTTTTGCATATTCTAAATTTATTATTCTTGCACCTTCAGATTCTTCAAGTTTTCCAGATTTCTCAAGTATATCTACAACCTCGTTCATTTTATCTGAATAAAAAGCTTCTCCATTCCATGAATCGAATTTACTTCCTAATAAATCGTATACCCTTTGGAATTCTTCCAAACTTAATTTTCTAAATTTATTCCAAATTTCTGTGCAATATTTATCTCCATCTTCAAGCTTTTTAAAATTGTTTCTGCATTCTTCTAAAACACTCTCATCTTCTTTGCATAGTGCATTTATTCTTACATATATTTTTGTAAGTTCATCTATAGGATTTTCTTCAATATTGTACTCGCTTCCCCATCTTTTATAGCCTTCTATTAATTTACCAAATTGTGTTCCCCAGTCTCCTAGGTGATTTATTCCTATTGTGTTATATCCTAAAAATTTATAAATATTATATAAAGCTCCTCCTATAACTGTTGAACGTAAATGCCCTATATGAAAGGGTTTTGCTATATTAGGAGATGAATAATCTATTACTATATTCTTATTTTCACCTATTTTGGATGAACCATAGTTCTCTTGTTTTGCATTTACTTCTTCTAAAACTTCTTTAGCAAAATTTTCTTTATTTGTATAAAAGTTTAAATACCCATCTACTACATCCATTTTTTCTATTAAATTATTATCTAATTTTATATTTTGTTTTATTTCCTCTGCAATTGCTATTGGAGATTTTTTTAACTCTTTTGCAAGTCTAAAACAGGGAAATGCAAAATCTCCATTATTTGCATATTTGGGTATTTC
>USJU01000004.1 GCA_900555085.1 uncultured Clostridium sp.
TTTCAAGAAAAAGTCTAAACCTGTCCCGAAAAGAACAAAAAAGTGGCTTCGCCACACGGGTCGCCTTAGGCCGCCGACCCCTACATCCAAAATAGAAATTTCCTATAATACAAAAACAGACGACCTTAAGATCGTCTATCTTTGTTTGTTATTTTTTGTTTCTAGCTTTTAGCACTTTTCTGTTTATTAGATATATTCCTCCTGCTAATATTATTGCTGATATTGTTGCTATTATTGTCCAAATTACTCTTTGACTACCAAATGGTGGTACTATTTGCACTTCTTGTGCTTTATCTGAATCTGGCTCATAATCAAGAGTTATTAGTGTTTTTGGATTTAAATCTCCTGGTATTGATAAAATATAATCTTCTTTTTTATTTAAATCCTCTTCACTTTTTATTGGAGCTCCTCTTTCTCCTGTTACATCTGATAATAACTTGTCTTCTTTTATACTATAGCTTCTTCTTCCTGATGTATTAGTTGATTGTATTATTTCTACATAATTATTATATACTAGCTCATTCTTATCTTTATCATCTTCTGAAGATAATACTTTAGATACTGTTAAATATATTGAAACTGTTGTGTCTCCTGGATTTAATTCTTTATTAAGTTTTGTTGTTATAAGTTTTGTATTTATGCTATTAGCTTCATTTTGTGCATCATCTCCTAGCATATTTATTTCTTCTTCCGTTGCTACATTCCAGTTTTTTTCGTTTGTATCTTCTGCATTTTCTGGATTTGATTGCATATTTCTATCATATAATAATTTATTATCTACATAGTCTATTACTTTATCTGCTTTAGTTGTTACTATTTTTTGTCCTTCTCCTACTTCTCCATAATCATAGTATTTTCTTGAATTATTATCTGTTATTAATGTTCCATCTAACTTATATGCATAGCCAGAAGAAATATAATCTAATTCACCTGTATTTTCTACTTCATATTTATATGTTATTTTTAAAGTTGATCCATATATTAGGTTCTCATCTACTATTGCTTGTACATATCTCTCTGTCCAAGATGTACTATTTATTGATCTTTGCTTTCCATCTATTAATGTTCTTCCATCAGATGTTGTTAATGTAATATGGTCTACAGTTTTATTTATTTTTAATTCTGAACGTGGTCTTTCTGCTAAACCTAGGTTCATATTTTGAATTCCATATTTATACTTTTCATCTTTACTATTTGATATGTTATTACCTGCCCAATTTATTGGTGCACAGAACTTAGCTGTTGTTGCAGTATTATAAAATCTTGGATCTCCTGGTGATATTTTTTCATAACTTTCTAATTGTATTGCATTCATATTCTCTAGATTACTCTCTTGCATTATTGTATCATCGTCTTTTGCTACAGACTTATTTTCTATATTTTGATGTGTATACCAATAATGCTCTTCTCCATTTGGCAATTGTTCTGTTGTATTAATAGATTCATAATTTTCTCCTGTTGCATCTATTGTTGACTTATAGTCTTGTGCATTATATATTCCTGTACTTCCATCTCCATAGGTAAACCTAATTACGTAATTTGCACTTGGTATATAACCTTCTATTGAATATTCACCTTTATCATCTGTTGTTGCTGAATCTTGTGTTTCAAATTCATCACCATTAAATAGAAGAACTTTACTTGTAGTATCTCCATTTGAATTAGGCTCTTTTATTTCTAATAATTCAACTTTTACTCTTGATATTTTTCTATCTTCATTTTCTGTATATCTTCCATCGCCCAATCTCTTATTTTCATTATTTGTTGTTTTATCTTCAAATACTTTTCCAGATAATGTTCTTACTGTATCATCAACTTGTAGTCTTATTCCTAATGATCTCATTGCATCATCTTCGTTGAAGAATTTTAATACTGTATTTGGATCTGTACTTTTTCTTATTTCTGATACATATTTTTGAATATCTAAATTTCCTGAATTTGAATCATCATCTATTTTTCCAGCATTTCCTGACTGGCCATTTCCAAAATCTCCATAATATTCACTACCATAACATGATATTTCTGCAACTGTTTCAAACGTTTTTAATACATCATCTGGATTTTCTATACAATTTTTAATTGTTTCTCTTGAAAGTTTTAATCTTATATCTACTGTTTTGTTTTCTTTAGGTATAACATTTGAATTCTTAAGTTGTATTTCACATTTCTTGAATTTTGAATTTTCGTCACCAACTTCTTCACTAAATTTATGTATGTTTCTATCTGAGTTATATTGATCTTCAAGTTCAAGTCTACTATCATACCAGAAATTAATACTTTTTATTATTCCTGTGAAGTTTTCTAATGATTCATTATTAATTGTAAGTTTATAATTTAAATACACAGCAAGCTCTTTATTTCTATCATCCTCATCCTCATAATTATAATCTGATTCTTTAATATATAAATCATCCTTTAAAATTGTACCATCTATTATTCCTCCATTTATTGAATCAATTTTTTGTGTTACACCATTTATAGATATTTCCATAGATTCTAATTTATTTTCAAGACTTAAGTCAAAGTGTCTTTTAAATATTCCTAAATTTAAGTAATTTTTATATGCTGTACTTGAATCTATATTTTCTGAGTATGCATATATTCCAAATTCTGCTTGACTTACATTTAATTTATTTGTTGCTCCTGTTACTTGTGGTTGTTTTTGTGGTGATTCTTCTTCCGAAGTATTCTTTAAACTATATCTTTCACTGTTTTCATTATTATACTTTTCATAATTTTTTCCATATATTTCTGTAAATTTACTATTAAAATTCTTTCTATCCGTCCATTTTTCTTTTGCATATGATGAATTTTCGTTTCCACCTACTCCATATTTTACATTTTCATATTCTTGTCCATTATAAATAAATCTAACATAATAACTTAGTGTTTTATTAATATCTCCTTCTATACCACCTGTTACTTTATCTATGGATATATCTTTTGATCTCAATCCTTTAAATGTATATTCCCCAGATGCATTAGTATATGTAGAATTCACAAATGTTCCATCTGATTTATATAATTCTACTCTAATTCCTTCTACTAATTTTTCTGTATGATCCATTACATTATTTCTTGGAGTAGTTTTTTTACCATTTTTAGTCTCTGGAGCATCTATAAATACATGCCCTTTAATATTATATCCTGTTGGAACATAAGTATTATTATTTTTTAATACAAAAACTTTTGATTCATTAAATTTTGCTTCAAATGTTACATATATGTCATAATATGCTACCGTTTTACCATTATAGCCATTTAAAGTTGTTTTATTTGGTTTTATCTTCAAATTATTCGTACCAAATTCGAACTCTACTAACTTGCCAGATTTATCCTTTGGAGCATTAGCTCCAGATAGTATAGGTACCAACCCTGTACCATATTTATCAATATAAACATCATCTGAATCTATAGTTATTTTATCATTTCCTATAGAATAATATCTAATGCAATAAGTTAATTTATCTCCATTTATTACAGTTGGATTTCCAGCATTCATATTTATTGAATATCTATTACTTGCATTTACTGCTACATTATTAACAGTAATTGTTGGTTCAGAAAATTTAAACTCATCTCCCTCGTATATTCTATTCATTTTATACAAAAATTTAATTGGCACTACACGAGAATTATCTAATCCTACCGTTTTAGAAATTGTATTTGTTTCTTTTTGTGTTTCAAATCGTATTAAGTCTTGCACAGTTTTACCTTTATTAAATTTATTTTCGACATCACTGTTGCTCCCTTTTATATAATCGTATTTAGCATATTTACCTGAATATGTATATGTTTTAGCTATAAGTCGAACATATACTTTTGTATATTTTTTATATTCACTAGATTTTATAAAAATATCTGTAGCTTTATTTGCTTCGACTTTTCTTAATTGTTCATTTTCATTATCAACTTTAACAACTTCATTTCCACTAGAATTTCTATATTGAGTTAAAATTTCATCATTACCATTTTCATCAACTCCAATAATTCTTATATATAAATTTCCATCACTCCCCAATTTGCTTGCATCATTTATTTTAGGATATATATCATTGAGTTTTATAAATTTTGTACTTACATTGTTATACTTCATAGATACTTCTTTTGAAGTCATTTTACTTAAATCCACACTTAAATCATCTTTTGTAATTTCCTCACTAAACTTAATATCTTTTTTATTAATTACCTTTTTAATTATACTACCAATATTAGCATTAATTTCCTTTTCTGCCACTTTATCATCATGTATTTCTTCTCCGTATAATTCATTTAATCCTGATAATATATTAAACATTTTTACTGCATATTGATTATTATCATCTTCTTCTTTTTTAGGATAACCATATTGAACCATATTATCTCTATTTAAATACCACACAGCAGCTTGTTGTAGTAATTCAGATTTTATTTTTTCACCATCTTGTCCGGGTTATATTTACTTTCTTAATTTCTTCCATAAGATATGCTGTTCCCTGTTTTAATGGTTTTACTTCATCTAACATTTCATATCTAATATTACCAACTCCTGTTATGTGTTTACCATGTTCTCTACAAAATGTAAGATTCCCATCAAAGGCTGATGTAAAAGGTGCATATCTTTCCTTATCGTTTCTTTCAATGTATGTAACTTTATCCGAAAAAAATTCAGCATAGCTATTTACATTTCCAATTATTACACAAGAAACTGCAATTATAAAAAAACATATTATTTTCTTTAACTTTCTTTTCATTTTTATACCTCCTTTCTTCTAAAATTTTAAAACTCTTTTATTTATTTCGTATGCAGCTACACAAATTATAACCATTATAGATATTGTTAATGTAATATATGTTACTGGTCCACCTGTTTTTAATCCTAGTATTACATTTGCTGAAGATTGGTCATCTTCTCCTTCTTTGTTGTTTCCTGGTGTTGAATCTGTATCTGCTTGTCCATATTCATTGTAATCTTCTGCTATTTCTGCTGTATTGGAATATATACCATTTCCGTTTTCATTCATATTTTTTGTTAATACTAAAGTTACTGTTTTGCTTTCTCCTGGGTTTATTATTGTATTTGCTAAAGCTTTTGTTTCTATATTTTTGTTTGTAGATGTATACCAATCTTTGTTCAATTCTGTAGAAAAATCGAATCCTTCTGGTAAATAATCTACTATTTTTGTTGCAGAACCTGGTATATCTCCTTCGTTTGTTATTGTTATTTCATATTCTATAGCAACTTTTGTATTGTTTATATATTTATAATCTAAATCTATTTTTGCAAGTTGTGTATCGTATTTTTTAGTTTGTGTTTTCTTTGTGTTTGCCATTGATATTTGTTTTACTTTTTTATTTAAACTTAAATCGAAATTGCTTCCTTCCATTAAACCTATGTTTATGTTTGCAATACTTTTATTCATAATTTCTATTGTATTTGTTGTTGCTACTGTTTTTCCTTCATATGTTCCTTTTACCACATTTGAATTTAAACTTTCTTCTATTCCTTCTTTTTGGTATGTTGTTGGCATATATTTTGTTGTATCATATTCAAATATTACTGTATAATTTCCTGCTACTAAATTTTGTAGTGTATATGTTCCGTCTTCTAATGTTGTTGTAGTAGCTTTTTGAGTCCCATTATTATCCATTGCTTTTACTGCAATTCCAGATAATTTTGTTTCGTTTTCCTCCATTGTTCCATCTTTATTTTGGTCTACCCATGCTGTTCCAGATATTTTGTATGTATCTGAATTATCTGGTGTTGGAAGAGGATTATCATTGTTATTATCGTCATCATCTTCCATAGTAAACTTTTCTAATACATATTTATATGTTTTATTATAATTTAATTCATCTATCTGAATTGTATTTTCTATATCTATATCTTTAGGTATACTTGTTTCTACATATACATCACTTTTAACAATTATTGTACATGTTTCATTAGCTTTAATTGTAGTATAATAGTCTATAGCATTCTCTATACCAATATAGTCGTATTCTTCGTTATTATTACTTAAAGTTTTTCCATCCACTTCTACTGTTGGAATATCAAAACTGCTATCAAATTTCACTCTAGTTGAAATTCCATATAAATCTACTTCACTTGTGTTTTTTATTTCTATTTTGTATTCTACTTCTTCTCCGTTTTTTATATATTCTCCATCACTAACATTTGAAGTTACATCAACTGTATATGTTTTTTCTTTTGCATTTACCCTTATTGCATTTGTTTGTTGTTCTCCTTTATCACATATAATATTTGCAAATAGTTTTTTATTTTTAAATTTTTCTGTTGCCTTTAATCTTATTCCAAATGTTATTTCTTGTAATTCTATTTCACCTAAATCTATTGTTAATTTTCTTGTATTATTATTATATAAAACCTTTGCTGTATCTATCGCTTGTTCATCATTATCATAATCATATGCAGTTGCATCTACAAATTCCATACCTTCTGGAACTTGCATTTCAACTTTTACATTTTTTAAACCATTTCCATCACATAAATATATACCATATGATTTTGTCTCTCCTACAAATACATATTGATAATTGTTAGTAAGTCTTATTATAGCTATATTTCTTTCTTTAGTACTTATGCTTTTACTATTTGTTGTTTTTTCTTCAAAGTTTGTTCCTTTTACACTTGCAATAATATTTTCATTTTTTCCTGCCTCTTTAACATACAAATATACTTCTTTTTGAACTTCTTCATTTGCAGAAAGTTTTCCAACATTTATTTCTATATTCTTCACTGTTTCATCTTGTATAAAAGATTCTCCAACATTTGTACTTGTATCTATAACTGAATATACAAATCCATCTGGTACAGGAATATTTACATTTATTTCCTCTGCTTCTGCTGTTCCTTTATTTTTTATTGTTACTATATATTTTACATTTTGTTCTACATATGCTACACCATCTGCTGTGTTATCTTCTAATGTTGCTTCTATTATTGGTCCATCTCCTGTTGATAATACTACTGGTGTTGCTGTTTTGTTTAATGCTTCTGTTTGTGTATTGTATTCAACACTATATGTTGAAGCTAAATTTTCACCATATTCTAGGTTTTCTGGTAATTCCATATTATAGCTAAAGTTTACTTCTTCACCTTGTGCCATTTCTTTATTTATAACTATTAAATATGATTTTGCATTTTGTTTTATTTCTGTTGTCCATCCATTTGTACTGTCTTGTAAATTATCTGTTGCATCTGCTTTTTCGCTGTAGTATACAGTATAGTCTATGTTTTCTGTAGTTCCAACTGCACTTGCTAATTTTGCAGATATTGTTGAACCTAAATTGTCTCCTTCTGTTCCAATTCTTCCTAGAATTTTCATTCCTGTTACAGGTTCGCTTTCATTATTTATTATTGTTTGATTATATGTTGCTGTTGTTTTTTCTGCATTTCTTTTTAATTCAATTTCTTCTTTATTGCTTCCTATTGATGTTGCTGTTTCTCCTGTTGATGTATTTGTAACACTATTTATTGCTATTACTCCTACTGGTGCTACTATATTTAATGGTGTTGTTGTAACACCTGCATTTTCTAAGTTTATTGCTTTTTCGTTTGTATAATTCATTGTTATTTGTGTTTCTTTTGAAGTTGCTGCCTTTTTTAGTGTAATGTCTGTATTTACTATTATTGTTATTCCTTTGTTGTTATCTGTAATAAATTGTGTTTGTTCTCCTGTTAATGCTATATTAATTATTCTTCCTGCTTCTACTGTAGTATTTGCTATTTGTAACTCATTGTTAAATAGCATATTTACAGATTTTACATTTACATTTTCTATTTCTTCTGGTAGTTCTATTCTTACTGTTGGATTTTTATATAAATCGTCTGTTATATCGTCTGATTCTAACACTGCTCTTAATTCTACATTTTCATTTGTTACTACAGTTGATAAATCTTTTTTACTTATTTGTACTTGTGCTTTTGTAGCTGTTTCTTCAAATGTTGTTATTGCACTTTTTGTTTGTTGTTCTTGATTTTTGTTTATTCCTATTAATGTTGCTTCTATGTTTCTTATTTGTTTTTGTGTATTATAATTGTATGTACTTTTAGCTGATAATGCTTTATTGTTTTCTATAATTAATTTTCCTTCTGATACTGGTGTTGTTGTTTCTATTTTTATGTTGTTATAATTTGCTTGATAGTTATATACTAGGTTTCCGTATTCATCTACTTGTGTATTATTATCTATTGTAGCTATTAAGTTTTCTCCATTGTAAATTTTTAATTGTCCATTTTCTCCCAATATTTTATTAAAGTTTGCTTTGTTTACTTTTGTAGTTTTATAAATTGTATTTGCTTGTACTTTTTTTCCGTCTTCTAAATTGTATGCTTCTGTATCTTTAAAAAAGATTATTCCTTCTATTGCATCTTTGTATATTACATTTGCTGTTAATGTTTCATCATATTGTGTTTCATAATTTGAATTTGCATACATATAACCTTTACTTATTTTTTCTGTAGCTGCTATTTCATATTCTACAAAATTCCCGTTAACTGTTATTTCTTGTGTTTTATTTACATTTCCTTCTACTGAATTTTCTGTGTATGTATTTATTGTATTTTTTGCATTTAATTCTATAGCTGGAACTATTTCTTCTGTATTATATATGTAAGTTACTATAAATTCGTCTGTTCCCTGCTTCCATGATATTTTTTCTTCTTGAGTTGGTGCATTTTCTACGTTTATTGTTATTTCTCCTGTTTCTTTATTGTAGTTCCAATTTTCTGCACTAAAACTATCTCCATTTAACATACCATTTGTTGCTACTGTTGAATTTGCATGTATTCTAACTTCTTCTGGTAGATTATTGTTTATTTTTGGAGCTTGTATATTTATATTTGTATTTTTTATTGGTAAAACATTTTCATTTAATGTAGATGTTACTTTTGTTTCTATTATAGATTTGTTTTCGTATTTTATATATTTTTGAACATTTTCGTCTATATTTGAAATTACATTATTAGATACCCAATTAATTCCAACATTTATTTGTGAGTTTATGTTTTTAACTTCTCCTTTAATATTTGTATAATTTCCCGCAAATGTTATTGTTGACTCTTTTGAGCAATAATTACTTTCTACATATTCTGGATGGTTTTCTTTTATTTTTGCTGATATTATTATTTTTTTGTTATTGTTTATTTGGTTTAATTCTATTTTTTTAGAATCTGAATTTTTAACAATTCCTTCTACACTTTGTGACTCTATAGATTCTATTTCAAAATTAGAATTGTTTAGTTCTATTGCACTTTCCTTTAAGAAACCATTTTGAATATTTATTTCAAAATTTATATATGCTTCTTGCTTTGTATCTAGAGTTGCACTATGCATTTGATTTTCGTTTACATAGAAATATGAATCAAAGCTTACATTTTTATCGCTTGATTCTTTTTTTTGGTTTTCTAAATCTTCAAATGCTGCATATGCTTCGGTTCCAATAAAAAGCAAATTTCCAGATGTTAATGCCAAAGTAATTAAAATTACTAAAAGTTTGTTTAATATTTGTTTTACCATCATTTGTTCCTCCTGAATAATTGTTATACTTATATATAATAAAGTATAAATGAGTTTTTTTTTGCTTTCAATAAGTAGTTTTTTCCAAAATTTCTAACTATTTACGGATACTATTTTTCGCCTTTTTATTACTTTTTTATTACATTTTTGTATCTTTTATAAATGTTTATATTACTTTTTTGTATTATTTTGTTTTTTTCTTTTATTTCCGTAGGAGTTTAACATTTTTTTTATTTTTTCATATTATGTTATAGTTATTTATTTTTGCTTTTGGCATAAGATATTTATATATAATATTTGGAGGTTTTTATATGAATAATTCTAACAATTTTGATATGAAACAACTAATGAATATGCTTTCTAAAGTTGATAAAAAAGATTTACAATATAGTATTCAAAAGGCTAATGAAATTATGAAATCTGATAATAGAGATGAAATTATAAACGAATTAAAAAAGAATTTAAATAAATAAAGGCGACCAATGGTCGCCCCTACAATGAAAAGGAGTGTTTGTATGAATGATGATATGTCTGATTTAATGGCTAAACTAAATAGTATGCTTGATTCCGATTCTGCTAATGGTCTAAAAGATATGATAAATAATTTTTCTAATAATAATTCTTCAGATGATAGTTCTTCAGGCAATAATTATTCTACTACCTCTGGTTCTAATAATTATAATGGTAATAATACTGAAGATGAAAGTTCTGGTTTTAATATAGACTTTGATACTATTATGAAAATGAAATCTGTTATGGATGCCATGAATAGTAAAAAAAATGATCCAAGAGCTAAACTTTTAATGTCTTTAAAACCATATTTGAAAGATAGTAGAAAGCAAAAACTAGATCAATATGTACAATTACTAAATATGAGCAGTGTTTTTGAACTTTTTAAAGAAAATGGTGGTGATTTTAATAGCAATCCAAAATAATTTTAATCCGTTTTCTAGAAATATAAAACCTACATATTTGAATAAATTTGGAAATGTTCCGTTCAGTCATGTTTATAGCACTAATTATGGTAAAACTCAACAAAATAACTTTATAAATAATGTGAACACTCGGACAAACAGATTTGCCTTTAAAAATAGAGAAAGATAAAAATACTGATAATAATGAAGAAAACAATAGAGATAACCGAGAATTTTTCGAAATTTTTGGTATACGATTGTATTTTGATGACATACTTATTCTTTGTTTATTATATTTTTTATATAAAGAAGATGTACACGACGAAATGTTGTTTTTCGCATTAATTTTATTATTAATTTCATAAAAATGTCGCCTTGGGGCCAGTCCCCCAGGCGACATTTTGTCGGTTCGGGGACTGGCCCCAACCTATTCTATTCTAATTCTATTTTGCCTTCTTTAACATATGCAAATGTATATCTTACACTATATTCTTCGGCTTCTTTTTGTATGCTTTTTACTATGTTTGATATACGTATTTGTGGTGTTTCTATTCTTTCTGCTGCTATTATTGCTTTTTTGTTTCCTTTTGCTCCTGCGTGTGCAAGTCCCATTATTCTTCCTACTACTACAATATTTTCTCCTGCAATTACTTCTGCACCAGAATTAATATCTCCTATTATTACTATGCTTCCTTCGTTTTCAATTTTTTGCCCTGATCTTATTGAACCTTTATGATATATTGTAGGAGATTCTCCTATTTCTTGGTCATACGCCTTTTTTATTCCATATAGCCCTAGTACTTTCGGACTATCAAAGTCTATTTGCACATCTATCTCTTTTTGTATTAAGTCTTTAATTTCATCTATTTCTTTGTTTTTTAATACTTTACCTGTTACAAATATTGGAGTTTTATCATCTTTATATAATTTTTTTAAGTCTGGTATTTTCTTTTTTAGTGCTTTTAATATATCCTTATATTCATATTTATCGTTTAAAGTTATTGTTAATTCGTCTCTTTTTAATTTTATTTCAACTATTTGAGCCATTTTTTCAACATCCTTTCTATCTAAAGCTTTCTGTATATGGAATAGAAGTTACATTTTCTTGTACTTGTTCTATATTCATACCAAAATATTGCTCTATTATTTCCTTAACCGCCTCTGCAGTATAATATCCATGTCCTCCATTTTCAACTAATACTACAACTGCTATTTGCGGATCATCATATGGTGCAAAACCAACAAACCATGCGTTTACTTTTCCTGTTGATGTTTCTGCTGATCCTGTTTTTCCTCCAACGCTTATAGCAAAGTTTTTAAATATACTATATGCTGTTCCTCCTTGATCATCTGTAACAGATTCCATACCTTCTAATATTGCTCGTAAGTTGTCTTGTGAAATTGATATATCTTCTTGATTTTCATCTGTTATTCCTGCTTTTTCTTTTATATAATTTTGTATTTCTTCTCTAGATACTTCTGTTCCATCTGCGTTAATTATTTTTTCTACTATTGTTGGTTGAATTTTATTTCCTCCATTTGCTAACATACTTATATATTTTGCAATTTGAACTAATGAGAAGGAATTATAACTTTGACCAATTGCTGCTGATAGTGTTTCTCCAGCATACCATTGCTCATTATATAAATTTTGTTTTGTTTCTTTTGAAGCAAGTGTTCCTGAAGTTTCGTTTGGAAGTTCTATTCCTGTTTTAGTTCCAAGTCCAAAGTATTTTGCATATTTTGCTAAGGTATCTATTCCCATTCTATCTGCAGTTTCATAGAAGAAATAGTTACATGAATGTTGTATTGCTCCTGAAACATTTAATCTTCCATGTCCTTTATGATAATCTGTGTAAATCCAACATTTTGGATTTGTGTATTTTGGATATACTCCTGTATCGTTTATTGTTTCTTTTGTTGTAATGGCTCCTGATTCAAGTCCAGCTATTGCTGTAACCATTTTAAATATTGAACCTGGTGCATATGCTGTTTGCATTGTTTTGTTTACTTGTGGTGTATCTTCCGTGTTGTATTTTTCCCAGTTTTCTGCACTTATTCCTCCAACAAAATCTTGAGGATTAAAGTCTGGATAGCTTGCCATTGAAAGTACTTCTCCTGTTTTTACATTCATTACTATAGCTGCACCTGAGTTTGTAGCATATTTTTTGCCAAATCCTCCGCTATTAATTTTTTGTATATTGTTAGCAAGTGCTTGTTCTGTAACTTTTTGTAGGTTAGCATCTATTGTTAATACTACATCACTTCCTTCTACTGCATCTTGTGTAACATATTCTTCTGTATTTGTTCCATCTACAGACATATCTATTTGTTTTGTTCCATCTTGTCCTTTTAGGTATTTTTCAAATAGATATTCAATTCCTGTTTTTCCTATATAGTCATTGGCGTTATAGCCCTCTTTTACTTCTGAAATTTTTCCTATTGTTCCTACAACATGTGATGCTAAGTTTCCTGATGTATATTGTCTTATTGGTTCAACTACTACACTTACTCCTGGGAAGTTTTCACTTCTCTCATTAAATTCTAGTGCACTTTTTCTACTTATATTATTTGAAATTATAATCGATTTGGTTGTACTATAGCCATCTTGCAGTATTTGATATCTAACTGCTAATACTTTTCGTATTTGATATATATTATCAAATTGTATTTCATACTTTTCTTTTAGTTGCTGTATGCATTGTTGTGCATTTAGCTTTTCATCTAGTTTCATTTTTTTCTTCCAATTTATAGCTTTTTCATCTGTATCGAAGTCAAAGTAATATTGTTCTTCTTCGTTTATTTTTATTGGAAATGAATCTTTGTAACTATCTTCGTTTTTTTCTAATACATCTACTATATTTAATATTGTTGTATTTAATGTTTGATTATCAACTTTACTTTTATATAATTCTAAACTGAATCCCATGCTGTTTTCTACTATTGGATTTCCGTTTCTATCTAATATAGAGCCACGTGCAGCAACTGCTGTGCTTTCCCTTGTTAAACGCGTATTGGATTGTTCTCTATATTCTTCTCCATGTATTATTTGAAGATTAAAAAGTTGTAATAATAATATAATACCAAAGATATAAATTATTGTTGTTAATGAATTAAATCTTAATCTTATATTTGGTTTTCCTTTCAAATCTTCACTTCCTTTTTAATAATATCTTGTTAAAATTTTGTTTTCTTTAAACATATCTTGAATTCCATAACCTGCTTTTTGTATTAATGGATATAATATTACTGTTATTATTGCATTATAAAATATTTCAATTGTAAGTTTTATAGTAAAAGTTAAAAATTCCCAAGTATATGAAAATATTATTGCATTTATTATATATGAGAATAATTCAAATAATAATGTAGATACCATTACCATTCCAACAATCGTTATTTTGCTATCTTTTGAAAAATTTCTATCTAGAAATCCTCCAAATATTCCAATTGCTCCATACATTATTGATGAAACCCCTACTTTTTTACTAATAAAGATATCTATTAGTAAACCAAATATTACTCCAAATGTGCCCCCATATATTCTTCCTGCAAACAGTCCTATAAATAAAACTAGAATAACCATTAAATTTGGCTTTATCCCTGCAATTGTAAACCAAGAGAAAAGGTTTGTTTGCAATAGATATATTAAAATAAATGTAAAGAATAATGCTATTCCTAATAAAACCTTTTTCAACTTAAGTTTCACACTCCTTTTTATTGCATTACTACTAAAACTGTGTCTAGCTTTTTAAAGTCAACTGCGGTTTCTACTATCGCATATCTATCTGTTATATTGCTTTTATTTACTATTTTTTTAATTGTTCCTACATATATTCCTTTTGGATATATTCCTCCTAGTCCAGAAGTTTCTATACTATCATTTTCAACTAAGTTTGCATCTGTTGGTATATATGTTGCTTTTAGTCCATTTGTTTCGTCTAAGGTTCCCTTTGCTATTATACTGTCTTTTGAACTTGTAATTGAACAACTAACAGAACTTGCTGGGTCTACTATTGTTTGTACTTTTGAAGAATTATCACTAACAGAAATAACATGTCCTACTAGACCTTTGTCTGAAATTACTGTCATGTTCACTCTTACACCATCTTTTGAACCTATATTAATTATAATGTCACTACTATAATTGCTTACATCTTTATCTATAACATATGCTGGTTTTGTTGTATACTCTGTATACTTTTCTGATAAGTTTAGTTCTTCTTTTAATGTTTCATTTTCTGCTTTTATCATTTCTAGTTCTCTTAATGATTCTTCTAGTTCACTATTTTTGCTTTTTAGTTCATTATTTTCTTGTTTTAAGTTATTTATGTTTGTAAAAAATGCATCGTTTCCAGACATTTTGTTTTTTAAATATGTTAAGCCATTTTGAATTGGTATAACAAGTGAACTAATTGCATTTCCCACATATGAGAATTTTTCAATTTTAATATTTGAAACAAAAACTAATATAATTAGTAATATTATTGTTATAATAATTCCAAATACGCTAGTTTTGTTATTTCTTTGCATTTTTTACCTTCTTTCCTTCGTAATGAATTTTTCTTTATGTATTATAATCTTTTACGTGAATTAATTAATACTCTTTTTAATTTTTCTAAGTCTTGTAATGTTTTACCAGTTCCTCTAACTACAGAGTCTAATGGATTATCTGCAACATAAACTGGCATTCCTGTTTTTTCACTTAATAGTTTGTCCAAATTTTTTATTAAAGCTCCTCCACCAGCTAGAATTATTCCTTTTTCTGCAATGTCTGATGCAAGTTCTGGTGGTGTTTTTTCTAATGTATTTTTTACTATTTCTATTATTTCATATATTGAATATTTTATTGCTTCTTCTGCTTGTGTTGAGTTCATTATTATATTTTTTGGAAGTCCTGTATTTAAGTCTCTTCCTTTTACTTCCATTTCTTCTACTGTCATTAATGGAATTGCACAACCTATTTGTTTTTTTATTTGTTCTGCTGTTGTTTCTCCTATTGCTAAGTTGTATTCTCTTTTTACATAATTTACTATATCTTCATCTAGTTCGTCTCCTGCAACTCTTAATGAATTGCTTACAACTATTCCTCCTAGAGATATAACGGCAACTTCTGTAGTTCCTCCACCTATATCTACTATTATATTTCCACTTGGTTCTTCAACATTAAGGTTGGCTCCAATTGCAGCTGCCATGGGTTCTTCCATTAAATATACTTCTTTTGCTCCTGCTTGCATTATTGCTTCTTCTACGGCTCTTTCTTCTACTTCTGTAATTCCAGATGGTACTCCTACTACAACTCTTGGTCTTCCTGAATTATATTTATCGTTAACTTTTTTTAGTAAATTTTTTAATAGTAACTCTGTTGCTGTAAAATCTGCTATTACTCCATCTTTCATTGGTCTAACTGCTTTTATTCTTTCTGGAGTTCTACCAAGCATTTCTTTTGCTTCTTCTCCTGTTGCTAATATTCCTCCTGTTTCTCTATCTATTGCCACTACAGATGGCTCATTTAATACTATTCCTTTTCCTTTTACTGTTACTAAAATATTTGCTGTTCCTAAGTCTATTCCTATATCTTTTGAAGCTAATTTAAAAAAATTAAACATATGTATCTTCCTTTCAATCTATTTGTTCATTTTAAGTAATTTAGAAAAAACACTTGAATATTTTCCATCACCTATAACTACGTGGTCTAACATTTGTATTCCAAGCATTTCCGCGGAACTATATACTCTTTCTGTTGCCTCATAGTCACCTTCACTTGGTGTTGGATCTCCAGATGGATGATTGTGTACTAATATTATTTTTGGTGCTCCCATTTTTACTGCATCTACTAAAACTTCCTTTGGTTCAAATGTCGCCCTATTTGAGCTTCCTAATGAAACATCTTTTATTTTTAATATTTCATTTTTATTATTTAATATTAATACTTTTGCTATTTCTTTTCTTTCGTATCTCATTTCTTCCATTAGTAAATTTGCCACATCATCTGAAGTTTTTATTTTTATATTTATTTTCTCTATAGGTCTGCTCATTCTTTTAGCAAGCTCGCATACTGCTTTTAACTGAATTGCTTTTATTTTGCCAATTCCTTTTATTTTTGTAAGTTCTTCTATTGATAGCTCTTGTAGAAATCTAAGCGTTCCTATTTTTTTGTTTTTTTCTAGACTCAATATTTTTTGAGCTATTTCTATTGATGTAAATTCTTTTGTTCCAGTTTTTATAATTATTGCTAATAATTCTGCGTTTGATAGGAAATTTTCTCCATACATTTCTAATTTTTCGTAAGGTCTTTCCGAAGATGGTAATTCTTTTATTCCCATTTAAAGTCCTTTCCGCTCCCTATATATCACATAATTACATGACTTTTTTGTATATAAATATTGCTAAAAACATTCCTATAATACTAGCAATATTTATTTTAATCATTAATGCAAATGTTATTGATAGTACTCCTAAATTTAATACAAAAGGATTTTGAAAACCAAATTCTTGTCCATATCCTAACCACCATAATCCATTTATATTTTTAGTTACTTCACCAATAAGTCCTCCAAGTACTAAACCTGCAAATATAAATAAAATAAGTATCCATATACTTTTATCTTTCGTTGCCATTTGTGTTCCTCCTTTTTCCTTACGGAAATATGTTTTTTCTAAGTTTATTAACTTTCAATATTATATATGCAAATGGCATTTTTTTCAAGGAATTTTTTAATTATTTACAAATTTATATTTATTTTTTATTCCTTATGTGTTATATTTCTTTTACACCATTTTTTAAAGCTTACATATTATATATAAATTTCCAAAAATTACTCGTTTAATATTTGAAAATTTTAATGTATAATTATTGTAAAGGGTTTAGGAGGTATGATACAAAATGAAATTCGAAAAATTAAGCGAAAATAAATTGAGAATAACTCTTAATATAAGAGATTTAGCAGATAAAGATATAGATTATCACTCTTTTATGTCTAACTCAGTTGATACTCAAAAATTATTTTTAGATATGCTTGAAAAAGCTGAAGAAGAAGTTGGATTTAAAACTAAAAATTATAAAATTATGATTGAGGCTGTTGTTACCTCTACTGGTGAATTTATAGTAACTGTTACACGTTCACTTCCAGATAGTGTTGGGCTTTCACCAAAAAAGAAAACCTTTAAAACAAAACGAAAAACTGTAAATTCTTTGAATAATAAAATTATATATTCTTTTAACTCTTTTGAAGATTTTTGTTTGTTTTGCAATTCTTTAGATAAAAATATAGTTAAGAATCTTAATAAAATTTCTAAAGACATTACTTTACATTTTTTTAAAAATACATATTATTTGTTAATTGAGAATTCAAATACAAATTATGTTTATACAAAGTCTTTAATTAATTACGTTGCAGAATTTGGAACATATTCTCACAATTCTCATATATTGTGTTATGAATTAAGTGAATATGGCAAATTAATTTTTAAAAATAATGCTATTAAATTGTGTTTAAAATATTTTAGTTAAAATTTTATAACAAAAAAACGACCATTGGTCGTTTTTTTAATATAAATATTTTTGTGGATTTAATGCTGAACCATTAACACGTATTTCTAAGTGTAAGTGTGATCCTGTTGAATTTCCTGTTGACCCCATTTTTGCTATTACTTGTCCTTGTGATACTGTTTGTCCAACACTCACGTCTAAACTACTACAGTGTCCATAATATGTTTGTACACCGTTTCCGTGTGATATTATTACCATTCTTCCATATGAACCTTTTGTTCCTGCAAATACTACTGTTCCAGATGCTGCTGCCTTTATTGGTGTCCCTGTTGAATTGGCTATATCAAGTCCTGTATGTGCACTTGAACGTATACTACTTCTTTCTCCATATCTTGAGGTTAATTTACCTGAAACCGGCTGTGCTAAACTAACTCCTAAACTTGGTGCTGCATTAGATATATTTGTAGATGTGCTTATTTTTTCTTTGCTTCTTGTTGTTACAGTTGATGCAACTGCTGTAGATTTTTTTACCTCAGTTTCTTTATACAAATTTGCTACAGCCTGTTCTGAAGTAACAAAATCGCATAATTTTGTTTCGTATTTTTGCTCTATTGAAATATTATTTTTATTTTCACTATTTTTTTCTGTTAGCTCATTTAATACATTTTGTGCATCTTCTAATTTGGATATATATGCTTTTTCTTCGCCATTTTCAACTATTGCATAATATGTATAATAATTTATTCCAGATGATGCAACTTTTGCAAATATTTCATCATCATTTGTTGTTATTCCTCTTTTTAGTAAGCATAATTTGTATTGTGGTAATTGTTCTATATCAACAAAGGCAACGTTTTCTCCATCTCCTTCGTCCATATAGTCATTAATTTTTGTTTGTAATTTTGCTTTACTGTTGCTATATCCTATAAGTTCGCCATCCAAATATACACTATAAATTGGATGATATATGTATGTTACAATTCCTGTAATTATTATTCCCGCAAGGAATATTATTGATATTAATTTTATTGAGTTTCTAAAATGTATTAGAATTTTTTTTATCGAACTAATAATTTTAATACACCCCTTCTTTGGTTTTTTTGTATTTTATATTAATATCATTTTTTATTCAATTTATATTTTAGGTTATATATTCGATTTTATTTTAATATCTTTCGTTTCTCTCGTTTTTTTTCTGTTTTTCTCTTATTTTCTTTTTTGCCTTAGGGAATGTTAGCCACTCGGGTCGCCATAAGGACGCCGAGTCCTACAACGTTTGACATTAATTTATTTAAGCATTCAATATATTATAATTAGAAGTTGGAGGTTAGAGTTTTGAAGTTGGAGTCAAAAGCAATGCTTCGAAGAAATCACCCTAAATTCCAACATCCAATTTCTAATCTCTTACATCAAAAAGAAGCAACCCTTTGAAGAGTTGCCTTTTTTTATTGTTGTAAATCATTTTTTACTGTTTGTATTTCTGTATATGTTGCTTTTGCTGCTGGTTTATAATAACCTTTGTTTTGTGCTATTTTGAATAGTTCATATTGAAATGATTCATCATTATTACGTATTTGTTGAAATGCTTGTCTTAATGACATATCTTCACATTCTGTTATTGCTGTTTGATATGCTGTTAAGTCTGATTTAACAGATGCTAAAATGTCGTTTACCATTGTTTTTTCGTCCATAATTTCTTTCCTCCTTTTATTGTTCTAAGAATTCCATTAATTTTTGTTTTGTGTTTAATGCATCTTGTGCTGATTTAGCAAATATTTGCTTTATTTCTGGATCAACTGCTTGTGATGAAAATGTATTTAGTTTTTGGTATGCAGTTTCATGTGCTCCAATTAAATGTCTTAAATTTTGTAATTCACTTTGATTTAATGTTGCCATATTTTTCATCCCTTTCACAAAAATTTCTAAATATATTATGAACGAAAAATTTTATTTTATTCAATTATTTCTAATCCTGCATATTTTGCCATTAATCGTTTTGTTCCTACCTTCGCAAAATTAATTTCTACTTTTATATCGTCTCCTTCTGGTTCTAATTTCGTTATTATTCCTTCTCCGAATTTTTTGTGGTAAACACTTTGTCCTGTTTTATATTTACTTAAATCTACACTTGTTTTATTTTGTTTTAGGCTATTTAAAAATGTTTCTGCAGATTTAAATTTATAATTATTGTTTTGTTCTTTTGCTGCTGTAGAACTTTTATCGTAATATGATGTTACTGTTCCATTTGAGCTTCCGCCATACTTCCATGTAAATGGTGAATCTTCAAAACTTTGTCTACTATTTTCTTTTATTTCTTCGTAGCCAATTAACATATCTTCTGGTATTTCTTTTAAAAATCTTGATACTGGATTACAACTTGTTGAGCCAAACATTGTACGTTGCTTGCTACAGGTTAAGAATAATTGATTTTTAGCTCTTGTTATTCCAACATAACACAAACGTCTTTCTTCTTCTAAGTCTTTTGGTTCTGCCATAGATTTATGTCCAGGGAATATTCCTTCTTCCATTCCTACTAAGAATACAACTGGGAACTCTAATCCTTTTGCACTGTGCAAAGTCATAAGTGTTACGGTTTCTTGTTCTTCATCCATTCCGTCTATATCACTTGTAAGTGTAATTCCTTCCAAGAAGTTATTTAAGTTTTGGTCTGCTTCTTGTTCTTCAAATTCAACTGCTACTGTTAAAAATTCTTCTAAGTTGGCTATTCTATTTTCCGCTTCTATTGTATTTTCTGTTTCTAGTGCTTTTGTGTAACCTGTTTTATTTAAGGTTAATTTTATTAATTCCGAAATTTTTGTTTCATCTTTTATGCTTCTTAATTCTTCTATAACACTTATAAATTCCTGTGCATTTGCATATACTCTATTTAATCCATATGTTGCAGCATCTTTTATAATTTCGTACATAGAAATTCCTGTTTCATCTGATATATTTTGTATTTTATCTAAACTTGTTTTTCCTATTCCTCTTTTTGGTTCATTTATTATTCTTTTTAATGCAATATTATCTGAAGGATTATTTATTAATCTAAGATATGAAATTATATCTTTAATTTCTTTTCTTTCGTAGAATTTTAGTCCTCCTATAATTTTGTATGGTACATCTTCTCTTCTTAAAATATCTTCTATTGCACGTGATTGTGTATTCATTCTATACAAAATAGCAAAGTCTGAATATTTATAATATTCTTCTCTTTTTAGGTGTTCTATTTGTTCTACTATGTATCTTCCTTCATCATATTCATCTCTTGCAGAATATACTATTGGAAGTCCACCTTCTTCATTTTCTGTCCATAAGCTTTTTTTGTATTTTACTTCATTATTTTTTATTACTGCATTTGCTGCATTTAAAATATTTTGTGTACATCTGTAGTTTTGCTCTAGTTTTATTATTTTAGTACCAGGAAAGTCTCTTTCAAAGTTTAAAATATTACTTATATCTGCACCTCTAAAAGAATATATTCCTTGGTCGTTATCACCAACAACTGTTATATTTCCATATCTTGAAGCAAGTATTGAAACAAGAGTAAATTGCGCTTTGTTTGTATCTTGATATTCATCTACTAACACGTATTTAAATTTTTCTGTGTAATATTCTAGTACATCTGGATTATTCATTAATATTTTTATAGTAAAATTAATTATATCATCAAAGTCTATTGCATTATTTTCTTTTAATTTGTTTTGATATAAGCTATATATTTCTGCAATTTTTTCTTTTCTAAAGTCTCCCATTGCTCTTGCTTGATATTGCTCTGGTTCTAGCATTTCGTTTTTGGCATTACTTATTTCAAATTGTACAGATCTATCTGTAAACATTTTATCGTCTATATTTAATTTTTTTAGGCATTCTTTTATTAATGTTCTTTGGTCTGATGTATCAAATATTATAAATGAACTATCAAAACCTATTCTGTCTATATATCTACGTAATATTCGTACACATATTGAGTGAAATGTTCCTATCCACATATCTTTTGCAACATCGCCTACTAGTTTTTCTACTCTTTCTTTCATTTCGTTTGCTGCTTTGTTTGTGAATGTTATTGCTAAAATATTGAATGGTGATACGTTTTTTTCTCCCATTAAATATGCAATTTTATGTGTTAATACTTTTGTTTTTCCGCTTCCCGCTCCTGCAATTACTAAGCTTGGCCCTTCTGTATTTGTAACTGCTTCATATTGTTTATCGTTTAATCCTTCTAATATATCTTGCATTTTTTTCTCCTTATTTTTTACATTTTTTTGTGTTTTAGATTATATATTTGAGCAGAAAAAATGTCAATAGATTGTACAAACATTTTTTTGTTTTTTCTATTGATATTTCTTAATTTATTATACATATAAAAATCCGCTCCATCTTGCAGGGTGAAGGATGTTATTTTTTTCGAAAGGTCAAATCAAAGATTTTCTAAGTAGTATCAACTACAAAGAAAATCTAATGTTTGACATATTTATCTTCTAAAGAAAATTCTCCTACCAGGATAATTTTCTAAGAATATAAAAAAATAATGCTTCACCCTCGTGGAGCTACATTGTATTTTTAAGATATTTAATATCTTGACATTCTAATAAAAAACATATAAAATTCTATTAATTAGCGATTTTTTTCAGCAAAATTTCTATACAATTATATATTTCAGCGGCACAAAACCTATATGTTTCTAAGTCATAACCCCATGGGTCTCTTATATCTAAAGATTTTTCTTCTTGTTTATAATTTGTATATTCTTTTAAAGTAAATACTTTATCTTTTAACTCAGGATACATATATAATACATCTCTTTTATGTGACGTTGTCATACATAAAATTAAATCCATTTCTTTTATTTTTGAATTACGTATATTTGTTGCTCTGTGTTTACTTAAATCTACATCATATTCTTTCATAGCTTCTATTGCATTGTATGTTGGCTTATCTCCATCTTCTGCATATATTCCGCAAGAATATACCTCAATATTATTATTTTTCTTTTCACTTTCTAACAGCCAATGTGCCATTGCACTTCTACATATATTTCCTGTACATATAAACATTACTTTCATATTAAAATCCTCCGAAAGAATTTTAACACATATAAAATTTGTATGCAAATTATAATGTTGTTACTATTATTCCTAGTGTTATTCCTATAATATTTCCTATTGCATTCATTCTACCACTATATAATTTATTGGATTCTGGAATTAATTCTCCTGAAACTATATATAACATTGCTCCTGCAGCAAAACTTAAGCACATAGATATAACACTTTGAGATATTCCACCTATAATTGCTCCAAAAAATGCTCCTATTCCTGTTGTTACTCCAGATAATACAACATAATATATTACTTTTCCAGATTTCATTCCTCCATTTTTCATTGGAACAGCCATTGATATTCCCTCTGGTATATCGTGTAAACATATTGCTATTGCTAAACTTAAACCAAGTTTTAATGATGCTTCAAATCCACTTCCGAATTGCTAATCCTTCTGGAAAATTATGTATTGCAAGACCTATACTTACAATTATTCCTGTTTTTAACAAAGAATTTTTACCTGTGTATTTTTTGCTTTCTGAGAACTTTTTTTCCACAAGTAAATCACATATTATCATTACTATTACTCCAAATATAACCCCAATAAATATATTTATTATTGAGCTTATTTCTAGAGCTTCTGGTATTAGCTCAAAACATATTATTGCTGTCATTAAGCCAGATGCTAAAGATAGTATAAAACTTAAGAACTTATTGCTTGTGTTTTTAAAAGAGGTTCCAATTATTCCTCCTAGTGTTGTTCCAAACGTTCCAAAAAATAAACCAACTAAGGTTGTTTTTAAAATTTCATTCAAATTAATCACCTTAATTATTTATATTATTCATTTATTTTTTTATTCTTAAAGTAATATTTTTTTATTTATTTTGCTTATTAATTTGTATTATTTTTTGTATTTTACATATTACGACATTTTTCGACACGCATTTTTTCAAATATCTCTCAAAAGCCTAAAATAACCACCATAGTGGTTAAGGTATATGATTTAATTGAAAAGTAAATAATAAGCACAGAGGTGCCTACATGTTAAAATTATATATTAGGGAAATAAGGGAAAAGAAAGGACTCTCCCAAAACAAACTTTCAAAGCTTAGTGGTGTAAGTTCAAGCCATATTGGTTATTTAGAAAATGGTGAACGTGAGCCTACTATTTCTGTATTATGCAAAATAGCTAAAGCTCTTAATGTAGATATTAAAGAATTATTTAAATATGAGGACTAATAGGATGTTAAAGAATTTAAGAAATAAAATGTACCAATATATAGATAAATACGGCTTAGACTCTGAAAAAACCTTAAAAATAAGCCAAGAAGTTGATTTAGAAATAAATAATTATTATAATAATATTTCAGTTATGAAATATCATTACGAACAAAGTATTTTAGGTATTCAAAATTACTTCTATACGTATAATATTTTACCTACAAATTCTGATTGGAATACGTATGCCTTTGAGAATGATTTTCTTTCAAGTATAAGTATTGAATACATTTACTGCAACAGTTTTAATTTATGGTGTAAAAACAATATTAAGCAGAAAAGCAATAAATAAAATTAATTTTATTTATTGCTTTTTTGGTGTGCCCGGAGGGATTTGATCCACCGATCTCAAGGTTCGTAGTTGGCTTTATCTCTCCATAAAAAAATTTGCATACCATTAATTATATAAACAATTATAGTTACTTGTATGTCAATGTTTTGGAGATTTATTAAAAATTTAAAATAATTTATTATGGTTTAAAATAATTCAAATAAGATTATTATAAAACATCTTTTAGGGGAATTTTTGGGCAAAAAGTATGAATTTCTTTTATTGTTTCTATCATTTTATTCATTTATTTTTCTTCCTTTGTTCAAATTTTTGAGCCAGCGGATCACCGACCCCGCCTGGCTCACTTTATCGTTCTATTTAGTTACTATTTATATTTCTACACTACTCTACATCCTCTGCATTTACTGTGATTCCAGAGTTTAGAGAAACTACAGGACGCACGCCCAAATAACTAATGGTATAGCTGTCATAGTCCACAGAGCCGTTGTAGTACACATAAAGCACAAAGCGGCTGCCGCCAGCAGAAGGCGAAGCAAGCCAGTATCCATTTGTTCCATTATAGCTTGATGTATGTGGGTAATATAGCTTGTTATTATATCCTTCTTTTGCACTCATTACACTGGAATCTATAGATTTAGTTGTTGGATCTTGGCTTGTTCCTACATAATATCCTGGATAACTTGTATCAGTACTTGCTTTTCTATATACCTTATCTCTTGGATATCTTGCATTCCAACTATCCATCCACATTTCTACTGTTGGACTTCCTATTGCTTTTTCTGCTTTGCTTCCACTATCTTTATAACTGCTCCAATTATTGTCATTTAATAATGTTGATACACATTTTGAGTTATTTATTCCACTTTGTAATGTATATTCTGTTGCTTTAAATCTTGTTAATGTTGTAGAATCTACTGTTTGGAATGCTGGCACTGAACCAGATGCCCAATGTGCACTATAACTTGATGTTGTCATTCCTGTTGCTGAATTTATTCTATTTGATTCTGTTGTATTTATATAATCTCCTGTTATTAAGAATATTTGTGTTCCATCTGAATAAAATATTCTCCAATCATTTTGTCCATTTTGTGATGTATAATTTGTTACCTTTAATCCATAATATTTTGCTGGGTCACTTGCTACCATTGCTGCTGTTACATTTGAGTATGATGCTGATATTTTTACGTTTTCTACTGTATTTGTTGATTGTTTTTTGTTTCCTGCTTTATCATATGCTATAGCATATACATTGTATGTTCCACTTGCTAGCCCTGTTATTGGGTTGCTATCATATGCTTTATACTCACCATCTGATTTTTTTGCATAATATTCGTATTTATCTATTCCACTTTCGTTATCTGTTGTTGTTCCTGTTATTTTTAGTCCTTCTGCTGTGTTTTCTGCTGTTATTGTAAAGTCTGCTGGTGCATTTTTGTCTATTGTGTTTATTTCTACTGTTTTAGTTTGAGTATTTCCTTGTCCATCTGTTACTGTGTATTCAAACCTTGTATTTTCTGTTATATTTTCTTTTGTTATTATATATTCATTGTTTCCGTTTTTGCTTCCTTCATCTGGTTCTACTTTGTTTATTTATCATCTATATAAAATTCATAGCCTTTATATGTTCCATCTAGTCTTGTTTCGCTTTCTCCTGTTGGAAATTCTATTTCTGTTGTGTTTTCTAGTTCTTTTACTTTTTCTACAAATTTATTTTTTATTGTGTCCATATTAAATGTTGTTCCATTTGTTGCTGCATCTATTTCTATTCTTCTAGCCATTTTTTATACTCTTTTTCTATTATATCTGCTGTATCTTCTGGTGTTTGGTTTGTTGTATCTATTACTAAATCGTAATTTGATTCGTCTTCTTTTCTTACTCCGTATAAATTCCAATATCTTTCATTTTCTAAAGTGTATCTTTTTATTAAGTCTTGTTTTTGTTCTTCTAATGTGTTAAAGTTTTCTGAACTTTTTCTTTGTTCATCATTTAATGCTCTTTTGGCAGCAACATCTATATCAACTTTTAAGTATACTTTAAAAGATTGTGGCACTGCATACCATCCTAAACGTGCATCTATTATAAAATTATCGTGTGTTTTTGCATATTCTGCTGCACTATTTTCTATATCTCTATCTACTTCTGGATGTTCTTTTACATAAATATTAAAACTTGTAACATCCATTCCACTCTCTCTAGCAAGTTTTCTGAAGTAATCTCCATTTTTATATACTCCATAATTCAATCTTTTCATTAATACTTTAGATACTGAACCTTTTCCACTTGCAAGTTCTCCTCCAAGAGAAATAATATGTTTTTTTTCCATTTCTTACTCCTTAATTTATATTTTTGTAACTTTACCTTCTGCTATTTCGTTTACTGCAAGTGTTACTGGTGATTCTTCGTTAACATCTGTCATTGCTTTATCTCCTGCTGCAATTTGTCTAGCTCTTTTTGCTGTCATAACAACTAATGTGTATCTGTTGTCTACTCCTTTTATTTTTAGTAATTGATTTACACTTGGTTTTACCATCATTTTTACATTCCTCCTAAATCTTCTTTTTCTTCTTTGTCTAATCTTCCTGCAACTGTTTCTGGTTGAACTGCAGATAAAACTACATGTCCAGAATCCATTATAACAACAGCTCTTGTTCTTCTACCACAGGTTGCATCTATAGCATTTCCTGATTCTTTAGCTTCTTGAACTATTCTTTTTATTGGTGCCGATTCAGGGCTTACTATTGCAACAATTCTGTTTGCTGAAACTGTATTTCCAAAACCAATATTTATTAATTGCATTTTTGTTTCCTCCTATTCAATATTTTGAACTTGTTCTCTAATATTTTCAATTTCTGTTTTTATATTTATAACTTCATTTGTTATTTCTAAGCAATTTGCTTTTGATCCTATTGTATTTGTTTCTCTGTTCATTTCTTGTATTATAAAATCTAATTTCTTTCCTATTGTAATATATTCTTTTTCGTTTATAAGACTTTCAAATTGTTCTATATGACTTTTTAATCTTGTAACTTCTTCTGCTATTGAACATTTATCTGCATATATTACCACTTCTTGTTCTAATCTTTGTTTATCTACTTCATTAGATTTTAAAATTTCTTTTATTCGTGCTTCTAATTTTACTACATAATCCTCAATAAGTCCAGTAGAAAGTTCAGAAACTTTTTCTACTTTGTTAAGAATATCTTTAATTCTAGCTTGCATATCTTTTGCAAGTTCATTGCCTTCTTTTTGTTTCATTTCCATAAAATTGTTTATAGCTTCTTTTAACGGTATTGAAATTTCACTTTTTATTTGTTCTTCATCATCTTCGCTTTTTATTTCTAATACATCTGGCATTTTTGAAACATTTACTGCTGTAATGTCATCTTTAACTCCATAATCTTCAACTAATCTTCTAAGTGATTTTATATACATTTCTGCAATTTCATTATTTACACTTACATTTTTTCCAAGTGAACTGCAATTATTAAAAGTTATATTAACATCTATTTTACCTCTTGAAACATTTTTTAATACTTCTTTTTTTATAAATTCTTCTAAATAGCTTATATTTCTTGGTAAACGTACAGATACATCTGAATATTTATAATTTACAGATTTTATCTCTACTATATATTCTCTACCTTCTACCTGATATTTGGCTCTACCAAAGCCTGTCATACTTTTTAACATTTAGTTACACCTACTTCCTTTTTCTTGATGTTACTTTTGCTTTTTGTGGTTCTTCTTTTTTTGTTATTTCTTCAATATCTGTTAAAGTTTTTAAATATTCTTTTTTTGTTTTATTATATATTAATATATCTTTTATTAAGTAATATATTGAAAATTCATATGCAAATAAAGCTAAATAAAAAATATATTTAAGCTCTTGAACCTTGCATATATATATACTAAACATTGTAACAATTGATAATATTAAAACTTCTATTCCAGTATACATTGAT
>USJU01000005.1 GCA_900555085.1 uncultured Clostridium sp.
AAATTTGTGGAATATAAATGTTTATCAATTTACAGATATAGCTATATATTTAAATAATAATTCAAGCAGTTCTTTATCAAGCAAAAATACTATTAAAGAATTATATATAGATAATATTGAGTACTCTCCATCACCTGAAAAAGGAACTCCTGAGCTATATTACAAAGCAATTGATAATTTCGGAATTCCAAGTTTAAAAGATGAAAATTTGGTACAAGATAAATTAAATTTTAAAATAATAAACTCAAAAGATACTTTAGATACAAATACTGCTAATTTTTATGAAACTTGCCAAACACCAATTACATTACAGTTTGTTAATAAAGATATAAAATCAAATGCAATAATTCCAAACTCTGGAGAAGCTTTAGTTTTTGATGGTTCTTTACTTTCCAAAACCAATATTGCATTAAATAATATAAAAACTTCTATTTCGTTTCATCTAAATTTAACAAACAATTTAGATGAAAAATACGTATATAACATTAAATTTGATATTCCTTTAGAAGATAACGAACATTCTATTTACGAAGGAAATATTAAAAAGGAAATTACAGAGTTTTCTAATAACAAATTTTTAAAATTAAGAGGAGAATAAAAAATGAGCTTAACTTTAGCTGAAAAAATGCAAAAAAAATATCACAAAACAGTTGATATAACAGATTTAAAAGATATGCTTTATAAATCTGCAAAAAAATATGGAAACAAACCTGCTTTTAAATTAAAGGATTCTATAGGAAATATCTACAATGTTTCTTACTCTAAATATAAAGAAGACGTTGTTAATTTAGGTACAGCACTTATAAATAGAGGTATGTTAAATAAAAAAATTGCTGTAATGGGTAAAAATAGTTATCATTGGGCAATTTCTTATATGGCTGCAAGTATTATTGGTGTTATTGTTCCTATAGATAAAGAATTACACAATTCTGATGTTATAAATTTTTTAAATGTTTCAGAAGCTTCTTGTATTTTGGCAGATGAAAAATATATTTCTTCTCTATTACAAGAAAAATCTAAAATAAACCACAACATAACTTTTATAAACTTTAATTCTGAAAAAACAACGGATGAATTTATTTCTTTTTCAAATTTAATCGAAGAAGGAGATAAACTTATTGAAGAAGGAGATAAATCTTTTGATAATATAAAATTAAATCCTGATGAAATGCATATTTTACTTTTCACTTCTGGTACTACTGGAAATGCTAAAGGTGTGTGTTTATCTCATAAAAATATTTGCTCTAATATTCAATCTGTTTTTGGAATTGTAAAAGTAAAATCAACAGACCAAGTTCTTTCTATTTTGCCTATACACCATACATACGAATGTACTTTGGGTTATTTACTTGTAATTTATAGTGGTGGTACAATTGCATTTTGTGATGGTTTACGTTATATAACCAAAAACTTTACAGAATATAAGCCAACAGTTGTGCTTTCTGTTCCCCTTTTATTAGAAAAAATTTATAAAAAAGTAGAAAATCAAATAAAAAAACAATTACCAAAATATGCAAATAATAAAAATTTTATTGCTAGCCTTCCATTTCCTATTTTACAGATTGTAAAATACAAAGTAAATAAAACTTTAGGCGGAAGAGTTAGAGACTTTATTGTTGGAGCAGCTCCTTTAAATCCAGACCTAGTTACAGCTTTTAACAAGCTTGGTTTAAACACACTTCAAGGTTATGGTTTAACAGAATGTTCTCCTCTTGTTGCAGGTAACAACGACTTTTATTCAAACCCAAATGCTGTAGGTCTGCCAATACCAAATGTTGAATATAAAATAGATTCACCAAATGAAAATGGAATTGGAGAAATTTTAGTAAAAGGTCCAAATGTAATGCTTGGTTACTATAATATGCCAGAAGAAACTGCAAAAGTTTTAAAAGATGGTTGGTTCTACACAGGTGATTTAGGAAAAATAGATGAGCAAGGATGGCTTTATGTTACAGGAAGACAAAAAACAGTTATTGTAACAAAAAACGGCAAAAACATTTATCCAGAAGAAATTGAACAATTATTAAATGATACATATTTTGTAAAGGAAAGTTTAGTAATTGGCATTCAAAAAGACAAAAAAGATGAAATGTATGTGCATGCACAAATACTACCTGATTTAGAAGTAATTCAAGAAAAATTAGGTTTAACAAATCCTTCTAAAGATGAATTAGAAAAATTATTAAAAAATACTGTTTCTGAAATAAATAGTCGAATTCCTAATTATAAACATATAAAAAGTTTTAATATAAGGGAAAATGATTTTGAAAAAACTACTACTCAAAAAATAAAACGTTACGGAAATAATTTAAAAATAAATGATTAAAATTACTTATATACTTGACCTCTGTTATCTGCCTTTGTAATTAAAATAATAAGTTCATTTTGAAATATTTCATAAATAATTCTATAATTGCCGAATTCTAAGTCTATACTCATTTTTACAGCCTGCCAATTTTTTTACATCTCCATTTGGTAGGCTGTAAATTGCTTTATAAATTCTTAACCTTTGAATTTTGTCTTGTTTTTCTATAAATTTAATTGCTTTGGGTCTAATTTTAATCTTGTAAATCATCTAAAGTCAACCCCTCTCTTTTTAGTATTTCTTCAAAAGATACTGCTTCATTTAATTCCTTTTCTTTTGTTTTTTTACTTTCTGTTAAATAATCTAAGTACATTACTTTTTCAGTAATATCCATATTTTCTATTAAAGCTGTTGGCTCAATTTTTAAGATTTCCAAATCGATTGCCTTTTCCATCAAAACTTTTACGGAATTTAAGCACTCTATATTAAGTCTTGGTGTCATTTTAATAACATCTTTAATAACTTGAATTTGTGTTTCACTCATATCTTTTACTCCTTTCTTTTTATTTAATACATATATTATAACAACATGTATTCTAAAACACAATGAAAATTGTAATATTTTATAATTAATAAAATTTAGATTAAAATAGTGATATAGTTTTTAATTTACTATATCACTCATAAAAAAGTTTGTGTACTAATCTTGAAAAGTTCCTATTAAAAAACATTAACATAGTGATTTTTGTCCCCGTCCCAAAAATCACCCAAACTCATAGTATTCTTGCTATATCGTTATAGGTTACAATTAAAGATAGTGTTATTAAAAATGCAAATCCTAACATTTGTATTTTCATTTCTAATTCTTCTTTCATTGGTTTTCTTCGTATTGCTTCTATTATTAAAATTAATATTTTTCCTCCATCTAATGCTGGTATTGGTAATAAGTTTGTTACTCCTAATGATAATGAAATTACAGATAGTATATATACAAAATCTGCTATTTCTGTGGTTGAAGATACTACACTTCCTAGTCCTACTGGTCCCATCATATCGTTCATTCCTACATTTCCTGTAAATAGCATTCTTACACTTTCAAATATGCTTGATATAAATTTTCCTGTACTTATAAATCCATATTCAATGCTTTTTTGTAAAATTGATGCCAATATAAAAAATACAATTATAGCAAATATAATATTAACAGTTGCTCCTGCTGCAACAATTGCAATTCTTTTCCATACACTTGCCTTAGAAAAAGAACCTTCTTTATCTGAATGTTCTTCTTCTCCTTCCATACTTACAAATCCACCAAGAGGTACTAATCTTAATGCATATTTAGTTTCTTTTCCTTGCTTTTTCCATATTGTTGGTCCAAATCCTATTGCAAATTCATTTACTCTTACTTTACACAATTTTGCAACAAGAAAATGACCTCCTTCGTGTATGAATATAAGAAATCCTAATACAAATATTATTTTAATTGCTGAAATTATAAAATTTAACATAGCTCTCCTTTTATATTTTAAGACGGAGAATTGCCTCCGCCTTAAATTAACATTAATAAAATATATGCAAATGGTGCAATAAAAATTACACTATCAAATCTATCTAGCATTCCTCCATGTCCTGGAAGTAAATTGCTGTAATCTTTTATTCCTGTATATCTCTTTATTGTTGATGCTGCAAAGTCTCCTATTTGCCCTAATATGCTCCATATAATTGCATATGAAGTCATTAATATATAATTTAAATTAGTATTAAATACTTTATTTAAAAATACTGTATATACAAGAACAAATAAAATTGCTCCGATTAGTCCACCGATACACCCTTCAATTGTTTTTTTAGGGCTTATCTCTGAAAATTTATGTTTTCCTAAATATTTTCCAACTAAATAAGCTAGTATATCTGTTCCCCATGCTGCCATAAATATATACCACACTAATAAATTGCCCTTATTCAATCCTCTAATTAATGCTATAAAACTAAAGAATACAAGTACATATGCCATACCAAATAATGTAACAGATATATCAATAACATTTGTCTTCATTTTACTAAAAATGCTTTCGCAAAATAATATTAGAACAACTGCTGGTATTAATAATGTTACTATTAATGATAAATATTCTTTTGGTATTATATGTATTAAAGCTATTCCTATACAAGAAATGTAACCAAGAAATGTTACAGGTTTTGCTTTTTTTGTTGTTATAAAGCTGTTATAAAATTCGTGTACCGATATTAAGGCAATAATTGCAACAATTCCATCGAAAACATATGTATTACTTAAAATTAATATTGCAGCTATTATAGGAAAGCCTATCACTCCTGTTAAAACTCGTTTTATGTCCATTTATTTTCCCCCAAATTTTCTATTTCTCTTTTGAAAAACTTCTATTGCCATGTCTATATCTTCTTCTGAAAAGTCTGGCCAATGTTTGTCTACAAATAAAAATTCTGTGTATGCAAGTTGCCAAAGTAAAAAGTTACTTAAACGTAATTCTCCACTTGTTCTTATAAGTAAGTCTGGATCTGGCTCTCCAGCAGTATATAAACTATTTGAAATTGTATCTTCTGTTATTTCTTCTACATTTATATTTCCATTTTTTACTTCATATGCAATATTCTTTACTGCAGATACTATTTCGTTTCTGCTTCCATAATTAAGTGCAATATTAAATACAACTCCTGTATTATTTTTTGTTCTTTCCATACATTTTTTTATAGATTTTTGCATTCCTTCTGAAAGCCTTGTTATATCTCCTAATACTTTTACCTTTATATTTTCTGTATCTGCTCTTTTAGAGTAATCGTCTAAATATTTTTGAAGAAGTATCATTAAAGCTCCAACTTCATCTTCTGAACGTTTCCAGTTTTCTGTAGAAAAAGCATATACTGTTATATATTCTAAACCTATTTTATTTGCATAGCGTACAATTTTTTCTAAAGTTTTTGCACCTTCTCTATGTCCTTGCTTAGGGTCTAATCCTTTTTCTCTTGCCCATCTTCTATTTCCATCCATTATTATTGCAATATGTTTAGGCATATTTTCTGTATTCATTGCTATTCTCCTTTATATTAAATTGACATAACTTCTTTTTCTTTTTTCTCTAAAATTGCATCTATATCAGCAATTTTGGTATCTGTAAGTTTTTGAATTTCACTTTCTGCTACTTTTAAATCGTCTTCTGTTATTTCTGAATTTTTTTGTTTTGTTTTAAATTCATCAATTCCATCTCTTCTTACAGAACGAACTGCAACTTTTGCTTCCTCTGCCATTTTTTTAATGTCTTTTACTAATTCTTTTCTTCTTTCTTCTGTTAATTCTGGGAAAGCTAAACGAATAACTTTACCGTCGTTATTAGGATTAATTCCTATGTCTGATGCTAAAATAGCTTTTTCTATTTCTTTTAAAACACTTGCATCCCATGGTTGAATAACAATTAATCTTGCTTCAGGTACAGAAACTCCTGCAACTTGACTAATTTGTGTTGGAACACCATAATAATCTATTTTTACTTTGTTTAATACTGCTGGGTTTGCTCTACCAGCTCTAATTTCTGATAAATTTCTTTCATAAGCTCCTACAGCTTTTTCCATTCTATCTTCAATATTTGAATAATCCATAATTTTTTCTCCTTTTCTTTTTAGCCATATTTTGTTTTGCCTTTTCTTAAGATACTATTGTACCTATTTTTTCTCCTTTAACAGCTCTTACAATATTTTTAGGGTCTGCTATTCCAAAAACAAGTAATGGTAAATGATTATCTCTACTCATTGCTGTTGCAGTTGAATCCATAACTTTTAAATCTTTTTCTAATACATCCATATATTTTATAGCATCATATTTTATAGCATTTGCATCTATTTTTGGATCTGCAGAATATACTGCATCTATTGCTTTTCCTAAAAGTATTATGTCTGCATTAATTTCTGTTGCTCTTAATACTGCTGCTGTATCTGTTGTAAAGTAAGGATGACCTGTACCACATGCAAAAATTACAACTCTTCCTCTTTCTAAATGTTTAATTGCTTTTCTTTGAATATATGGTTCAGCTATCTCTCTCATTTCTATTGCTGTTTGAACTCTTGAATATATTCCTCTTGCTTCTAATGCATCTTGAAGAGCAAGTCCGTTCATGGCTGTTGCAAGCATTCCCATGTAATCTGCTGTTGTTCTTTCCATTTGATGTCCTTGACGTCCACGCCAAAAGTTTCCACCACCTACAACTATTGCAACTTGAACCCCCATATCTACAACTTCTTTTATTTCATCACAAATTTTTCCAACAGTTTCAACATCAACACCTGTTTTCTTTTCTCCAGCTAATGCTTCTCCGCTTAATTTTAAAAGTACTCGTTTATACTTTGCTTCATTCAAAATATATCCTCTCCTATTCATATTTTTTACAATTCGTATTCTATCATACTTTGTTTAATGTTGTATAGGTATTTTTTGAAAAAATTAAATTTTGTTTAAAATAAGCGACCAATGGTCGCCTCTAATTTTTATCTAAAACTTTATTTATTATAGCTTGCTTATCTATTTTAAAATATTTCATTAGTTCTTCTGCTTTTCCAGATTTTCCAAAGCAATCGTTTATTCCCATTCTTTCTAGCTTTGCTGGATATTTTTCTGTTAATACTTCTGCAATTGCTGAACCTAAACCTCCAATTACATTGTGGTCTTCTATTGATATTAATCTTTTTGTTTCTTTAGCATTTTTTATTATTATTTCTTCGTCTATTGGTTTTATTGTATGGAAATCTACTACTCTTATATTTATATTTTGTTTTTCTAGTTCTTCTTTTGCTTTTATTGCTTCGCTAACTGTTACACCTGTTGCAAATATGCATGCATCTGTTCCTTCTCCTATTTGAATAGCCTTTCCTAATTCAAATTTTTGATTTTCATCATATATTATTGGAGTGTTTAGTCTTGAAAGTCTTAAATATACCGGTCCTTTTATTTTTGCTATTTCTTTTACTGCCCATTTTGTTTGTGTATCATCAGATGTACTCATTACTTTCATGTTTGGCATTGTTCTCATTAATGCTATATCTTCTAGCATTTGATGTGTTGCTCCATCTTCTCCTACTGTTATTCCACTGTGTGTTGCACATATTTTTACATTTAAATTTGGATAAGCTACACTATTTCGTATTTGATCGTATGCTCTTCCTGCTGCAAATACTGCAAATGTGCTTGCATATGGTATTTTTCCACAAGTTGAAAGGCCTGCTGCTGTTGATATCATGTCTTGCTCTGAAATTCCCATATCGAAAAATCTATTTGTAAATTCTTTTGCAAATATTCCTGTTTTTGTTGCTTCTGCTAAGTCTGCATCTAATACAACTACATTTTCGTTTTCTTTTCCTAATTCTAATAATGCTTCTCCGTAGCTTTGTCTTGTAGCTTTTTTTTCATCTTTCATTGCTACTTCCTCCGTTTATAATTTTATTTTTAATTTAATTCTCTTAATGCAATTTCATATTGTTCTTCATTTGGAGCTTTTCCATGCCATCCAACTTGATTTTCCATAAAGGAAACTCCTTTTCCTTTTATAGTTTTTGCAATTATTACAGTTGGTTTTTCTTTTACATTTTTTGATACTTCAAAAGCTTTTAATATTTCATCTATATCATTTCCATCTATATTTATTACTTGGAATCCAAAACTTTTGAATTTTTCATCTATTGGATATGAGCTCATTACTTTATCTATTGGTCCATCTATTTGTAAATTGTTGTTATCTACTATTACACATAAATTGTCTAATTTATATTTATTGGCACTCATTGCTGCTTCCCAAACTTGACCTTCTTCTATTTCGCCATCTCCGAGGATACAGTATACTCTATAATTTTTATTATCAAGTTTTCCTGCAATTGCCATTCCATTTGCAGCAGATAATCCTTGTCCCAAAGAACCAGATGTCATATCTACACCTGGTACTTTATTCATATCTGGATGCCCTTGCAAATTGCTACTTATATTTCTAAATGTTTCTAATTCGTTTTTTTCGAAAAATCCTTTTTCTGCTAAAACTGCATATAATGCAGGTGAACAATGTCCTTTAGATAATACTAATCTATCTCTATTTTTCATTTTTGGATTTTTTGCATCTATATTCATTTCATTAAAATATAGCACTGTTAAAATATCTGCAATAGATAAAGAGCCACCTGGATGTCCAGATTGTGCTTTGTATACTTGTGTTACAATACTTTTTCTAATTTCTTTTGATATTTTTTTTAATTCATTAATATCTGTTATTTTCATATTCTCTCCTATTATGGCGGTCAATGACCGCCGCTACATTTTAATACGTAATATCACTGAGGAATTAAATAAAGATCATTATAATTATGTATATATTTTCTTTTTAAGAATGTTTTCCTTTTCCATGTTTACGTCGTATTCTTCCTTCTGAAAATTCTATTCTTGTATTTTTACTAAAGAATTCATCCATTTTTGTTTCTGTATTTTCTATTTTTTCATTATTGTTGTTTTCTATATTATTTTGCTCTTCTCTTAAAAATGGAGTATTGTGTGTTTCTGTATCGTTATTTTTAATTTTGTATAAGTCTTCTAGTATATTATTTTCTTCTTCCGGATATTCATATTTTGAGTTTATATATTCTTCATCATATTCATCATCTTCATCATAATAATTTTCTTCTAGATTGTTAGTGCTTTCATAACATTCTTTTGCTATGAATATTATACCTATAATTGTTATTAAGCATACTAAAGAACATATTATTCTTCTTTTTTTCATTAATTTTTTTGAATTATCTAAAAAATCGTCTGTTTCTTCTAGCACTGGTTCTGCTTCTGTTTCAACTATTTCTTGTTTTACAACTTTTATTGTATAAGTTACTGTTTCATAACCTTCTGCTTCTACTTTTATTGTTACAGTAGTTTCTCCATCTGTTAATTCTTTGTTTCCTTCTATTGTAACATTTGCTCCATCTATATTTGGAAGTGCATTTATATATAATTCTTTTAAGTCTAGATAATCATTTCCAAGTATTACTGTATATTCAAAAACTTCTGGATCAAAATTTGGATCTAATTTAGCGTTCAGGTTATCATCTAAAACTAAATTATCTAAACGTAATTTCTGTTTTTGTTCATCTTTTTGGTCTGTTGTTTCTTCATCATCTATTTCATTTGGTATTACTTCTCCCTCAGCAGTTTTCCTTGTAGCAATAATTGTGTATCCATCTACACTTATTTTATTAGAACCTTCTTGTAAATTTTTTGTGTATGAATTTTTTGAACCATCTGAATATTTTACGGTTACATTTAATTGACTAACATTATTTTCTACTGTTACCTTATATGGCCCTTTATTTGAAGCTTTAAATCCTGAAAAATCTGTTGGGCTTGTTGATATCATTTTTACAGTTTTTCCAGAATTGTTTGTACTACCATTATTTGATGTACTGCCGTTATTATTGCTGTTATTTGAATTTTGATTATTAGAATTACTATTACTACTATTTATTGATATGCTTTTAGTTTGTCCTCCTAAATCGTTTATATCTTGTTTATTCAAAGAAACCGGAAGTGCTGGTGTAACACTAATTTTTGTTGTTCCAGATTGTCCTAATGTTACTGAAAAGCTGGCACTTGAAGCTTCTATCCAATATTTATTTGTTCCATTTAAAGTTCCATTTGATACACTAACATTAAATCTTCCTGTACAATCCGTTGAGACAGTTACACTAACTGTGCTTCCAGGTTTGCCACTTGAAGGGGTTGAAACATTTAAATATTTTGCATTAGCAACTTTAGGAAAAAACATAATTAAAATAAATGTTATTGTTATAATTAATATTTTGTATTTTGTTTTTATCATATAATTAATCTCCCATCAATTTATCTTTTATTAAAACATAATCACTTGCTGTTACTTTACCATCTCCATTATAATCTGCTTTTATTTTTTGAGTATCACTTAGTTGAGTATCTCCCATTATATAGTCTTTTATAATTACATAATCGCTTGCTGTTATTTTTCCATCTTCATTAACGTCTCCCCTCATTGAAGAATCAGGTTTTATTGCACCAGAATTATTATTTCCGTTATCAGCTGGTTGTGATGGTACAGAATATGTATCTGCTTTTGTATTTACTTGTGTTAAATATTCTCTTGCTACATATCCTACTTGACCAGATTCTGTTGATACTTTACTCCATGTGTATCCATTAGCAGTTCCAGCATTTTCCTCAATCATATTTACTACTATATCTTTATTTAGTCTTCCTAAACTTGTATATCCTGTTCCAGGTCCTGATCTAAATCCAACTGAATTATAGCTTGAACTAATGTAATATAAATTTCCTCTTGTTAAATTACTTGGTTTCTTTACTGATGTTGGCATATTTTTATATACAGGAATTATAAATGTTAATTCTCCATCTAGCCATCCATTATTTGTGTATTTATTAAATAATATTTTTGCTTGATTTGTTGGGTCTTGTACATTTGTCATATATTGATGTGTATATAATTGACTTTTTTCGCTACCTACAACATCAAATTTAAAAGTATATTTTGTGTTTTGACCTGCTTTTATATATGAGTTTGATATCAATTTTGCTCCTTCTACTATTGCTGTTCTTTCACTGTGCCATCCTGCATTGTTTGCATATGCTAAACCTCTTGTAACAGCTCCTGTTCCATCTGTTGCTCCGTAATTATAAAAATTATATGTATGCGGATATGTACTATCTGTTCCAGATGCCATTTTAGGTGGATTTCCTGGAGAGTTTTTACCTATTTCTTGGAAAATTTTTGTTATTATACTTAATGCACTTTCTCCAGATGCTGCAGATGCATCATATATTATTTGTGCATAGCTTTCTCCTGTTGAACAATTGCCTTGCATAAAGCTTCCATTAAGTGCTTTTTGAATGTCTGTCACAGATAATGGTGAGCTATTTGATAAATCTAGAAATTGGAATATTGTTGTTTCTGTTAATGAATTTCTTGGATCTAAATAGTATTTTACTATTTTACCAGAAGCACAATAATATCCATCTCCGCCATATTCTTTTTTGGTATGCTTTGCTGAACAATACCAACGAGAATCGTTCCCCTTTAATATTGTGTTTCTATAACAAGCATTTTCGTTTGAAGTATTTACCATTTCATTCCAGTCTATATCTGTGTAAAATGCTTTAAATTTCCAATTTGTATGACCAGTTTCATCTACCAATTTATTTAGTAAAACTTGATAGCTTTCCGGAAAAGCACTTATACCATTATTATTATTTTCATTTGCATTTATTATTACTTGGTTATAGCTTGCAGCATTTGATTTTACTGGTATAAAGGCTAGTAAATTAACCAGCATTATAATTATTAAAATCACAAAATTTGTTATCTTTATTGCATTTTTTGAAAAAGATTTAATTTTCATTTTCAATCTCCTCCTTCTTTTGTTTTCTGACATTTTTTGTCATTAATAGTATATAATAACAGCATTTTTTAGTCAACGAATTTGGAAATTTGTAATATAAATGTAATATAAAAAAGATTAAAGTGAATTTTTATAAATTAACTTTAATCTTTTCTCATTTTTTAATGTTTTACATACACTGTTTTTGTATCATATGCTAGTTCTACATTTTCGCTTTCAAGTATTTGCATTATTTTGAAATTTATTTCTTCTTTTTGTTTTAGAAAGCTTTCATAATCTACTGAATCTGTGAATGCATATATTAGTAAATTTATTGTGTTATCTGTTATTTTATCAAATTTAACTATTATAGAATCATCCATAACATTCTCTTTTTCTTTTAGCATTGTTTTTATTTTTTCTTCTACTGTTTTTACTTTATTCAATGGAGTTTCAAGTGTTAAGCCTAAATTAATTTTGTATCTTCTTTTTTCTATTTTGCTACAATTTATTAAAGATTCATTTGCAATAATTGAATTTGGTATATTTACTATTGAATTTTCGAATGTACGTAATCTCGTACTTCTATAAGTTATATCTTCAACAGTTCCTTCATAGTCTCCAAATTGTATCCAATCGCCTACTTTAAAAGGCTTATCTGTAAAAATTACAAATCCTCCTAATAAATCTTTAGCTAAGTTTTGTGCTGCAAGAGTGATTACAACACTGCTTATTCCAAGCCCTGTAACTAGTCCACTCAAATCATATCCAAGCTCTAATATTGCAATAAATGTTGCAATTATATAAACTAAACCTCTTATAATTTTTACTACAAAAGTTGATATTCCGTCTCCTTCATCTTCGTTATTATTACTAAATTTTCTAAACGTGTCCATTGTTATAGTTTCTGCAATAATTCTTGCTAATGAATATATTACTAAAACTTTAAATATTTTTGTAATATATCCAAATATTACTGTTGATATTAACAATGGTCTTTTTAAGAATAGAATTGCAATATATATTCCAATTAAATTCACTAACTTTTTAGTTGTATTATACATTGCACTTTTTTTTCTTTCTGTTTTTTTCATTTTTTTTCTAAGTATTTTTGTTACAACATTTGCAATTCCTGTGCTAAAAATTTTAAATACCACAATAATTCCTATTGCAATTATAATATCTATTATTGTTTCTAAAGTAAATCCTTCAAAATATGTTACTATTTTATTAAATTCGTTCATTTTTTCCTCCTATGTAATTTTATAATTTTAAAATTTCGGCTCTTGCTAGCTCATCACATCTATTATTTAATTCCACATTACTATGACCTTTTACTTTTATAAACTCTACCTTGTGTTTTTGAACTAAATTATATAATTCTTCCCAAAGTTCTTTATTTTTAACTGGTTCTTTTGATGCTGTTTGCCAATTATTTTTTTTCCATTTTTGTATCCAACCATTATTAAAACAATTTACTACATATGCACTATCACTGTGCACTTTGGCTTCGCACTCGAATTTTAAACATTTTAAAGCCTCTATTACAGCTGTTATTTCCATTATATTGTTTGTTGTATTTTTACTTCCTCCAGATATTTCTTTTTTGTTATTACCATATAAAAGTACTGCAGCCCATCCTCCTGGACCTGGATTTCCAGAGCATGCTCCATCTGTATAAATAGTTACATTTACCATAAAAACTCCTTTTTATTGATTATTTTTTCATTTTGTGATATTATACCAATAATTATTTTATATTACAAGAGATTTTTTTGAAAGGGGGAGATTTTTAAATGGCAAATGTTTTAGGCATAATTGCAGAGTATAATCCTTTTCATAATGGACATTTATATCATTTACAACAATCTAAAAAATTAACAAATTCAGATTATACCATATGCATTATGAGTGGAAATTTTGTTCAAAGAGGAGATACTTCTCTTTTAGATAAATGGGCAAAAACTCAAATGGCTTTAGAAAATGGGATAGATCTTGTCATTGAACTTCCCACTTTATATGCAACTTCAAGTTCTGAAAATTTTGCATTAGGTGCAATAAAAATTTTAAATGAATTAAAAATTGTAGATTTTATATCTTTTGGATCTGAAAATTGTGAAATTGAAGCTCTTAATAATATAGCAAATGTTTTATATGAAGAACCCAAACAATTCACATCACTTCTTTCACATGAGCTTAGTAAAGGCATTTCTTTTCCAAAAGCTCGTGAAAACGCACTTTTAATGTATTTGAATAATATACAAAAATACTCAAATGTAATAAACCAACCAAATAATATATTAGGAATTGAATATTTAAAAGCCTTAAAAAAAACAAAATCAACAATTATTCCCATGGCTATAAAACGTGAAAAGGTTTATTATAATAGTCATAACGTTGTTGATGAATATGCAAGTTCAACCGCTATAAGGCAACTTTTAAAACACGATGCATATGATGAAATTAGATGTGTTATGCCAGATAATTCTTACTTACTTATGCGCAATGAAATAGATAGAGGCAATTATATTACCACTTTGCAAACTTTTGAGAAAGAAATTTTCTATAAACTACGTACTATGAAAACCTCTGAAATTGCAAACCTGCCAGACGTTAGTGAAGGTTTAGAATTCGCAATAAAAAATGCAAGTAACAATTGCAATAATTTATATGATTTAATAAGTTCCATAAAATCTAAAAGATATACTCAAACTCGTATCCAAAGAATATTGGTTTATTGTTTACTTGGAATAACAAAACATGATATGGAAATCTCAAAGAAAGTTACTCCATATATTAGAGTTTTAGGATGTAATGAAAAAGGCAAAAGAATGCTATCTGCAATTAGCAATAGAAATAAAAAAGTTCAATTAATTACATCTGTAAAAAGATATCTTGAAGAATCTAAAAATACTAATCTAAAATTAATGCTTGAAAAAGACATACAAGCAACCAATATATATACTTTAGGTTTCCAATATAAATCTCAAGCAAACTTAGATTATACAAAAAAATTAATAATAAAATAGAAGATGCTTAAATAGCATCTTCTATTTTTACCTTTCATTGTCTTTATTATATCTTTTATTTAAATCTCTTAATAATCTAGATTTCTCTGAATTCTTTTTTTCTATTCCTCTATCTTCGTTTGCATATGGTTTAAATAAACTAGCTAGCTTTGTTAAATTTTCTTTTCTTTTATCTTCTTCTGTCACTCCTGTAATTTCTTTTTCCTCTTTTCTAGTGTTTACTACTTTCATTCCTTCTTTTGAATAAATTAGTTTTAAACTTCCATCTTTTATTAATCTATCTATATCTCTTTGAGTTACTGCCAAATCTTTTATTACCTCTTGTGCAGTAGCATTTGGATGTACTTCTAAGTATCTTTTTATTGCTAATATTTTTACTCTATCATTCTTTGTTTTCACACATAAATTGCATATATCTATACCATTTGATTGCTGTACTCTATTTCCACACAAACTACAAGTTATAACTTCCATAATTATTTTCTCCTTATTTGTTTTTTTCTACTAACATTATAACATAATAATTTCCTTGATATTTTGTATCAAAAGTTTCTGTACTTATTTTACTATATTTTTCATTATTGAACAAGTAGTTATAAATATTTTCATTATATCCTACAAGCCAAAATCTATTTGCACTATTTGTAAATTCATCATCTTCTGTAATTTTCATTGTTGGTTCATATGCTTTATATGCTTCGTATATATTCCAATGGTCTGCATTATAAAAATACTGATTATTTTGAGTTAAAAATTCATTTACAACTGCTCCAACACCAACATCTGAATATACTATTAAATCTCCTTCTTGAATATTTTGTTTTAAATATTCAATTGGTTGTTTATTGCTTTCATCATAATTTTCATTTATCAATTTTATATTATTTATCATTCCTAATAAAACTATTACTATACAAATAACAAGAGAAACTATTTTGTTTTTTTCTTTTGCTAAAACAAAACTTAAAACAAATATAAATAATCCAGTTATTACAAATAGATATCTATAATATAAAATTGATGTTTTCATAACTAATTTTATTAATAATGCTGCAATTATTACTGCTGCATAAATTATAACAGGTAATATTGCCGGTTTTATGTCTTGTTTTTCTTTTTTGTATTTATAAATTTTCACACCTAAATATATGTATAATTCTATAGCTAGTACAAAAATTATATGTTGATATAAACCAAAATTACCATTTATATAATCTCCTAAGAATCCAAAACTTGTTAATTCTATTAGTGTTTTAGGAAATTCAAATCCTATCCAAAATCCTCCAGATACGTTCTTTAATTGTGTAGTAAAATTAATAAGCCATGGTATATATGCTATTAATTGAATTATTCCAAGTAATGTTATTTTTATTGCTGTAGATTTTCTTTTCTTTATAATTAAGTAAATTAATAAAATTGCATTTATAATTCCTGCTGCCATTAATCCATAATAATGTAGATATATACTAAATAAACTTGATATTCCAAATATAATTAAGTTTTTATTTGAATCTTTTCCTTTGAAAATTCTATATGCATATATTGCAAGAATTGTAACTGTGAGTATAGACCATGAATACATTCTTACTTGGTTTGTATATACACTCATTGCTGGCATAAAGTAAGTTAATAGCGAAAATATATAACCTTCTTTTTCTCCAAAATCTTTTCTTATATGGGTAAAGCCTAAAATTCCAAGAATTATAATTGGAATAGCTGAAAATATTCTGTATGCTATAACTGAACCTCCTGTTATTATTTGAATTATATGTAACATCCAATAATATAAAATAGGGTGCACATCGTTTCCACCTATGTTCCATATTTCTGAAAAAGAATGTCTTGCAATAGCTACAGAGTAACTTTCATCAAACCATAAATTTGTATGAAATATACTTAAGCTTACAAAAATTGCACCTAATATAATTGTAAAAATATGTGCTTTTTTTATTGTTAATTTCATAGTTTTTCTCCTTTTATCCTCTTAATTCTGCATTTAATTTTGTTTTTGCTGCTTCTATTATTTTTTCTAATACTGCATTTATTTCTTCATCTGTTAGTGTTCTATCTTTTGCTCCAAATGATAGTGAATATGCTATACTTTTTTTGTTTTCTTCTATTCCTTTTCCTGTGTATACATCAAACACTTCTATTTCTGTTAATAGTTTTCCTGCAGCTCTTTTTAATACATCTGCCGCTTCTTTTGAAGTTATATCTTTATCTATAATTATTGCTAAGTCTTTTTTTATTGTTGGATATTTAGATATTTCTTTATATTTCATATTTCCAACTTTTTTTGCTAGTAATTTATCTAAGTTTATTTCAAATGTAAATACATCTTCTTTTGTTACTTCTGGATGAAGTTTTCCAATAATTCCAACACTTTGACCATTTACATTTATTTCTGCTGTTTGACCTGGATGAAATTCTTTTGGCATATTTTTAGGCATTACAAAGCTATATCTATTTTCATAACCCAAGTAGTCTAACATTTCTTCAACTATTCCTTTTACAATATAAAAGTCTACGTTTTTCTTGTTATCTACTCCATAATAGAATTCTCCTGAAAGTATTGCACATAACTTGTTTTCTTCTCCGTATATATCGCCTTTTTTGAAAAATCCTTTTCCAATTTCAAATATTGCAACATCTTTCTGATTTCTTGCATAATTGTATTCATATATTTTATATAAAGATGGAATCATACTATATCTTAAAGTATTTCTTTCTATTGTAATTGGGTCTAATAGTTTTAACTCTTCAAATTCATCTGTTGTAAATTTATGAACATCTGCATCATTTATTAATATATATGATAATGTTTCGTTTAACCCTAAATCTACCATTTTATTTCTTATGCTTCTTGTTGTTTTGTCGTAGCTTCCTGTTTTTATAGGTAATGTTGGTAATTTTCCTACTATATTGTCTACTCCATAAATTCTTCCAACTTCTTCTATTAAATCTTCTCTTATAGATATGTCTATTCTTCTACTTGGTACATTTACTATTGCTTTTTCATCATCTGCTTTATATTCAAATCCAAGTTTTCTAAATACTTCTAATATATCTTCTTTTGAGATATTTGTTCCTAAAACTCTATTTATATCTTCGTATTTTATTTCTACATTTTTTTCTTGTTTCTCGATTTTATCGTATACAACTGTTCCTGTTGTAATTGTTGCATCTGCATATTTCTCTAATAAAGCACATGCTCTTTCTGCTGCCATGTATGTTCTTTTATAATCCAATCCTTTTTCAAATCTGTTGCTTGCTTCACTTCTAACTATTTTATTTGATGTTTTTCTTACTAAAACAGAATCGAAAATTGCAGATTCTATTATTATGTTTTTAGTATCGTTTTCTACTTCTGTTGTAAGTCCACCCATTACACCTGCTAAACCTATTGCTTCGTTTTCTTTTGAAATTACAATATCATTTTTAGTAAGTGTTCTTTCTATGTTGTCTAGAGTTGTTAGCTTTTCTCCTTCTTCTGCCATTCTAACAATTAGTTTTCCTTCTAAATTATCTGCATTATAGAAATGTAATGGTTGACCAAGTTCTAACATAACATAGTTACTTATATCTACAACATTGTTTATTGGTCTTATTCCACTTGCAATAAGTCTATTTTTTATAAAATCTGGACTTTCTTTTATTGTCACATTTTCTGCTCTTTTTGCTAAAAATAATTTACAATTATCTGTTTTCACTTCTACCTTAAAGCTATTGTTTATATCTTCTCCATTTTCTTTATGAGATAAGTCTACTTCTTTTTTTAGTGGTTTATCATAAATTGCTCCTACTTCATATGCCATTCCTAAAATACTTAGTAAATCTCCTCTATTAGCTGTTAAGTCAAAATCTATTACACTATCATCTAATCCTAAAAATTTAATTGGATCTTCTCCTGGCAGAGCATTTTCTGGTAATTCGCATATACCATTTTTATCTGCTTCTGATAAAAATTTTTTATCTATTCCTATTTCATATAAAGCACACATCATTCCATTTGATTTTTCACCACGAATAACTCCAGCTTTTATTTTTACTCCACCTGGTAATTCTGCTCCTGGTAAGGCAACTATTACTTTTATTCCTGATCTAGCATTTGGAGCTCCACATACTATATCTAAAATTTCGTTTCCAACATCAACTTTACATAGGTGTAAATGGTCTGAATCTGGATGATCTTTACATTCTTTTATTTCTCCTATAACTAAGTTTGTTGCTTCTACTAAATTTTCTGCTGAATCATATTCACTTCCTGCTTTTGTCATTGCTTCTGCTAGTGTTTTTGTATCTACATCAACATCTACATATTCTTTTAAAAAGTTTGTACTTAATTTCAATTAGTCCACATCCTTTCTATCAAATTGACTTAAAAATCTTACATCGTTTGCATATAAATATCTCATATCTGGTATTCCGTATTTAAACATTGCTAGTCTATCTATTCCTGTTCCAAATGCAAATCCTCCAAATTTTTCTGGGTCATAACCATTTATTTTTAATACATTTGGATGAACCATTCCACATCCTAATACTTCAATCCAACCTGTTTGTTTACATAGGTTGCATCCTTTTCCTCCACATTTAAAGCAAGATACATCTACTTCATAAGATGGTTCTGTAAATGGGAAATAACTTGGTCTGAAACGTAATTCACTATTTTTTCCTATTACTTTTCTAACAAATACTTCTAGTGTTCCTTTTAAGTCTGCTAAAGAAACATTATTTTCTTTGTAATCTATTACTAATCCTTCTACTTGCCCAAATTGATGTGAATGCGTTGCATCGTCTTCTCTTCTATATGTTTTTCCAGCTGTTAGTTCTCTTATTGGTGTTTTTTCTGTATTTGCCATCATTGTTCTTGCTTGCACTGCAGATGTTTGTGTTCTTAATAAATATTCATCTGTAATGTAAAAACTATCTTGCATATCTCTTGCTGGGTGTCCTTTTGGCAAATTTAATCTTTCAAAGCAATATTCATCTGTTTCCAATTCTGGTCCACTGCATACATCATATCCCATTGATACAAATAAATCTTCTATTTCTTCTATTATTCTGTTTACAGGATGTTTGCTTCCTCTTTTTACTTTTGTTGCTGGTAAAGTTATATCTATTTTTTCTTGTTCTAATTTTTTATTTATTTCTGCTTTTTTGAATTCTTCTTCTCTTACCTCTATTAAATTTTCTAATTCAGCTTTTACAACATTTACTAAGCTTCCTATAACAGGTCTTTCTTCTGCACTTAAATCTTTCATTCCTCTTAAAATGGCTGTTAATTCACCTTTTTTTCCTAAGTATTTAACTCTAGCATTATTTAACCCTGTAATATCTTGTGCCTTATTAATTTCTTCTAATGCAATTTCTTTCATTTTTGCAATTTGCTCTTTCATAGTTTCCTCCTTTAAATTTTATTTATATAAATTTCATTATAATTATGTGTATTTTTTGTATTTTCAGGCGGACTTAAGGCGTCCGCCCCTACACCCAAATTAGAATTTTCATATAATATAAAAAAGAATCATCCATTGCATAGGACGATTCTTTTTACCCGTGTTACCACCTAAATTCATTGAACTATTTTTATAATTCAACCTCATTTGCTATATCGTTGCAACCGTTTTTCCCTACTATTATTTCAAGAAAAAACCTCAAAAGTGAAATTTCTATAAACATTATTTTAGTAAACTTTCAGCCACGATTTACTTTCTCTTTAAAAATATTTTTTTGTTTATATACTTTGCTTTTTCATCAGCTTTATTCAATTTTATTTTTTATATTTATATTGTATCTCTTTTTATTTCTGTATTTTGTGTTACTTTGTTATTTACTGTATTATTATGATGAACTGTATTTGTATTTTTTACAGCTGCATTTCCAAAATATCCAACAACAAATCCAATTATAAAGGCGACCACAATTATAACTACTGTATTTAAACTTTTTTGTTTATTATAAATTTCTTTATCATATATTTTCATATTTATTGCCACCTTTCTATATAAAAAAATCTTGTTTAATTATATACCTTTACCTAAGAGTTTGTAAAGGGTTTTTAAAAAAAGAATTGCAATATTTGCAATTCTTTTTGTTTATTTTTTAAATTTTACTTCTTGGAATAAGAAATTTTTTACTTTTCCCCAAGTAATTTCTTGGTGTAAAAATTCATTTATTTCATCTTCAACTTTTTGTTGTTTTGGTGTTAACTCAACTTTTATATCTTGACAGAAGAAATTCTTTATTTTTGTCCATATACTAACTTTTGTTGGTAAATTAAATTCTGTATTTACTTTTGCTTCTTCTGGTTTAACTTCTACCCCACCAAATACTCCATTCTCAAATTGTTCTTCCATTATTGCTTCCTCCTTTGTAATACATTACTTTAATATTTATACTATAATATGGCAGTTTTTTCAATAGTTTCCTTTCAAATTATATTTTACATTTTTGTATTATTATTGTAACATTTTTGTAATTTTTCTTGTTTTCCCTACTAATACCTCATGTTCAGCTTTTTCTATTTCAACATTTATTATTTTGTTGCATTTATTTTCTGTTCCATCTGCTTCTACCATAATATAATTACTAGTATGTCCTTTTATTATTCCATTTTCACATTCTTCAAACAGCACTTTTAATTCTTTTCCTATATATTGCGCATTTATTTCTTTTTGATTTTTGTTTGATAACTCAATTAGTACTTTACTTCTTTTTGCCTTTATTTCTGGAGAAATTTGATTTTCCATTACTGCTGCTTTTGTTCCCTTTCTTGGTGAATATTGAAATACATGCATTTTATAAAATTTTATTTCTTTTAAATAATTATATGTTATTTTAAATTCTTCCTCTGTTTCTCCAGGAAAGCCTACTATAATATCTGTTGTAAGTTCTACATCAGGATATGTTTTTCTTAATAATTCAACTACTTTTGTAAATTCTTGAATAGTATATTTTCTATTCATTCTTTTTAGTGTTTCTGTACATCCACTTTGAAGTGATAAATGAAAATGATGGCATATTTTTTTTAATTTAGATAGTCTTTTTATAAATTCTTCTGTAATTATCATTGGTTCTAATGAACCTAAACGAATCCTTTCTATTTCATCTACTTCATTTATTTTTTCAAGTAAATCTATTAATCCTATATCTTCTTTTAAATCTTTTCCATATGATGCAACGTGAATTCCTGTAATTACAACTTCTTTTATTCCTTTTTTAGCTATATGTTTTATTTCATCTATAACATTTTCTATTTTTCTGCTTCTAACTCTTCCTCTTGCATATGGGATTATACAATATGAACAGAATCTATCACATCCATCTTGTACTTTTATTACAGCCCTTGTTTTGTCTGTATATGTTACTTCTCCAAACTCATCAAAATCTTTTTGTTTCATTACATCTGAAATAACTTCAATTTTACTTTTTGTTTTTAAATATTCTTCTATGTATGAAAGCATTTTACTTTTTTCGTTAGTTCCTAGTATTAAATCTATTTCTGGAATTTCTTCTAGTTTATCTTTTCCTACTTGTGCATAACATCCAACCGCAACAACTACAGAATTTTTATTTAATTGTTTTGTTCTTCTTAAAATTTGTCTTGATTTTCTATCAGACATATTTGTTACTGTACATGTATTTATTACATATATATCTGCTTTTTCGTGAAATTCTACTATTTCGTAGCCGTGTTTTATAAATTCCTGTATCATTCCATTTGTTTCGTATTGGTTGACCTTGCAACCTAGCGTGTAAAATGCTGCTTTCATTTTTCTATTTCCTTTCTTTTTATTTAAACTTCTTTTTGCAAAATTATAATGAAATTTATTCAAATCCTCGGCGGCATTACATATTATAAGAAATTATAAAATTATAGCAAACGAGCCTCTCGCTGCTCTTGCTTCGCAAGCCATCGCTTCCTCCTTTGCTATAATTAAACAATTTCTAATAACATTTCAATTGCATTCGTCTTTTCATAAATTTATTATAATTTTGCCTTTCTAGTTTCTTCAAAATAGAAGAATTCAAGTGTTCACTTGAATCCTTCTAACAAATCTTGTACCTCTATTATTCCGAATTTGAAAGAAATTTCAGAATTATTATTAATTCGAACTAATTCTTCTAAGAAAATTTTTAACCGTTCAAACTTTTCAGGAGAAATATTTTGTATTTTTCCTGAATATATACATTTAGATTTTCGGTACAAAAAAATCTTTGCATGTTGCTCTTCATTTTCAATAATTTTGAAAATTCTAAAGTCATCCGGATAAATCATAAAAATCTCTCCTTTCTATTTAATTATGTTTACTATTATATCACTATTATTCAAAAAAATCTACTAAAATTCAACTTTTTCTTCAATCCATTTTTCTAATTCGTCTATTTTTACTCTTACTTGTTCCATTGTATCTCTATCTCTTATTGTAACGCTTTCATCTTCAAGAGTATCAAAATCAACTGTTACACAGTATGGTGTTCCTATTTCATCTTCTCTTCTATAACGTTTACCTATAGAACCTGCTTCATCATAGTCACACATAAATTTCTTTGAAAGTTTTTCATATACTTCTGTTGCTTTTTCACTTAATTTTTTAGAAAGTGGTAGAACTGCAACTTTATATGGTGCAAGTGCTGGATGTAAATGTAATACTGTACGAGTATCTCCTTCAGCAATTTCTTCTTCTTCGTAACTGTTACATAAAAATGCAAGTGTTACTCTGTCTGCTCCAAGTGATGGTTCTATAACATATGGTACATATTTTTCGTTTGTTTCTGGATCTAAGTATGTTAAATCTTGTTTTGAATATTCCATATGTTTACTCAAATCGAAATCTGTTCTTGAAGCTATTCCCCATAGCTCCCCCCATCCAAATGGGAATGTAAATTCTATATCTGTTGTTGCATTACTATAATGTGATAATTCTTCTTTGCTATGGTCTCTTAAACGAATATTTTCTTCTTTTATTCCTAAATTTAAAAGCCATTCTTTACAGAATTTTTTCCAATATTCGTGCCATTCTAGTTCTGTTCCTGGTTTACAGAAAAATTCTAATTCCATTTGTTCAAATTCACGTGTTCTAAATGTAAAGTTTCCTGGTGTTATTTCATTTCTGAAAGATTTACCAATTTGGGCAATTCCCATTGGTAGTTTCTTTCTTGTTGTTCTTTGTACGTTTTTAAAGTTTACAAATATTCCTTGTGCTGTTTCTGGTCTTAAATATATTTCAGATTTTGCATCTTCTGTAACTCCTTGAAATGTTTTAAACATTAAATTAAATTTACGTATTTCTGTGAAATTATGTTTTCCACATTTAGGACAACAAATATTGTTATCATCCATATATTTTATCATTTTTTTATCTGGCCAGCCATCTACAACTTCTTCGCAATTATGTTCATGCATCCACTCTTCTATTAATTTATCTGCTCTATGTCTTGTTTTACATTCCTTACAATCTATTAATGGATCTGAGAATCCACCAACATGACCCGAAGCAACCCATACCATAGGATTCATTAATATTGCTGAATCTAAACCAACATTATATTTATTTTCTTGAATAAATTTTCTTCTCCAAGCTTGTTTAATATTGTTTTTTAACTCAACACCTAAAGGTCCATAATCCCAAGTATTTGCAAGTCCTCCATATATATCTGAACCAGGATATACATATCCTCTATTTTTGCAAAGTGCAACAATTTTATCCATTGTTAATTCTGACATTTTCATTCCCTCTTTCTTACTTTAAAAGCTAATTTCTTAAAGCATTTTACCACATATAAAAAATGTAATCAACCATTTTGTAATTTTTATTTCTTATATATTACGGTTATTTTACAAAAGTCATATTTTGTATTTTTTTGCTACAATATTATTTTCAATGTTTTTTGATGTTAATTTTTCATTTATTACTATTATATTACAATTATGTTACTTTTATTTTAGTTTATGTAACCAATTTTGGTTTACATTTATTTTTAAACAGCTTTTGTGGATAATGTGGAAAACTTTGTGAATAACTCAAAATAGCCTTTTTTATTTTTAAATTATTCACTTTTTTACAAATGCAAGATTTTATGTATTTTTATTTCCAATTATTTACAGTAAGTTATGTAATTCTTTTATTGTAAATTTAATTATATAAAATAAAAAAATTAAGGCGACTAACAGTCGCCCCTACATATTTACTTATATTTAATTAAGTAATATATGATTAACACAATTTCCGTAATTAAAATTGTTGGAAATCCTATATAAAATTTTGGTTTTTGTGTTTTATGGTGAAATGTGTACATTCCAGCTATACCGCCTATTCCACCACCAAGAAGAACTAATGTCATTAATGCATTTTCACTTATTCTCCATTCATTTTTTATTGCTCTTCTTTTATCTATAAACATTGCCAAAAAAGCTATAAGATTTATTCCT
>USJU01000006.1 GCA_900555085.1 uncultured Clostridium sp.
TTTCTAGTTCTTCTATATCTTGAATTCCTATTATATATCCTTGTTTATTAAAATTTTCTACTATTTGCATTTGGTGATTATTTACATGTTCTTTATATTCTTTTTTTCTTGGTACTGCAATTATTTTTTTATTTTGCTTTAAAGCCTCTGTTATAGATCCGACACCACCATGTGTAATTATATAACTTGCTTTGTTTATAAATTCTTCTAATTCTTTTTGTGATACAAAATCTATAATTTTCATTTTGTTACTTTCAAATTTCGTATTTCCTGCTTGAACTATTACTTTTTCTTGAATTATTCCTGTTTCAATAAGGTGTTCTATTTCTTTTAATAGTCTTTCAAATGAATTATCTTGTGTTCCCAACGTTACTAATATCATTAATAAATCGAACCTCCTAAAACTGCTTTTGGATATAATTTTAGCATTTCTTTCCATTGTACTATAAATAAGTCTGCTATTTTATATATTAATTTTCCAGTTGCTGTTTTTGTATTTCTGTTTGCAAATGTTTCTATGTATATAATTTTGCTTCCAAATATTTTACCTATACAGCACATTGGTCCTGCTGTGTGTGTTCCTGTTGTTACTATATATTGTGGTCTATATTTTATATAATAAAAAAGTGATATCCAGCAATTTATAAATAAAATAAATATGTATTTTATTAAATGAGCTCTTGTCCCATATAATAAATATGATATTTTTTTTCCGTATTTTTCTTTTTCTCCTTCAGTTACTTTATCTTTTTCTGTTATTATATGATAGTTATTTTTCAAACAGTGGTTTTAATTGCATTAGTTCGTTGTAATGTCCACCTGTGCTTGATATAAATAGAACACGTTTCATTTGATTTTCCTTTCAATTATTATTTTTTAATATTATATTAATTCTTTATATTTATTTTTTTATGGCGGTCAATGACCGCCGCTACATATCTTTAAATTAATTTGTTATCTTAAATTCTATTTTTGGTCTTTTTTGATTTCTGCAAATCTTTTTATTTTCATTGTTGTTGTTTTTTCGAATTCGTCTTTTTTGATTTCTAGGTTTTTAATTGCTTTGTATGATGTTAATTCTCTGTTTACTTTCTTAATTTCTTCCCATATTATTTTGCGTATTTCTTCTTCGCTTAGGTCTTTTCCGTGTAGATCTTCTATTTCTTCGTAATTTGGTATTACTTTAACAGATATTACAAGTTCCTTTTGCCCTTCTACTTCTTTTCCATATACCATACATTCTTTTATTTCTGGTACTTTTCCTAACATCATTTCTATTTCTTCTGGATATATATTTTTTCCGTTTTGTGTTACTATTACATTTTTGCTTCTTCCTGTTATGAATAAAAATCCATCTTTATCTAAGTATCCTATATCTCCTGAATTGAACCATCCATCATACATTACTTCTTTTGTTGCTTCTTCATTTTGATAGTATCCAAGCATTACTGTTTTACCTTTTATCCATACTTCTCCTTCACCTTTTTCGTTTGGATTATGTATTTTTATTTCATCTGGTAAAACTGCTTTTCCTGCTGACCCTACTCTTGGATCAAAGTCTGGCGTTAGTGCTGCAATTGGTGCTGTTTCTGTAAGTCCATATCCTTGTAAAAATATGATTCCCATATCTTGTACCCATTTTCCTACTTTTGGATCGATAGGTGCTGCTGCTGAAACTATTATTCTTAAATTTCCCCCTAAATTGTCTAAAATTTCTTTAAATACTTTTCTTTTTATATCTACACCTACAGATTTTAGTGCATTTGTAACATGAATCATAGAATTTACTATTGGTGCTTTTCCACTTTTATCTATAGATTTATTTATTTTTTTGTGTAGATTTTCTATTAATAATGGAACTGCAAGCAATGCTGTTGGTTTTGATTCTTGCAAGTTTGGTACTATATATTTTAAACCTTCACATATTGCAATTGAACATCCTCTTTCTATTGGTAATAGTAATCCTATTGTAGATTCGTATGTATGATGAAGTGGTAAAACTGAAAAGAATCTATCTGTTGGATATATTTTTACGTAAGGATTTACAGAGTTTATATTTTCTGCTAAGTTTCTGTTACATATTTTTACACCTTTAGATTGTGAAGTTGTTCCAGATGTAAATATTAAAAGTCTAAATTCTTCTGGATCTATTTCTATTTCATTAAAACTATTATCTCCATTTTTTACATTTTTTTTACCTTCTTCTAAAATATAGTTATAACCAACATTTCTTCCTTGCACTTTATCGTCTGAATTCATTTCAATAAAATATTTTACAGATGGTAAATTATCTTGAATTTTACTTATTACATCTTTTTTCTTTTTAGAGTATATAACTGCAGATGTGTTTGAACGATTAATTAAATTTTCTATTTCATTAGCTGGTAATTCTTTATCTAAAGGAACTGCTATTCCAGCTCCACATAATAGTGCTAAATAAGATGTATACCAACAATAAGATGTTTCTCCTATTATTGCAATTTTTTCATCTTTTAAATTTAGAAATTTTGTAAGTGCTGTTCCAAGTCCTATAACATCTTCTCCAAATTGTTTATATGTAATTTCTTTATATGGTTCTTTGTGATCTTGTTTTTCTAATGCAAATATATTTTCTGAATATTTTTCTATGCTTGAATTAAATATTTCTTTTACTGTTTTATAATTTGTTGCTGGATAATACTCATGCTTCTTATTTTTTTCGTTAATCTTCTTAGGGTCTATTTCTACATTAACTTCTTCTATATTCTCTATATCTTTCATTTTTAATTTTGGGAATTTAAAATTTGGTATTTTTAAATCTCTTAAGCTCATTTTTTATCGCTCTCCTTTTATTTTTTTATCATTGGTATTATGTCACATTTTTTAAATTTTGTAAAGAAAAAACGACCCAACGGCCGTTTTTTCTTTTAGTTTTCTCCTCTTCCTTCTGGAAGTGCATTTGAATTATCTACTACAATTCTTATGCTCATTATTGTTTTTATTGCTCTACCTAGCTTGCTTTGTTTGATTCTTTGCCATAATGTTGGTTTTGCTTCAAATGTTTCTGCAATGTATTGTTCTTCTGTAATTTGTTCAACTGTTGTTTCTTGAACAGGCTCTCGTACAGTTTGAACTGTTTTTTCTTCAATTGGAGCTGGTATTGCTTTTAAAGCATCTGCAACTTCTATTCCTATATAGCTTAATGCTTTTGATCTATCTTCTATTCTTTCCATATCTATTTCAATATGTAAATTAGATTCTAGGTTTGCTATTCTTGCATTTACAAGTTTTAAAGCATCTTGATAATTTTGAGATTTATTTGTTCTTGCTCTACCAATTATCATTAGAGGCTCAACCATATCTTCTCCAAATTTTTCTTTAGATTCTTTAACTGTATCTTTCCAATTTTTTTCTTTGTTTTGTACAGCTTCTAAAACTTCTTTTAATTCTGTACCTAAATTTATATTATTTTCTCTTTGTCTAATTAAACTTTCTATTTGTTTTGTATTTTCTTCAAATTGATTAGTTGCAAATTCAACTAATCCATAAGCAGCATTATATACACTTGATGGAAAGTTTTTCTTTTTTGGATATTCTATTAAATATGTTTTTATTGATTCGATTAAATCCTTAAAATAGCTATCTTCCTCTAATTCTACTATTTGTTTTTTACTTTTTGGATTAATCATTCTTTGTACTTTATCAATATTTGATAATATTTTTTCTTCCGTGATAACCATTCTCACGTTTACTATGCCTGTTCTGTTTCTTCTAAATAAAGACATTGTAAACTCACCCTCCTTAATCATACGTATTATTGCTCTTAACGATTTCATTATACACTTTTCAACATAAAACTACAAGTAAAAAGTCGAAAAAACATATTACTTTTTTGTAACATTTTTGTAATATTTTTGTAATATTATCTTTTGATACCTTTTATAACTGATGTTTCAAGTTCTGTATACATTTTTTTTATATCTATTTCTTGGTTTGTTTTCATTTTATATATTAAACTTGTACATGTTGAAGCAAATATTTCTGATGCTAAAACTTCTGAATCCATATCTATTATTTCCTGTTTTTCTATTCCTTCTTTTATAATTTTTTCTACAGTTTTTATATAATCCATTACATATCTTCTACAGGTTGTGTTTCTTTCTTCAGTTCCCCATATTTGGCTTAATACAATAGTTATTAGATTTTCATATTTTTTTAGTACTTTAACTTGTATTAATATAATCGCTTTAATTTTATCTATAGAATTATCTAACTTAGCTGTTTTTATTTGAATACTATTTTTTAATAATTTCATTCCTTCTTCTACTAAGAAGTTAAAAATTTCTTCTTTACTAGAAAAATGATAATACAATGTTCCTTTAGCCACTCCAACAGTTGCCGTTATTTCTTCGATACTAGTAGATTCATATCCTTTTTCAGCAAATAATTTCATAGAAGTTTCAAAAATTTTTCTTTTTGTTTTATTCATATATATATCACCTTTTATAAAAATATCGCACCAGCAGTGCGATTTGTTTTATTTGGTGCAGGTGGTGGGACTCGAACCCACACATAGTTTCCTATAATAGATTTTGAGTCTATCGCGTCTACCAATTCCACCACACCTGCATTTACCTTTGTACTATATCACAAATAATATTTTTTGTCTATACGTTTATAAAAAATAAAAAAATAGGGGCACCCACTAAAAAAGCCAATCCTTACACCTAAAATAGAATTTTCTATAGCATAAAAACAAAAAAAGATTGTAATAATACAATCTTTTTTGTTCTATGCTTCAGCTTTATCTGCTTCAGCTTCTGGGTAAACACTAACTTGTTTTTTGTCTCTACCTTTTTTCTCAAATTTTACTATTCCAGATTCTAATGCAAATAATGTATCATCTCCACCGATACCAACATTTTTTCCTGGATGTATATGTGTTCCTCTTTGTCTTACAAGAATATTTCCTGCTAAAACAAATTGTCCATCTGCTCTTTTGACACCTAAACGTTTAGACTCACTGTCTCTACCGTTTTTTACACTACCTTGCCCTTTTTTATGTGCCATACTTTTTCACTCCCTTCGCAATTTATTTTTTATATCTCTTTAATTAAAATCTAATTAAACTTTAAGCTTCTACTTTTTCTTCTTTAGCAGTAGCTTTTTTTGCACTAGAAGTTTTTACTGCTGTAATTTCAACTTTTGTGTAAGGTTGTCTGTGTCCTTGTTTTCTTCTATAATTCTTTTTAGCTTTATATTTGAAAACAATTATTTTTTTACCTTTACCGTGAGCTACAACTTTTCCTTCTACTTTTGCACCTTTAACATAAGGACTTCCTATTTCTACTTTTCCTTCATCAGATACTAAAATAACTTTATCAAAAGTAATTTTTTTACCTTCTTCTGTATCTAATTTTTCAAAGAAAACTACATCTCCTTCTGCTACTTTGTATTGTTTTCCACAGCTTTCAATAATTGCGTACATTCTTAAATGCACCTCCCTTTTTCGTATACTCGCTAATCCCAAACCTAAGGTAGCTAATTATTTCATAGCATTTATTTACCACGATTAAGCGGATTACATTTACAAATTTTAACACAAAAAGCAAGGTTTGTCAATTTTTGAACAAAATTTTATTCAATTTATTTTTATACATATTTTTATAAATCTATACAGACATATTTATTCCTCTTGCAACAATACTGCTCATATTATCTATTAATTCATCTATTTCTTTTGGAGTTACTATCATATTATATTCATTTGGTATTAAAGCCGATTTTATTTCTTCGTAATTGTCTTTTTCTTTTAATTTATTTAAATATTCATTTGATTGAGCTTCATCTTGTAATTTTCCAATAAATAAATCTAAACAATCATTTACAAGAACTGCACTTTCTACAACTGTTGGTATTCCCATTGCTATTACTGGAATTCCTAAACTATTTTCACTTATTTCTTTTCTTGTATTTCCTACTCCTGCACCTGGCACAATTCCAGTATCTGATATTTGAATGGTTTTACTTATTCTATCTATACTTCTTGAAGCTAAACTATCTATTACAATTAATAATTTTGGTTTTGTTTTTTCTACAATTCCTTCTAATACTTCTAAAGTTTCTATTCCAGTTGTTCCTAAAACACCTGGTGATATTGCACTTACAGGTCTTGCATCTTCTTCTATATATTCTGGAAAATATTTTATAATATGTCTTGTTACATCAATATCATTAATTACTTTTGGACCTAATGCATCTGGTGTTACATATATATTTCCTAGTCCAACTACTAAAATTTCATCTTGTGAATCTGTGTGTTTGTTTATAAGTTCTTTCAATTCTTTAGAAACTATTTCTGCCGATTGTTGTAATTCATCACTATCTATTATTTTAATATTTTTTATATCAATAGTAATATAATCTCCTATTGGTTTTCCTATTGCTTTTTCTCCCTCTTCACTTGTAATTTTCACTTTTGTAATTTTTAAATTTTCATTAATTTCTTCATTTTCTACATCTATTCCTTCTATATTGTCATCTAATTTGTTTGCTTTTTTATACAAATCTCTTCTTTCATCTGCTAAATCTGTTCTAAAATTGAACATAAAAAAAACCTCCTTAATCAAATTTATTTTATTATATTTTTTGATTAAAGAAGCTTTTTTATTCAAATTTTATTTTTTGTAGTTTTCTTTATTTGTTTGTCTTTGTCTAGCTATTGCTAAAGAGTTTTCTTTTACATCATCTGTAATTGTTGATCCTGCCCCAACTGTTACATTATTTTCTATTTTTACTGGAGCTACAAAGTTTACATTTGATCCTACAAAACAGTTATCTCCAATTATTGTTTTATTTTTATTTTTACCATCATAGTTACATGTTATTGTTCCACAACCTATGTTTGTTCCTTTCCCTATTTCACAGTCTCCCATATATGATAAGTGTGGTACTTTTGTTCCTTCTCCTATAATTGCTTTTTTTATTTCTACAAAACTTCCTATTTTAACATTATCTGCTAATCTGCATCCTTCTCTTATATAACTGTTTGGACCTATTTCACAGTCATTTCCTATTTTTACATTAGATTTTATTGTAGTATTTGGATGTATTACTGTATCTACTCCTATTTCTACATCATCATATATATATGTGGTATCTATATCTTCTATTGTTACACCATTTTTCATGTATTCAGTATTAATTCTTTTTTGTAAAATTTTTGTTACCATTTCTAATTGCATTCTATCGTTAACACCTAAAATTTCTGTATTATCTTTTACTGTTATTGCTCCTGTACGTAAACCTTTGTCATTCATTATTTTTATAACATCTGTTAAATAATACTCTCCTTGTGCGTTATTTGGTGTTAATTCTTTTAATGCAACTAATAGTTCTTCTATATCGAAACAATAAATTCCTGCATTTATTTCTTGTATTTGTTTTTCTTCTTCTGTTGCATCTTTCTCTTCTACTATTCCTTTTACATTTCCACCTTCATCTCTTACTATTCTTCCATAACCTGTTGGATTTTCATATTTGGCAGATAAAAGTGTTGCACATTCTTTATTTTCTATAGATTTATTTAATAATTTTTCAATTGTTTCTGGTCTTAAAATTGGAACATCTCCATTTAATACTAAAACTTTTCCTTTTTTACCCTCTAAATATTTTGCAGCTTGCATTACAGCATGCCCTGTTCCTTTCATTTCTTCTTGAACAGCATATTTTACACCATCCCCTAGAACCTCTTGAACTTGTTCTTTTAAATAACCTACAACAGCTATTACATCGTCTATTCCAGCTTTTCTTGTTGTTTCTACGGCTCTTTTAACTAATTCTTTTCCATAAATTTTATGTACTAATTTAGATTTATTTGATTTCATTCTGGTACCTTTTCCAGCTGCTAACATTATTGCAATTGTTTCTTCCATTTTAATACGTCCTTTCTTTATAAAAACTTTTTGTATTCTATCATATGAATAATTATTTTGCAAATGTGACAAATAAGAATTAAGAATTTGGAAATTAGATGTTAGAGGTTAGAATATTCACAAAATTCAAATTTCTAACATAAATTCTAACCTCCATCTTCCAACCTCAAAAATCTACTTATATCTTGACTATTATTTTATATTATTCTATAATTTCGTATAGTTTTTATTATTTAAGGAGTATGATTTTTATGCCAGAACAAAAAGAAGTTACTGATATGAGAAATAATTCTACTAATAGAGATTATGTGCTTGCTGCAGTTCAAGTTCAACGGTAGTTTATTGGATTATGCAGATGATTCTTTTAAAGATGATAAAGAAATTGTTTTTGAAGCTGTTAAAAATAATCCTGAAGCTCTTGAATTTGCTAGTGATAGGTTGAAAAATGATAGGGAAATTGTTTTTGAATCTGTTAGCCGAGTTGGTTGGACTTACTGCTATGCAGGTGAAAAACTTTTAGATGATAAAGAACTTTTAATGGCTGGTTTGAAAGTTTCTGGTCAAATTTTATATTTTGCAACTCAAAAATTAAGAGATGATAAAGAGGTTGTAACCGTTGCAGTTTCTAACAAGCCAATTATTGTAAAATATGCAAGTAAAAGACTACTTTCAGATTTAGATATTGCAAAATTGGTTTTATCAAAGGATAAAAAATGTTATGAATTTTTAGATGATTCTATAAAAGACAATGAAGAAATAATTAATATTATGAAAGAAGAATAACACAGGCGACCAATGGTCGCCTTTAATTTATTGTTGTTCCTGTTGCGCCTGTTCCAACTACAGCTTCTTGCAAAGATCTCCATGTATTACATCCTACTATTCCATCTGCTGTTAACCCTACTCTTCTTTGATATGCTTTTACTGAGTTTTCTGTTGCTGCTCCAAAAATTCCGTCTAACCCATTTGTTCTATATCCTAATGTATTTAAATCATCTTGCGCAATGCATACATAATTGCTTATACTTCCTCTTCTTAAAGTTGGAAATCCTCCTGATGAACATGCTGGTCTTCCAAATCTTTTGTCAAAATGCACCCATGATGGTGTTAATGATATTGGTTCAACGTATGTCCATACTCCTGAACTATTTGCACTATTCCATAAAGTTCTCCTACCGCTACTTGTTAAATTTTGACCTACATCAAATGCAACTCCCGCGTAATGTTGTGATTGATTTCCGTGGCCACCTTCATACGGCCTTTTAAAGGCAAATCCTACTTTTATTGGTCTTCCATATATATATCTTTGACTATTCCAACTTTGCATGCATCTTTTTGTTGTCCATAAAATATTACTCTTGCTTGAACCTCTAAATTCTTTTACTAACAATGTTCTATTTGTGTTATATGGCATTGCTTCGTTTTCTCCTCTTATATATGTTTCCATTCTATCAGAGTCATTATTAAACACTAATATTCTTGCCATAATATACCTCCATTTTATATTCTTCATATATATATTATGAAAAAATATGTGTTTTTGATATAAAAAAATAGCCCCTTCAGAAAATATTATATTTTCTGAAAGGACCTTACAACTACTTATCGAAAATCATTTTCACCGCTTCCTCAGCAAAATCGCACTTTATTGAACTTCCAATTTCCCTTTCAATAAATCTCCATGCATCCTGATACGTATTGATACTGATTGATGGCACGGAATCAACAATTTTCCTTTGGCCATTCTGGTATAAAACCAAATCCAGCATTTTTTCATGCTTTAAATCTTTTTCCAACCGATAGCCATTTTTGATTTCTACATCATAAATTTCGTTCATATATTTGCCTCCTTTACTTAAAAGAAACATTGTTAAAAAGTGACTTGTGTAATTATATCACTTTTTTTATAATATGTAAACCTTTTTTGCCTAATTTTCTATATAATTTGTAAGTTCTACCATTGCATCTGCTGCTTCTAAATATTCTGAAAAAGTTCTTTTTATAAATTTAGAATTTCTAAGTGATGGCTGTGTTGCAGTTAAATCCATTAACAAAGGAATTCCTAGTCCTTTATTTAGCATTTTTGTTGTTTCTTTATAGTATTTTACAAGTTTGCTAACTTCCATTCTTCCTTTTACAAGATTATATTCTTTCATAGATTTATTATGTTTTTCTAGCAATTCTTTTATAAAGTCTTCATATTTATATTTTTTATATCTTTCCATATTATATATTTTTGCTGCACACTCTAAACCATAAATTGTTTTTAGGTTAAAATTTTCTAAAAATAAATTAAATTCTTCTGAACTAAAATAGTAATAATGTCCTTGTACATTGTTAAAGGCTCTTAGGGTATCTAAATAACCTAATTTCATATTTTTTTCTATTTTTTCGTGATTAAATTCAAAGGTTCCACCTAAGTCTTCATCTGCTCTAATCATTTTTATATACACATTTTTATCTATAGTTTTTCTTTTAATTCCAATGCCAGTAACATCAACTACAATTATATTTTTATAGCCTTTCTTTATTAGTAAATTTATTGGAATATTGTCGTGCAAACCACCATCATAATATTCTACATTATCTATTTTTTGAGCTTTAAAGATTGGGAAACAAGCCGTTGCAAGTAGATAATCTACCATTTTCCCCTTTGGTATATCTCCTTTAAATAATTCTTGAGATTCACCTTTTATTGAAGATGTTACAAGTCCAAAATCTATTGGTGAATTATAAATTTTATCTACATCTATATATTTGTTTACAGTATCTCTTAATGCATTATTTTCCAAACCGCCTTTTTCAATATATTCTACTGCTAAAATTCCTAAATTTTTTATATTGAAAATATTTTTTGTTTTATCTATCTTTTTGTCCATGGAAATAATATTATCAAACTCTATTGTTTTATATAAATCTACCATTTTTTCAAAATCATCTTGTAATATTAAAGCTGCATTTAGTGCTCCAATTGATGTACCAGCTATTGCAGTTATATTAATATTAAGCTCTTTTAGAGCTTTCCATACTCCAACTTCATACGCACCTTTTGTTCCACCACCTGCAAGAACTAATCCAAACTCTTTATCCATTGTATATCTCCTTATAAAACTTTCTTAAATCTTTTTTCCATTCTTTCTTTTCCGATTATTTTCATAATTTCATACATATCTGGTGTGTTTGTTCTACCTGTTAAAGCTATTCTTAATACTGTGCTTACATCTCCTACGTGTCCTGGGTATGCATCTGGATTTGCTTTGTATTCTTTTACTTCGCTAGCATATCCTAATTTTCCTGCTAATGTTTTTATTGTATCAAACCATTCTTGTTTGTCATGTTCTTCACTATATACTTTTAAATATTCTGTAAGAATTTCTGCTATTTTTTCTTTATCATTTATTACTTGCCATTCATAATTTTGTTCTTTTTCATTAAATTCTTCATCATACATATATTCTATTTCATTTTTTACATCTGACCATTTTGCAATATCTTTTCTTGGCTTTTTGTTTCCTCTCTCAATTCCTAAAACTTTTAAAGAATATTCTTTGTTTTCTAATAATTTAACAAGTTCATTATCAAACTTTTTAGCCCAATTTAAAGCTTCTTCATATACTTGTTCAGCAGTAAAACCGGATATAACAATTTTAGATACATCTAATAATTTTACCATATCAAACAAGGCTCCACTTACACTCATTTTGTTTAATTGTAATTCAAATTCATCTATAGATTTTTCTTTATTTGCTCTTCTCCAATTTTCAAAACTTGAATTTGCAATGTTTAGCAAATATTCTTTAACTGCTTCTTTTGGAATACCTAATTCTGTATAATAACTAACTGCTGCCTCTGCATCTTTTCTTTTGCTTAATTTACGTTTATTTCCATTGTCGTTTTTCATAACTGGTGCAATGTGTGCATATTTAGGAGCTCTAAAACCTAGTTCTCTAAATAATTGTAAATGTAATGGAACTGAAGATAACCATTCATCACCACGAATTACAAGTGTTGTTCTCATTAAGTGGTCATCTATTGCATGTGCAAAATGATATGTTGGAAGACCATCTGCTTTAATAATAACTATATCTTGGTCATTTTCTGGAAATTCTACATTTCCTTTTATTGCATCTTTATGTTTTATTTTTCTATCTTCTCTACCCGGAGATTTAAATCTTATAATATATTCTTCTCCATTTTCTATTCTTTTCATTGCTTCTTCAACTGGTATAGTTCTGCATTTTGCCCATACTCCATAATAACCCGGTCTTATTTTAGCTGCTTCTTGCTTATTTCTAATAGCTTCTACATCTTCTGGAGTACAAAAACAAGGGTAAGCCTTTCCTTGTGCAATTAAATATTTTGCATATGCTTGGTATATTTCTTTTCTTTCACTTTGTTTATAAGGTCCATAATTTCCTTTACTTTCTGTATCTGAAATCATACCTTCATCACATTCAATATCATAATCTTTTAAGGCATTTACTATACCTGTAACAGCATTTTCAACTTCTCTTTTTTGATCTGTATCTTCAATTCTTAAAAAGAACACACCACCTGTTTGAATTGTAAGTTTTTTTGCAATTAAACTTTGGTAAATACCACCAATATGTACAAAACCAGTTGGACTAGGTGCAAATCTTGAAACAATTGCACCTTCTGGTAAATCTCTTTCTGGATATTTGTTTTCATAATATTCTATATCTTTTGCATCTGGAAAAATTAAATTTGCTAAATCTTTATAATCCATTTCTCATCTCTCCTACTTCTATTAATAAATTCTTACGTATTATATCAAAAAAGAATATATAATACAATAATATTTTCTTATTTCATACAATATAAAAAATGGCTTGGTTATGCGGGTCGCCCTAAGGACGCCGACCCCTACACATAAAACAGAAACTTCTTATAGTAATATAATACCAAGCTATAAAGTGCTTGGTATTACTATGTTTCATTAAATTTCCATTATTATTGGTAAAATCATTGGGTTTCTTTTTGTTTTTTGGAATATATATTCTCTTAGGTTGTCTTTTACGTTTGATTTTATTGTTGACCAATCTGTTATGTGTTTTTCTTCACATTTGTATACTTCTCTTCTTACTACGTTTTTTACGTCGTCCATTAGGTTTTCTGATTCTCTTACATATACAAATCCTCTTGAAATTACATCTGGTCCAGCTATTATGCTTCCTGAACTTGAGTCCATTGTCATTACTATTATTATTAGTCCGTCTTGTGATAGGTGTTGTCTATCTCTTAGTACTATGCTTCCTACATCTCCAACTCCTAATCCATCTACTAATACTCTTCCTGATGGCACTGTTCCTGTGAATTTTGCTTCGTCTTCATTTAATTCTAATACTTTTCCATTGTCTGTTAAGAATATGTTTTCCTTAGCTATTCCCATAGATTTTGCTGTTTCACTGTGAGCTATTAATTGTCTATATTCTCCATGAACTGGTATAAAGTATTTTGGTTTTGCAAGTGCTAATATTATTTTTTGTTCTTCTTGACATGCGTGCCCTGATACGTGTATTGCTTCTAGTGAACTATATATAACTTCTGCTCCTAGTTGCATTAAATCGTCTATTACTTTTGACACAAATTTTTCGTTTCCAGGTATTGCTGTTGCAGATATTATTACTTTGTCGTTTGGTGTTATTTGTACCTTTCTATGTTCTCCTGCTGCCATTCTTGTTAAGGCAGACATTGGCTCTCCTTGGCTTCCTGTTGTTATTATAACTAATTGGTCATCTGTATAATTTTTTATCATATCTATATCTATAAATACATTATCTGGACATTTTATATATCCTAGTTCTCTTGCTGTATCTATCATATTTATCATACTTCTACCACATACAGCTATTTTTCTTTTATGTTCTACTGCTGAATTTACAATTTGTTGAACCCTATGCACGTTTGATGCAAATGTAGCAACTACAATTCTTTTTTTACAGTTTTGGAATAGCTTTTCAAATACTTCTCCAACTGTACTTTCAGACATTGTGTATCCTTTTCTTTCTGCATTTGTACTATCAGACATAAGTGCTAGTATTCCTTTGTTTCCTAATTCTGCAATTCTTCCTAAATCCATTTGTTCACCATCAATTGGTGTAAAATCTAGTTTAAAATCTCCAGTATGAAGTATTGTTCCAACTGGTGTTGTAATTGCAAGCATTACAGAATCTGGTATACTATGGCAACTTCTTATAAACTCTACTTTAAATTTTCCAAGTTTTATTGCTTGACCTTGTTTTACTTCTTTTAGCTTTGTTGAACGTAATAATTTATGTTCTTCCAACTTATTTCTGATTAATCCTGCAGCTAATTTTGTAGCATATACAGGCACATTTATTTTCTTTAATAAATATGGTACAGACCCTATATGATCTTCGTGTCCGTGTGTTATAACTAATCCTCTAATTTTTTCTTTGTTTCTTTCTAGATATGTTAAATCTGGTATAACTAAGTCTACACCTAGCATATCATCATCTGGAAATGCTAAACCCGCATCTACTAAAATTATATCGTCTCCATATTCAAAAACAGTTATGTTTTTACCTATTTCATGTAATCCTCCTAGAGGAATTATTTTTATTGTATCTTTTTTAAATATAAAATCTTTATTATTTGTTCTTCTTTTATTTGTTGTTTTTCTTTTTGGTTCATCCTCTACTTTAACATTTTTATTTTCTTTTGCTTCCATTGTTTTATTTCTTCTGTTTGTGTTTCTCCTTGTTACACTATTATGATTATTATGATTTTCGCGTGTTTTTCTTGTTGTTTCTGTATTTGTTTTTCTTGCTCTTGTTGTTCTTTGTTTTCTTTCCGTACTCTCTACTTTTGTAGATTTTAATTCTTCTTCCATTTTCTCTCTCCTTCTTTTCTGTGTTAATTTAACTTTATGTATATAATTGTTCCTTGAAATTGCAAAGAGAATATAGGTAAACAGAGAATTCTGCTCCTATATTTAACCATAAATATAATTAATTTTTCATTTTTAAATAATATAAATCTCTGTACCTTATACTAAATAATTCATCTCATTATAATAATAGAATTTTTTTATCTCTTACTGAATAATAGTGTATATCTTACACCGCTAAAGACTACACTTATAAATCTCATTTTTTTATTTCCGAATCAATTTCTCTTATTATTTCTAAACACAAGTTTTTTATACATAAAACTTAAATCTCTTATTTTATCTATCTTTCAAGATAATCACTGTTTTGTATTATACAATAAAATAAAACATATGTCAAATTGAACATATGTCATATTTTGTATTCTTTATCTAATTTATCATTTATATACAACTTTGAAATTATTTTTAATTCTCTTATGCTTTCTTCTGATACTTTAAATGAATATAATTTTTTTGCTGGTGCTAATATTGCATATTTTATTGCATTTAAAGTTCCTTCGTTTATTTCAACTGCACTTTTATCTTGTTTCCCGCACACTTCACATTTTAGTCCATTATCTCTTAAACTAAAATATTTTATATTTTCTTTTTCTCCACAATTTGTGCACTTTTCAATATGTGGTTTAAATCCTAATATACTTATTAATCGTAATTTGAATATAGACATTACTAAATCTAATTTTTTATCTGTTTCTGAAATTACATATATTGTATTTAATAACAGCTGAAGTATATTATAACTGTTTTGATTTTCTGTTGTTGTATCTTGTATTAATCTTGTAATTTCGGCTACATAATTTAGCTTGTCCAAATCTATTCTAACATTGTAAAATACTTCTATTGTACTACACGAATTTATATTATATGTATTTGCACCTTTATATAAAACATATTCTCCAAAACATAAATATTGTGTTCCAGCAAGAAGGCTACTTTTAGGCCTTCTTGCACCTTTTGCTGCACACGATATTTTGCCCAAACCTGGAGTTAACAGTGTAATCATTTTATCGTAATCACCCATGTTATGTTCTGCAATTACTATTCCCTTCGTTTTTATTGTTCCCATTTTCTTCCGCCTTCATATTTTTTTCAATTTGTTCTATTGCTTTAAATTCAACAAATGTATCAATATTTCCTGTATTTTTAAATGTATTCCACGCCATTTGTTTAATCATGAAATCATCTCCTTTATGTTATTTATCCTTTGTAAAAAGATTTTTTTTATTCAATTTAATTACATTATCTAACGTTAATTTTATAACATAATTATAATAAATTTATTTCATTTTAAATTTATTTACAATGCTTTCTTTTTCTTGCCAATCTTCTCTTACCTTTACCCAAATTTTCAAATTTATTTTTATTCCTAACATTCTTTCTAAATCTTGCCTTGCATACGTTCCAATTCTTTTAAGCATTTGTCCGCCTTTGCCTATAATTATACCCTTATGAGAATTTCTTAAACAATAAATTGTAGCTTCCACATCATATATTTGCTCGCCTTTACTTGTTGTTCTTTCTTGCATTTTTTCTGTTTCTACATATATTCCATGTGGTACTTCTTCATCTAATAATTTTAAGGCTTTTTCTCGAATCGTTTCTTCTACTAATTGTCTTTCTGTTTGGTCTGTATATTCGTCTATATCATAATATGCTGGACCTGGCTTTAAAAGTTCCTCTATTTCATCTAGTATTGCATTTACTTCTTTGCTTTTAATTGCAGATGTTGGTATAACAGCTTTAAAGTTATATTCTTTTCTGTACATATCTATAACTTTTAATAAATTTTCTCTTTTTATTAAGTCTATTTTATTTATTATTAATATTGTTGGTTTGTGTGCTTCCTTTATTTTTTCTAATATAATTTTATCTCCTTTTGGAATTTCATTTTTTGAAGCATCTACCATAAATAAAACTACATCTACATCTGTTACAGCTCCATAGGCTGTTTCTAACATTGTTTCGCCTAATTTCGTTTTTGGCTTATGAATTCCTGGTGTATCTATAAAAATTATTTGTGAGTTATCTCTATTAATTATCGCCCTTATTGCTGTTCTTGTTGTTTGAGATTTATTTGCTGTTATTGCAACTTTTTCTCCTGTTAAAGAATTTATTAATGTAGATTTTCCCACATTTGTTCTTCCTATTATTGATACAAATCCTGATTTAAATTTTTCTTCCATATGTTTTCCTTTCTTTTGGTTTATTATATATCGTTTTTATTAATTTTTTTGTAGAAATTTGGTATAAACCATAAAAAACATCTGCTCTTACATTTTTTATTTTTGTAAGCACAGACGCTTTTATATTTTATTACTCTATTGTAACATTTGCATCTACTGGGCAAATATTAAAAAATGTATTTCCATCATTAACTTCTATTTCTTTTCCGTTTAAATCTTTATATATTGTTTGTGATTTTCTATCTTTCTTTTCACATGTTATTTCAATAACTTTACCATTTGTTATATAGTAACCTTTGAAAGTTCCTATATTAGATAAATTTTGTCTGTTTTTGTTTTCTCCATCATTTAAATCTGTATTTTTTACAAATGTTATTATTATATTTTTAGTTGTAATGCTTTCATTAGTTTCAAAATCTGTTTGTTTTATTCCTCTTGCATATCTTGTATATGTTTTACTTGCTTCATCATATACATAGCTTGTTGTATGTAAGTCCGAATATGGTATAGTTACTTTATTTGCTGTTTTTCCTTCTGCAAGTTCTACTTCGTTTGTAACATAATTTAATACACTTTCTTTTGTTGAGGTTAACTTGTAATTTTTATTTTTAGCTATTTCTTTTATTTTTGATGTGCTTGTTAGAACATTGTGTGGTGATGATTTTTGTTTTATTCTCCAAAAGTCTTTTTCGCTTTCTGTTATTCCATTTATGTTATTAACACCTAAAGTTTTTATGTCACTTTCTGCTTTTGGACTCCATCCATAATGTGCATATATTGCATCATTTTCTAGTGCATAATCTAAGAAATAATGTCTTGAGCTTCTAACAGGCCCTATTTTTTCAACATCTTGACCTTTAAATACTGCCATCATTCTGGTTTCTCCACCTTCGACTATTATTTCATATATAGCATATGCTTTTTTTAGTCCTGCTTGTGGCCAAGCTCCTTTGTGGTTATCTATCATAACGGCTATTGGTCTTTCGTTTCCTGAATATATTTTTACTCCATTGTTATTTAAAACTTCTTCTATAATTCCATTATTTTCTTCTGCATTACTTATTATGTCATTTCCTTTATTTTTAAATAATACCATATATGCTAAAATTCCAGCTGCAATAATAATTATTAACAATATAACAATTATAAATATTTTCATTTTTTTATTACTATTTTTTCTTTTTTCTTTTCTACTCATTTTATCCCCTTTTTATATCTAATTTTGAAAGTATATTTTCTTCTTTTTCTCTCATTTCTTTTTTTTCATTTTCTTCCATATGGTCATATCCCATTAAATGGTAAAATCCGTGAACTGCCATATATGCAAGTTCTCTTTCAAAACTGTGTCCATATTCTTCAGCTTGTTTTTTTACTTGCTCTATTGATATAATTACGTCTCCTAAAACTTCTTGCCCTTCCATATTCATTTTACAAACTTCTTTTATTTCGTTTTTCTCAAACATTGGAAATGAAAGTACATCTGTTGCTCTATCTATATTTCTATATTCTTTGTTAATTTTTTGTATGTTTTCAGGATTTGTAAGAGTAATACTTATATATAAATTTTTTAAATTTTCTTCTTCAAAACATTTATTTATTACTCTATTTAAAACCATTTCATATTCTTTATTTTCTTCTATATCTAAGTATTGTACTTCTAAAAGTTCCATTTTTCTTTCCTTTTCTAAGCAATTTGTTTTTGCTTTGTATAGTTTCCTATTGTTTTACATGAATTTTTTATATTTCTCATTGCACCCATACTAACAAGTTTTTCTTTATAAAATTTATTTATTTTTTCATATCTTAATATATTTTTAGCTTCACAAAGTTTTTTCAAATCATTTCTAATAAATAATATTTCTTTTTGTTCTTCGTAGTCTTCTTCATTTTCTTCTTTAAGTGGTTGCAAAGATTTATATTCATTCCAGAATTTTTTATAATAGTCTCTTTCTGCGGGTTTGTCCCAATATATTTTTGTAGATAATAATCTCATATTGTAGTCTTCTATTAAATCTATTAATAATTTATATGCAGATTTTTTCTTTTGTTCTATACGTGTATCTACTATTAAGTCTCTTGTTTCTTTTAATAATTTTATATAACATTGTTCTGCTACTATTAGAGGTAAACTATGTGTAAATAATTGTCTGCTTATTCCTAGCAAAACAGCTTTTTTCTCTATTAGTTCTTTTTGGTCTAATTTTCCTATTGTAAATCCTTCAAATTTTTCGTATTCTTCCATTATTTCTTTGTATGTGTTATCTTTATCATTTTTTATTTTTATTGGCAAAATACTTCCTATGTAATCTTCTAATGTAGTAAAAATTTTATTGTAAATTTCTTCTCTATCTTTTGCAACTAAATTATCTGCAAGTTGAACTGAATAATGTTTTAATAATCCTTTGTATAGAGTATCCATTTTTGCTGCATAAAATTTTTCATATCTATTTAATAATTTTTCCTTATTTTGTGTTTTTACTGTTTCATAATCCAAATCTATTAAATATTTTTGTTTTCTATATTTGTATTCTAAGTATTCTGTTTCTTTTAAGTGTGTTACTTCATAATAATTAGCTAGAGCATTTCTTTCAAATTCTGTTGCTGTATCATTTTTTACTTTTTTATATACAGAATCCATAATATATTTATCTATAGATTCTAAATATAGTGCATATGTATCTTCATATTTTTTTCTTGAAGCTTCATCATTGTCCTCTTCATCATATAAATATGCTTTTACAACATTGTTTCTTTTTATAGAAATCATTACACTATTAAAACCAACTTTTGTGGGTATGAATAATTTTCCTATAGTATTTGTTATTTTCTTAAAAAATGTTTTGTCTGTTTCTATGACTCTAAGTCCTCTTTCCATGTTCATCATCCTTTCAAAATACTATTTTCTCTTCAGTGCCTATATTTTCTAATACTTCGTATATAACTTCTACTTCAACATAATCGTTAGTTGTAATTACATTTATTTTTTTGTCTTGAATATCATCAGAATTTGTTACTTGTTCTGCTAGTTTTTTCTCTGCCCTTTCTATTGCAATATTTTTTGCTTCTTCTTGAGTGTATTCTTCTGTTTTAGATATTGTTTCAAAATTGTTACATTCAGTAAAACTTACGGGTAGATAAAAATCAGAAAATATTTTAACTTTTTTGTCTGTGTATATTGTATCATACTTTTCAAATTTGGAAAGAGTTTTGTACAAATTTATTTGAAAATTATTAAAATTTATTCTATATTTTTTTTCTTCTTTTCCTGTTTTCTCTATTTTTTCCTCTTTTAGCTGTACTCTAGCAGTTTCTGTGTACCAAACTTTGCCCATAACCTTCCCAGCACCATGTACATATCTTACTCCAGTATATTTTCCCTCCATCCATCCGCCTATTAGTATACTTCCTTTTTTTACCAAATCGCCTTCTTTTACTACGGAAGTACCTTTTGTAGAATCTATTTTTTGAATTAATGCGTCTTTGTTTGCTACTATATTACAATATTCATCTTGATTTATAATTTCTGGTTTTTCTTCTGTTTCTACTATTTTTACTGTAACATTAGTTCCCTTTATATTTATTCCTACCCAAGATACGTCGTTTCTTTTTAATCTTATTGTATTTATAATTTCGTTTTTATTTATTTTTCTTTTTGGGGTTCCAATTTCAAGTCCTTGCTCCTTTAGTTCTTGTATTAGCTCATCTTTGTTGATTTTTTCGTTTCCTACTACTTCTATATTCCATACAAAATTCGAGGTTCCAAATATTATTAGTAGTATTGCTATTAGCCCTATTACAAATATTTTTCTTTTTTTATATCTATCTAAAAAAAAGGGCAAACCCTTTTTTCTTTCTATGTGTACTCTGCAATTAATTTGTTTTGTTATTCTTTTTATTTTTTTAAAGTCTTTTATAGATATGTTTGTATGCATTATACTTGCTTTTTCTCTTTTTATTCCCCATAAAAAAATCCCATTTTGTCTACAAATATTTATAAATTTTTCTATATAAAATCCTTCAACATTTATTCTTATATATCCAATTAGTTTATATAATAAAATTTTAAAAAACAAATTTACTCCTCCTCATCAGTTACACTTTCAAAATCTATACTCTCTATATTTCCTGTTATTATTAGGTCTTCATCTGTCATTTCGTTTAAACTCAAATTAAATCCATTTATATTTAAAACTCCTATTGTGGTATTTAACCTCACAAAAAAATTTTCATACTCTAAAATTCCTTTGTAATTTTCTACCATTATTTTTTTAAATCCTATTATTGTTATTTTAGGTTCATTATTTGAAATTTCTTCTGGAAATTCTAATATATTATTTAATCTGGAATTATTCTTTTTCTTATTTTTTCTCATAAAAAATCACCTCTAATTATTTTTCAAATTCATCTAATGGCCTAATTTCATAACCTTCGTTTTTTGCTTCCTGAATAATGTTTCCTAAAACATTGCAGTTGTCTTTTGAATTTCCATGTAATAACATTATTTCTCCATTGTGAAAATTATTTATAATCATTTTCTTAGCATTTTCTTCTCCACTTTGATTATTTTCTTCCCAGTCTTTATAAGCAAAACTCCACATTACAGTTTTATACCCTAAAGTATTGCATTCATTAAGTGTTCTTTCGCTGTATTCACCTTTAGGTGGTCTTATATATTTCATTTCATAGCCAAATTTTTCATAAATTGCTAAATGCAAATCCATTACTTCCTTTTTTATTTCTTCGTTAGAAATATCTGGCATGCTTTTATGGTTTACAGTATGATTTCCAACTATATGTCCTTCGTCTATCATTCTTTTAACTAATTCTTCATTAGTATTTAAATAGTGTGCTGTAATAAAAAACGTTGCTTTAACATTATTTTCTTTTAATGTATCTAAAATTTTTTCTGTATATCCTGCTTCATACCCCTCATCAAAAGTTATATATATGTATTTCTTTTCGCTATTTCCCATACAATATCCATCGTATTTATTTATTAACTCTGCATTTACTTTTCCTAAGTCTGGTTGTTTATTATCTTTTTCACGTTTTATACCCCAGCCAATTTTTTTATTACTTAAAGCTGTACCTGCATTTGTTTCAATAGAATCTTCGTAGTCATTTTCTGTCATAAAAACGCAAAAAGAAAAAATTAAAATTATAACACTACAATAAATAAAAATAGACTTTTTATTCATACATTTTTCTCCCCTCTTTTTTTCTAATGTATGTGTTATAGGCAAAATTTATTACAGGTTTAATGCACACAAAAACAAGACACAAAATTGTGTCTTGTTTTTTTCTTAATCTTTTATATCTACCGTAACATTATCCTTTAATGAAACAACCGGTCGAAGTGCTATATAAGGATCATTTGTTCCTTGTCCATTATTTATATCTGGTTTTCCGTCTGATTGTATGTGTAATATACTGTTACTTGCATCTGCTGAAGGTGAAGCTGTTGCATACCTATACATATTATTATATACACTATCATATGGAAAATATAATTTATCATTTATTCCTTCATATGAACTTATTAACCATGAATTAATTCTATATTCATTTGGATTTTCACTTGTTCCTACGCAATATCCATAGTGATCTTTTTCATTACTTTTTTTCCAGTAAAATTTTTCTTTAGGGTATTTATTATTCCAACTATCCATCCACATTTCTATCGTAGGTGCTCCTACTGAATATTCAGCTCTTCCTGAACCATTTTCATTGTCCATATATTTTTTCCAATTATTAGTGTTCAACAACGTTGAAACACATTTTGAATTGTCTTCATCTTGATATTCATTAATATTAGATCCTGTTGCTTTAAATCTTTCTAATACTTCTGAATCTATTGTTTGAAAATCTGGTATTTTTTCCCAGTTAGCCCTATATTTTGAACTAGAAAAAATTTTCATTCCTGTATTTAAATCTAATCTATCTGTATCTGATAAATCTATATATTCTCCTGTTATTAAGAATATATGGATTCCATCTGAATAAAATATTTTCCAATTATTTTGCCCATTTGATGATGTGTAATCTACTGTTTGTCCATAATATCCTTCTGGGTTGTTTTTTATATCTTGTGCTGATATCTTTGTTCTTTTTACTTCTTTTTTTACTTCAAAACTTTTTAACTCTGCTACCTTTGAATTTCCAGCTTTGTCATATGCAATTACTTTTATATCGTATGTTCCTTTTGCTAGCCCTGTTATTGGGTTACTCTCATATTTTTTATACTCATCATCTGATTTTTTTGCATAATATTCGTATTTATCTATTCCACTTTCTGCATCTGTCGTTTCTCCTGTTATTCTTAGTCCTTCTTCTGTATTTTCTGCTGTTATTGTAAAATCTGCTGGTGGATTTTTATCTATTGTGTTTATTACTGCTGTTTTGGTTTGAGTATTTCCTTGTCCATCTGTTACTGTGTATTCAAAGTTTGTGTTTTCTGCTATATTTTCTTTTGTTATTATATATTCATTTCCGTTTTTGCTTCCTT
>USJU01000007.1 GCA_900555085.1 uncultured Clostridium sp.
GCCTAATTCATACATTAAAATACTTGTTAATGAAATTGCAACAGTTTCTGTTCTTAAAATTCTTTTTCCTAATGTAACTATTTTTGCTCCATTTTCTTGTAATTTTTGTATTTCTTGTTTATCTATTCCGGCCTTCTGGTCCTATTACTATTGCTATTTTATTAATGTTATTTTTGTTTTTTATTTTATCTATTTCATCTTTTATGCTATATTCTTCTTCATTTTCATATGCTACAATTACACTATCAAATTCGTTTATTTGGCTAGCTAATTTGTTTACATTACATACTTTATTTACTTTTGGTATTATATCTCTTCCACATTGTTTTGCTGCAACTTCGGCAATTTTTTGCCATCTTTCTATTTTTTTTAATCTATCTTTTTCTTTTAATTTAACAACACAATTTTTCATTTCTAAAGGTACAAACTCATAAGCACCAAGCTCAATACATTTTTGAATTACAAGTTCCATTTTTCCTTGCTTTGGTAATCCTTGAAAAACCGTTATTTTTAAATTAGATTCAGCCTTGCTCTCTGTTTTTTTGCAAACTTCACATTCAATTTCATTATCTAATATACTTTTTATAGAACATAAATAATTTTCTCCTGTAGATTTATTGCAAACTTCCAATTCATCTCCAATATTTTTTCTAAGTACATTTTTTATATGATTATAATCTTCTACAATATATATTTTATTTTCTTTTATATTTTCATTTTCTACAAAGAATTTCGGCATTCCAATTCCTCTCTTTTTTAGACTTTGTAAATTATATCATTTTATATATAAATATTCAAGTTTTCATACGAACTCTTCCCACACTAAATTTGCTAAATCTATTCCTTTTTTAGTTAATTTTATATTATTTAAATCTACTTCTAATAGACCTTCGTTTACTAATTTTTCTATTTCGTTTTTGTATAAGTATAGGGGATTTTCCATAAATTTATTTTTAAATCTTTGTATGTTTACTCCCTCTATTTTTCTTAAACCTAACATCATATATTCTTTTTGTTCATCTTCTTTATTTTGATCTTCTTCTAGTTTTATGTATTTTTTATAGTTTTCAATGTATTCATTAATGTTAGTAGTATTTGAATATCTTTTTTTATTAAAATATGAATGTGCTGCAAGTCCAAATCCTAAGTATTCTTTTTGTTCCCAACAGTCTGAATTGTGTTTTGATTCATAGCCTTTTTTAGCATAGTTTGATATTTCATAATGAATATATCCGCTTCTTTCTAATTTGTTTTTTACAAGCCAATACATTTTTCTTTCAAAATCATCTTCTGGAAGTACATATTTTCCTGCCATTACATCGTTATACATTTTAGTTTCTTCTTCTAAAATTAATGAGTAAATAGAAATATGATTTGGATTTAAATTTATTATTTTTTCTACTGAATCTTCTAAATCTTTAATTGTTTGATTTGGCAGTGCAAGCATTAAATCTACATTTATATTTTTAAAACCAACTTCTTGTGCTAGTTTATAGTTTTCTAAAAATTGTTCATATGTATGAATTCTTCCTATAGTTTTTAAAATTTTATTGCTTGTAGATTGCAAGCCAATGCTTATTCTATTAATTCCTACATTTATATAATCCTCTAGTTTTTCTTTATTTACCGTTCCTGGGTTTACTTCTATTGTAATTTCTGCATTTTTGTTTATTTCATAATTTCCTTTTATTGTATTTATAATTTCTATAATACTTTTACTATTAATATAAGAAGGTGTTCCTCCTCCTATATAAATAGTATTTACTATATACTGGCTATTTTTATTTTCTGCTATTTCTTTTTTTAATACTTGTATATATTCGTTTTCTCTTGGTTTCATATTTTCAAATGAAATAAAATCACAATAGTTACATTTTTTTGCACAAAAAGGTATATGAATATATATTCCTATTTCTTTCATTTATTTCCCCTTAATTCATTTGCTATTTCTTGAATCTTTTTTAATCTATGGTTTACCCCAGATTTTCCAATAGGCTCTTTTAATAATTTTCCAAGTTCTACTAAGCTTATATCTGGATTTTCCATTCTTAAATTTGCAATTTCTTTTAAATTATCTGAAAGTTTATCTTCTGCCTTTGACTTATAAATAAATTTAATATCTTCTATTTGTCTAACTGCTGCATTAACTGTTTTATTTAAATTTGCAGTTTCACAATTTACTTTTCTATTTACATTATTTCTAATATCTCTTATTACACGTATTTCCTCAAAATTTATTACTGCTTTTGAAGCACCTATTAAAGCTAAGAATTTTGATATTTCTTCTCCATCTTTGCTATATAATGAATAACTTGATTTTCTTTCTAATTCTTTAAAAGTAATTTCAAACTCGTTCAAAATATTTTTTAAGATATTTGCATATTCTTTATTTTCTAAAGAAATTTCTATATGATATTTCTTGTTAGGGTCATTTATCGAACCTGAACCCAAAAAGCTTCCACGTATAAAAGCTTTTTTTAGGTTTTCTTTTTCTATATTACCTAATAAATTTATATAATCTGTTATATTTTCTATATTAAATTTAATTACAAATAAATTTCCTTTTACACATATATCGTAATCTATATTTAAGTTATTAAGTAATTTGTTTAGTCTGTTAATGTTGTATTCGTTTTCTGTTGAATATTCTATTTTATTCTTTTTTATAGCTATATTAGAAGAAATTAAGTAACCTAAAAATTCATACTTTACTTCTTCTTTGTTTTTTAAATTATTTGTTTTGCTTAATTCTTCTTTAATTTCAGATGAAAAAGACATTTTTATTCCTTTCTTGCAATTACAATTCTATAATTGCCACCTAAATCTTTTACTGTTTCTATATTTTTGTATTTCCCTATATCTTGTAATAGTTGTGTTACACTATTTTGTTGATTATATCCTATTTCAAGCAATAAATAACCATTTTCGTTTAAATATTTAAATGCATTATTAGCGATTGTTTTATAAAATTTTAATCCATCTATTCCACCATCTAAGGCTAAATGTGGCTCATTTTGCACTTCTATTCCTAGTTTATTTATTGTTTCTGTTTCTATATATGGTGGATTTGAAACTATTATATCAAACTTTTCTTCTATATTGTTAAACATATCTGAATTTATAAATTTTATTTTATTTTCTACATTATTGTTTATAGCATTTTTATTAGCAACATTTAAAGCACTATTTGATATATCAACTGCTGTTATTTGAGCATTATTTATCTTTTTTGCTAATGATATTGCTATGCATCCGCTTCCGGTGCACATATCTAATATCTTATTTTTCTGTGTTGTTTTTGATATTTCTATTGCCTTTTCAACTAGAATTTCTGTATCTGGTTGAGGTATTAAAACATTTTCATCAACATAGAAGTCTAATCCCATAAATTCTTGCTTGTTTGTTATATATTGAAGTGGCTTTCCTTTTATTAATTCTTTTATGCAATTTTCATATTTTATTTTATCCTCTTGTTTTATTTCTTCTTCACTATGTATTAATAAGTATTCTTTTTTTACATTTAAAATATTTGCAAGTAATATTTTTGCTTTTAATGTGCTATTTTCTATGTTGTTTTGTTTTAAATTATTTATTTCTTTTTTTAATATTTCTTCTATGTTCATTTGGTCTCCTTATAAAATTTCTTCATATTACCAAAATAAGGACCAATTTTTTGGTCCTTTTAGTTTTATAAAAATAGAGTAAATCTGTAAGCCGGGTTCTGTCTAAGACAGTCATTTATCTATTACATATGTTACCATATGTCTCAAAGCCACCAATTTAGAGGACGACGAGCAGTCTTAACCCTCTGTTTAGGTGTTGCTCCAGATGGGGTTTACATTGACCCTGTATGTCACCATACAAGCGGTAAGCTCTTACCTCACCTTTTCACCCTTACCTATAAAATAGGCGGTTATTTTCTGTTGCACTTTCCTTAAGGTCACCCTTACTGGACGTTATCCAGCATCATTGCTCTATGGAGCCCGGACTTTCCTCGTACGCTGCCTTGCGGCCTTGCTATACGCGACCATCCAATTTACTCTTTTTCTATTTTACATAAATTTCTGCTATTTGTCAATTATAATAAATAATAAAAAAATAGAAATCCCATATTTCTTATAGGTGATTTCTATTTTAGTTGTAGGGGCAGACACCTCTGTCTGCCCGTGTGGCAAAGCCACATTTTAACCATGTTTTTTTAATTATTTTATTATATGAGTCCATCTCTCGCAACTTGCATCTCCAAGTCCACCAGAACACTCAGTATTGCATGTTTTACAACTTTTTCCAATTAATTTAATTAATTCATTGGTTTTTTCTTGTATTTTGTATTCTGGCTTCAACTGTGACTTATAAAAAGAAATAATGTCTTCATATGTTTCTGTGGTATACACTTTTATATCCCATCTAATATCTCTATACCTCAAACAATTTGTATCCATAACTTGATGTCCTTCTTCATCATAATGTACACCATCTGAATCTAGAAAATACGTACCTATTTTTTCAGGATTTTCATAGTCTGATATTAATAAAGTATTTTCCACTACATCATATGTTATAACATAGCGAAATTTATCATATCCCCTTTCTTTTTCATTTGTAATCCGAGGTAGCCTCTCATTTAAGTAACCGGATTTTAATTGTTCTTTCATGTTTCCATATTCCTCTTCTGTTACATGGCAAACCATTATTGGAATTGCTTTCCGATAACATTCATCAACAAAATCATACAAAGAAATATTTAATTCTTTGTCCTTTTCTTCATACATTGCAATTATTTTGCTCATATTCTTTCCTCCTTCAATATTAATTGAGATGTTTATAGTTTCTTTATGTTTACTCCATATGGAGGTATTCAAATTTAATAGCTATTCAGCTAAATTATTTGAATTATATCATGTTTTTCTCAGAAATTCAACACAAATATATAATTCATTTTCGAATTATATATTTGTACAATATAAACAATATTTCTTTCTTCATATTCAATTCTTAACATTAATTTTTTAGATGTTTCTTTTTAAATTATTTTAGGGCACGGAGCACCGTTCCCCTACACATTAATTAAAGTTAAAATTTTTTATTTTAATGATTTTTTTATTTCGTTTATTATTTTATTTTTTATTTCTTCTGGCTCTCCACTTATTTTGCAACCTGCTGCTCTTTGGTGTCCTCCACCGCCAAACATTAAGCATACATCATCTACATTTAAGTAGTTGTTTGACCTTAATGATACTTTATATGCTCCGTCTTCTGCTTGATGTAAAAATATAGATACTTCTACTCCTTCTATATCTCTACCTAGGTTTACTATTCCTTCGTGGTCTCCTTCTTCTGCTCCTACTTTTTGTTCATCCTCTGTTGTAATATATGTAAATGCAATTTTTCCTTCTTCTAAAAATTGCATTCTATCCATTGCAAATTTTCTAAGTTCAAAGTTTGCTTTAGATTTTATTTGCATTGCTTGTTTATATATGTTTGATACATTTACACCACATCTTAATAATTCTGCTGCAAATTCAAAAGTAACCTCAGATACACCTTCGTATTTAAATCCACCTGTATCTGTAATTATTCCTGTAAGTAAGCATGTTCCTATGTCTTTTGTTATTTTTACTCCCAAATATTCAAATATTATTATTAAAATTTGGCAACAAGCTGGAGATGTGTGATCTACATAATTTATATCTGCAAACATTGGATTCATATTATGATGATCTATTGAGATTGTTGTTTGTGCATCTTCAAAATATTTAGCACAATTACTAACTCTTTTTTGGTCTCCGCAGTCTAATGTTATTGTTAAATCATAACTTTCCACATTTGTTTCTTTCTTTATTTCATCTACTCCAGGTAGAAAATTAAAGGTTCTAGAAAATTCTGGTATTATAACATCTGGATTTTTCCCTAATTGTTTTAATGCTAAATTCATCGCTGTTGCACTACCAATTGCATCTCCATCTGGGCTTTCATGTACTAATATTGCTATTGTTTCTGCCTTTTGAATTGCATTTTTTATATCTTCTAAAGTCATTTTTTATTCTTCTCCTTCACTTTCTGGTTTTACATCTTTCATTATGTCTTTTAAAATTGAATCTATTTTTGCCCCATATTCCATAGAGTCATCTAATTCAAATATAATTTCTGGTGTATTTCTTAAGTTTATAGATTTTGCTACTTCTGAACGTACAAAACCAGAAGATTGTTTTAAACCTCTTAATGTTGCTTTTGTATTTTTTGCATTTAATATACTTACATATACTTTAGCAAATTTTAAATCTGTTGTTACTTTAACCTTTGTAACAGATATAAGACCTGTAACGTCTGGATTTTTAAGTTTATTAGAAATAATGTTACTTATTTCTTTTTTCATTTCTTCTTCTACACGGTTAAATCTATTATTATTTTTTTGCATAATATCACCTCGTTTTTATAATTAGGACGCAATTTTTTTGCGCCCTTATATTCTATCTTTTTATTTCTTCCATTACATATACTTCTATTATGTCTCCTTCTTTTATGTCGTTGTAATTTGCAATTTGAAGACCACATTCATAACCTTTTGCAACTTCTTTAACATCGTCTTTAAATCTCTTAAGTGAAGCAAGTTCTCCTTGATGAATTACAACATCGTCTCTTATTACTCTTACTCCTGCATTTCTTTCTACTTTTCCTGTTAATACATAACCACCAGCAATTGTTCCAACTCCAGAAACTTTGAATGTTTGTCTTACTTCTACTGTTCCTATAACTTTTTCTTCAAATTCTGGGTCCCACATACCTTTCATAGCTGCTTCTACATCTTCTATTGCTTGGTAAATTACTGAGTATTGTTTTATTTCAACTTCTTCTCTATCTGCCATTTCTTTAGCACTTGCAACTGGTCTAACATTAAATGCTATTATTATTGCATTTGAAACTTTAGCAAGTGTAACGTCAGACTCTGTAACAGCTCCTGCTGCTGCATGTATAACTTTTACTTGTACTTTTTCATCTGATAATTTTTCTAGAGATTGTTTAACTGCCTCAACAGATCCTTGAACATCTGCTTTTACTATTAAGTTTAATTGTTTTAAATCTCCTTTTTCAATTTGACTGAATAAATCGTCTAAAGTTACTTTACTTACTTGATTTATAGATTTTTCTCTTGCTTGGCGTTTTCTTCTTTCTATTAAGTGTTTAGCCATTTTTTCATCTTTTACTTCGTAGAAAGTATCTCCTGCTGTTGGTACTTCTGTAAGTCCCATAATTTCTACTGGCATTGATGGTGTTGCAAATTTAACACGTTGTCCTTTATCATTTTTCATAGCTCTTATTCTACCTATTGAAGAACCAACAACTATTGTATCTCCAACATCTAGTTTTCCTCTTTGAACTAACATTGTAGCAATAGGACCTTTTGTTTTATCAAGTCTTGCTTCTATAACAGCACCTTTTGCTTGTTTTGTAGGATTTGCTCTTAAATCTTTCATGTCTGCAACAAGTAAAACCATTTCTAGTAATTGGTCAATGTTTGTTCCATTTTTAGCTGAAATTGGTACATAAATTGTATCTCCTCCCCATTCTTCTGGAACTAAATCGTATTTCATTAATTCTTCTTTTATTCTTTCAACATTAGCACCTGGTAAATCCATTTTGTTTACTGCAACTATAATTGGAATTCCTGCTGATTTTGCATGGTTAACAGCTTCAACTGTTTGTGGCATTACTCCATCATTTGCTGCAACAACTAGAATTGCAATATCTGTTATTTGTGCACCTCTAGCACGCATTGCTGTGAAAGCTTCGTGTCCTGGTGTATCTAGGAATGTTATATCTCTACCATTTAATTTAACTTGGTATGCACCTATCGCTTGTGTAATTCCACCTGCTTCGCCCTCTATAACATTTGTTTTTCTTATCGCATCTAGTAATGATGTTTTACCATGGTCAACGTGTCCCATAACAACAATTACTGGTGGACGTGGCATTAATTCATTTTCTAAATCTTCAGATTCATCAAATAATACATCTTCTTCTTTAATTTCTTCCTTAAGTTTTGCTGTTACACCAAATTCTTGTGCTATTAAGTATGCTGTATCAAAGTCTACATCATTGTTTATTGTTGCCATAACTCCAAGTGCAAATAATTTTTTAATAACTTCTGCACTTGTTTTCTTAAGTTCTGCTGCTAAATCTTTTACAGAAATTGTTTCAGGAATTGTTATTTCTGTAAGTTTAAATATTTTTTGCTTTGATTCGCCTTTGGCTGCTTTAGAATTTTTCTTTTTATTACGTTTTCCTCTAACTGTTGTTAAATCATAGTAATCTAACATTCCACCTTCTTGATCTGTAAACATATTAGATAAATTACTTTCTTGTTTAAGGTTTTTCAATTTTCCTTCATTAAATCCTAAATCGTTATTTCCTCTTTTATTTTTATTTTTCTTGCTCTTTTTGTCATCATATTTATTTGCATTTTTTTGTTTATCTGCATTTCGGTTATATTCTCTAACACTTTCTTTTTCAACAACATCAGAAGACATTATGTTTTTGATATTTTTTTCTATTCCTTTTTCGTCTAATGGTCTATTTCCTCTGCCAAAGTTATTTCCTGGTCTATTATTTCTATAACCATTATTGTTTCCATTGTTATTTCTATTATAGTTATTATTTCTATTATTATTGTTATTATTACGGTCATTGTTTCTATTGTAATTATTATTTCTGTTGTTATTATAATTGTTTCTTGGTTGATATTGTGTTTTATTTTGTTTAAAGTTTTCTTGCTTTTTTACATTTTCATTTTTTTCAACTTTTTCTGTTTTATCAACTGTTTTATTTTCTTTTACTTCTTGCATTTTTTCCTCTACTTTGCTTTGTTTAACTTCCTCTTTTTTAGGTTCTTCTTTTTTCTTTTTATTTAGTCCAAATAATTCATCAACTGTCATAGGTTTGTTAGGCTTATTTCTGTATACTATATTAAAATCTTTTTTTCTATCTCTCTCTACAAAACCTATTTTAGCTTTATTTTCTTCTTGTTTTTTTACTTGCTTTTCTTTTTTGTTGTCTTCATCATTTATTATTACTTCTCTTCTAATAATAACTGGACTACTGTTATTCTTTTCTTTTTTTGCTTCTTTCTTTTTAGTTTCTTCTTTTTTGCTTGCAGCTTTTTTCCCTGTTAAAGCTCCTTTTATTTTACTTGCTTCTTCTTCTGTTACACCGCTCAAATGACTCTTTACTTGTATGTTTAGTTCATTTGCCTTTGCTATAACATCTTTACTGGCTAAGTTTAATTCTTTTGCTATTTCATGTATTTTTATCTTACCCAATAACTTCACCCCCATCAATTATTTTTTTTATTTCTTTTGCCATATTCTCATCTAATATTCCAAGTATAGCTTTGTTTTTCTTTCCTATACTCTTACTTAGATCTTCTATTTTTCCAAAAATACAAATTGGAACACTGTATTTTTCAGAATAAAACTTAAAATTTTTAATTGTTTTCTCAGAAGCTTCTTTCGAAACTATTACCAGTTTTACTCTTTCCTTTTCTAAAGCTTCTTTTGTACTATCTGCACCATATACAATTTTTCTGGCTCTTGCCGATAGTCCAATTAACCCTAACGCTTTATTCAATAATTACACCTCTTAACTTATTATAAAAATCTTTATTTATTTTAGTTTTTAAAGCTCTTTCTAAACTATTAGTTTTTATAGCTTTTTCTAAACAATTAATATCTTTGCAAATGTATGCCCCTCTCCCTTCATGCTTTCCATTAATATCTACATTTATTTCACCATTTTTGTTACATACAATTCGCATTAATTTTTTTTTGTCTTTTTTCTCTCTGCAACTAATACACATTCTTTGAGGTACATTTTTCATTGTCTTTTTCCTTTCTTTATTATATGTACAAGTCTTTCTATATTATGTTTTTATTCTTCAATTTCTGTATTTGTTTCTTCTGTTAATTCTTCATTGTTTTCTTCATTTTCTTCTTGAGCTTTTGCTAACATTTCTCTAAATTGTGTTTCAGATTTTATATCTATTTTCCAATTTGTTAATTTTGCAGCAAGTCTAACATTTTGTCCAGATTTTCCTATTGCAAGTGATAGTTGGTCATCTGATACTATTACTTGTGCAAATTTTTCTTCGTCGTTTATATCTACTGCCATTACTTTTGCTGGTAATAAGGCTGCTGAAATATAAATTGATGGATCTTCATTCCATTCTATAACATCTATTTTTTCTCCATTTAATTCATTTATTACGTTTTGAATTCTTACACCTTTTTGTCCTACACAAGAACCTACTGGGTCTATATTTTCATTTTGTGAATAAACTGCTACTTTGCTTCTATAACCTGGGTCTCTAGAAACACTTTTTATTTCTATTAATCCTTCATAAATTTCTGGTATTTCAAATTCTAATAATTTTTTAACAAAATCTGGTGTTGCTCTAGATACTATAACTTGTGGTATTCCTTTTGGTCCTTTTTCTACGTCTGTTACATATGCTCTTATTTTATCATTTACTTTATAAGTTTCTGTTGGAATTTGTTCTTTTGCAAGCATTACTCCTTCAAGTTTTCCTAAATCCATTACAACAATTCCTCTGTCTGCTTTTTGAACTAATCCTGTAACAATTTCCCCTTTTCTATCATTATATTCTGTATATACTATTTCTCTTTCTGCTTCTCTAATTTTTTGTACTATAACTTGTTTTGCTGTTTGCGCTGCTATTCTTCCAAAGTTTTTTGGAACAAGTTCTATGTCTACACTGTCTCCTAACTCTAATGTTTTATTTATTTTTTTTGCATCTTCTAAACTTATTTGTGTATCTGCATCTTCAACTGTTTCAACTATTTCTTTCACAGAATAAATATGTGCAGCTCCTGTTACATCATCCATAACAACTTTTACATTTTCTTTAGCGTCAAAATTCCTTTTATATGCTGTAAGTAATGCTGTTTCAATAGATTCAATTAAATAAGATTTTTTTATTCCTTTCTCCTTTTCTAATTCTTCTAATGCTATAACTAATTCTTTATTGTCAATAGCTTCTTTCATTTTTTATTCCTCCTTTTAAATTATTCCCAGTTATAAACTGTTTTTATAAGTGATATACCTTTTCGTGGTATTTCAATTGTTTCATTATTATATTTTAATGCAATATTTTCGTTATCAAAGCTTTCTAAAATTCCTTGCATTTGTTTGTTTCCGTTTATTGATTTAAATAAACTAACTTCAATTTCTTCTCCTATATATTGTTTTAAATGCTTATCTTTTCTTAGAACTCTTTCAATTCCTGGTGAAGAAACTTCTAAAAAATACATATCTTTTATATAGTCTGCTTCGTCTAACAATTCTGTAATTGCATTGTTTACTTTTTCGCAATCGTTTAAATCGATTCCATCTGCTTTATCTATGAAAATTCTTAAAAAGTAATTTTTTGCTTCTTTAGCATACTCAACATCATATAAAGTATACCCTAAATCATTAATTGTTTTCTCTAACAAGTTTTCAACTCTTTCTTCAATACTTGCCAAAAACATTCCTCCTTTATATATAATATAAAGAGTGGAATTACTTCCACTCTTTCGCTCATATTTATCTTGCTTTTAAAATTATACACCTTAAATATTATAAATGCAAGGGTTTTAGAGATATTTTATTAAATTCCATAACCTCCAGTTACAGGGTCTTTAAATAAGTTTATCATTGGTGGATTATATGTTGCAATTATAAAAGCTATTAGAAGTAGTATTGGTATTATTATTGCTAATATTTTTATTGCATTATTTTGGATTTGCGGTTTTAACATAATTCTATATGCTATATATTCTCCTGCTATTATTGCTACTACAAAAGATGATATATCTAAAAATGCATAGTTTGTTCCAATTATTCCTGTATACGTATAGAAGAAAATTGTTATAAAACTCATTTCAAATATTATTGCTGTTGTTTTTGCTATACTATAATTATTTGTACTTTTTCCAATAAAAAAATACTCAATTATTAAAAAAATGAATGTTGGATAAAATACTAGTTTTAAATGTTCCCATGTACTTTCATTTACTGCACTAAATGCTGCTACAAATGTATTTCCACCAGATAGTTCATATGTAAAATGTAATAGAGTTCCTATTACTAAACAGAATGCTGTTGCACCTATTTGCCATTTTTGTAATTTACTCAAAAAAATCACCTCTAAATAATTTTATTACTTAAAGGCGTTTTTTGTGTTTATTTCTATAAATTTTTTAATCTTTCTTCTGTATTTTCTAGCATTGCTTTATATTTTTCTAGTTTTTCTTTTTCTGCATTTACTTTTGCTTCTGGTGCTTTGTTTACAAATCCTGGATTTGATAGCATTTTTTCGCATCTTTCTACTTCATATATTAATTTTTGTTTTTCTTCTTGTAAACGTTGTTTTTCTGCCTCTAAATCTACTAATTCTTCAAATGGTATATATGTTTCTATTCCATCTAATAATATTGATATAGCATTTGAGTCTATTCCATCTTTATTGTTTTGTACTATTATTTCATTTGCAAATCCTAATTTTTCTAAAAATGCTTTGCTATTTTCTATAACATTTTTATATTCTTCTGTTACAAATACCAATTTAGATTTTTTAGATGGGTGTACATTCATATTGTTTCTAATATTTCTTATTCCAATTATTATTTCTTTTATTTTTTCTATTTTTTGTTCTTCTTCTTTAAAGTTGTATTTTTCTTCATATTTTGGCCAATTAGAAATCATTATGCTTTCATCTTCATTATATAACTTTGTGTATATTTCTTCTGTTATAAATGGCATTATTGGATGTAATAGTTTCAATGCATCACATAATACTTTATTTAATACATATTGAGCTGATTTTCTTGTTTTGTTTTCTTTATCATATAAACGTAATTTTACAATTTCTATATACCAATCGCAAAATTCGTTCCATATAAAGTCATATATTTTTTGAGAAGCAACTCCTAAATCGTATTTTTCTATGTTGTTTGATACTTCTTGTACTAATGTGTTTAATTTAGATAAAATCCATTTATCTTCATAACATAAATTATCTTCATATACATTTCCATCGTAATCTTCTAAGTTCATTAAAACAAATTTTGATGCATTCCATAATTTGTTTGCAAAATTAGATGCTTGGTCTAATTTTTCTGGCATATAACGTATATCATTTCCTGGTGTAGTTCCTTGAATTAATGAAAATCTTAATGAATCTGCTCCATATTTTTCTATTATTTCAATTGGGTCTATTCCATTTCCTAATGATTTTGACATTTTTCTTCCTTGGCTATCTCTTACTATTCCGTGAATTAACACATCTTTAAATGGATTTTTTCCTGTTAATTCTAGGCTTGATGTTATCATTCTTGAAACCCAAAATGTTATTATATCGTAACCTGTAACTAATACATTAGTTGGGAAAAATGTTTTATAATCTTCTGTTTCTTCTGGCCAACCTAATGTTGAAAACGGCCATAGAGCAGAACTAAACCATGTATCTAAAGTATCTTCATCTTGTTTTAAATTTTCACTATCACATTTTTTACATGTATGTGGCTTTTCTTTTGCAACATTTATTTCTCCACAATCTTGGCAATAATATGCTGGTATTCTATGTCCCCACCATAATTGACGTGATATACACCAATCTTGTATATTTTCCATCCAGTGGAAATAATTTTTTTCGTATCTTTTGGGAACGAATGTTATGTCATCATTTTTTACTGCTTCTATTGCTGGTTTTGCAAGTTCTTTCATACTAACAAACCATTGGTCTGATATTCTTGGTTCTATTGTAGCATGGCATCTATAACATTTTCCAACATTGTGGTTGTAATCTTCTATTTCAACTAAAGCTCCAATTTCTTTTAGTTTTTCTACTATTAATTTTCTTGCTTCTATTGATTTTAGTCCTTTATATTCTGGAACTAAATCGTTCATTATAGAGCTTTCATCAAATACTTCTATTATTTCTAATCCGTGTGATAAACCTGCTTGATAATCATTAGGGTCATGTGCAGGTGTAATTTTTACGCACCCTGTTCCAAATTCTTTATCTACAAATCTATCTGCTATAATTGGTATTTCTTTATTCATTATTGGTAAGATACATGTTTTTCCTACTATATCTTTATATCTTTCATCATCTGGATGAACTGCAACAGCTGTATCACCTAGCATTGTTTCTGGTCTTGTTGTTGCAACTGTAAGATATTTATCTGTTCCTGTTATTTGGTATCTAATATGCCATAAGTGTGATGGTTCTTCTTCATATTCTACTTCTGCATCTGATATTGATGTATGACAATTTGGACACCAGTTTATCATTCTTTTTCCTTTATAAATTAACCCTTTTTCATATAATTTTATAAATTGTTCTTGAACTGCTTTTGATAAACCTTCATCTAGTGTAAATCTTTTTCTTTCCCAATCACATGAACATCCAATTTTTCTTTGTTGTTTTTGAATTGTTCCTCCATACTCATGTGTCCAATCCCATGCTCTTTCTAAGAATCCATCTCTTCCTAAATCATCCTTTGTAAGACCTTCTTCTTTCATTTTAGCAACAACTTTTGCTTCTGTAGCTATTGCAGCATGGTCTGTTCCTGGTAGCCACAATGTATTAAATCCATTCATTCTTTTATAACGTATTAAAATATCTTGTATTGTTCCATCTAAAGCATGCCCCATATGAAGTTTTCCTGTTACATTTGGTGGTGGCATCATTATTGAATATGCTTTACTTTCTTTATTCATGCTTGGTTTAAAATAGCCTTTTTCTTCCCATTTTTCATATAGTTTTTCTTCAAATTCTTGTGGATTGTATGTGTTTTCTAATTTTCTATCTTTCATTTTCATTTTCCTCCTTATTTTTGTTTATATTATATTTTTATTTCGGGCGGACAGAGGCGTCCGCCCCTACAATGTTTGACTTTTATTATATTTTTTCGGGTCGTCGAGGACGCCGACCCCTACATTGTTTGACATTGGTCTTATAATATTGGGTAATATATTTATAAAATATATTTTTAATAAATTTATAAAATGACAAAAACCCTCGCCTATATAAGGGCGAGGGTTTCTCACGGTACCACCTTAATTACAAATAATTATTTTTATTTGTATCTCTTAGCCTATAACGTGGCTTATTCCGGATATACCTATTTTATATTTCTCAGTATATCTACTCAAAAGCTACCTTCAATTTATTCTTACTTAAGAAGTTTACAGCCTATGACTTCTTTTCTCTTTTAAGCAGTGTTTAAATTTACTCCTCTTTTTCATTGTATTTATATTTTTAACTCTCCATATAAATTAGTCTTCGTCTACAAAGTTAAATTCATCTTTGAATTTTTCTTTAAACATTTCGAATACTGTGTTTAATGTTTCTTCATCATCAACACTTACATAAGATTCCATTTCATCGTCTTCAGAATCTTCTACTTTAAGTATTACAACTTCTTCACTGTCTTCCTCTTCTTCTGTTGGTAGTAATACTACAAATTCTTCTCCATCTAATTCTATTAAGTCTAAAAATTCGAATTTAACTTCATTTCCTTCTTCATCGTTTAATATTATTATGTTATCTAATTCTTCTCCTGCATTGTTTACATCTTCACTCATTTAAATTTCCTCCTAATTTATATTTATTGTATTTCTACAATATTAATAACTATATTTATATTATTTGTTATTTGCAATATGATATACTATTTTTAAAAACTTTACAATAGATTTTTATTTTTTATTTATAAAATTTTCTAAAATGTATACAGCTGATATTGTATCTACAATATCTCTTTTTTTATGTTTATTAATATTTAATGCATTCATTGTTTTGTGTGCTTCAACTGTTGTTAATCTTTCGTCAACAGTTTCTATATTTATAGTATTAAATTTGCACTTTAATTTATGTATAAAGCTTTCTGTTTTTTCTGCTCTTACAGTTTTTTCACCTTTTAAATTATATGGCATTCCTACTACAATAGTTCCAACTTTATATTCTTCTATAATTTCTTCAAGTCTTTTTAGCACTATTTTATCACTATTATTTCTTTGTATCGTTTCTAAGCCTTGTGCAGTTATTCCAAGTGCATCTGTAATTGCTATTCCAACTCTTGCATCTCCATAATCTATAGACATTGTTCTCATATTATTCTTCATCTATTCCTACATATTTTTCTACCATTTTTTCTAATAGTTCGTCTCTTTCTATAGTTCTTATTTTACTTCTTGCATCTTTGTAGCTTGTTATATATGTTGGATCACCTGATAAAATATATCCAACAATTTGATTTATTGGATTATATCCTTTTTCTTCAAGTGCTTGGTATACATCTTTTAAAATTTCTTGCACTCTCTCATTGTTTTCTTTTTCAATTTTAAAATTCATTGTTTCATCCATGTTCATACTTTTTTACCCTCCCATTAAATATAATTAATGTTACTTTCTTTTCCTGTGGAATCTACATATTCTTCTAATTTTTTAGTTAATGCATCCATAGATGTACCTTTATAATATGTAGTAATTGCAAAATTTAGTTTTGGTGTAAATATTTTATCTTTTTTATTGTTTTCTTCATCTATTTCATTTTTACTAAATTCTGTATTTTCTATTTTTGCTTTTAAATCTTTAACAAAATCTTCAGTATCTTCTGCCTGTATTCCTGTGAATACAATAACAAATTTTGGTCCCATATATCTAACAAATATATACTTATTTGATATACTTTCCTTTATTATATCACTTACATCACTTATAATTGCATTACCAACATTTCTACTTCCATTAATGTTTATTTCTTCTAGATTTACAATTTTCATCATACATACTGCTGAAATGTTATATGCATCAATTTCTTTTTTACCTTCTCCATATAAATATTCTGCTGTTTTTAGTCCTGAGTATAAGTCATCTCTAACAATATTTTCTACAGTATTTTGATAACTTACAGTTTTTAGAATTGTAACAATGTTATTTTTTATTACTTCTAACATTGCTGTATCTAAATTGTCAAAAGCATGTGCTATTCCACTTTCTATAAGCCAATATCCTACATAAACATTGTCTATAAATAATGGAAAAAACATTGCTGATTTTGCTCTTCCAAACTCCATTTTTTGATATGGTAGTTTTTCTGATTCTCTTTCAACTGTAACATATTTTGGAGTAGCAGTTGATATACTATCTTTAAAAATATCTTCATTGTATAAATTTATTAAAGTATCCCAGTGTTTTTCATCGACATTTGATGCTTTAATAACATATTCTGCTCCATCAAATACAACTATAGTTGAGTATTTTAATGGTTCAAATTTCTGTAAAATTATATTATTTATTTTAGATAGTTTTTCATCAACTGACGTATATTCTCCTATCGTATCCATAAAATTTTGTAAAACATTTAAGCTATTTATTTTATCGTTCAAATTACTAAATGAAACAACTTTTTTATGAATAGACATATTGTACATTACTAGAGTTATTATTGCTAAAACTAAACCTACTATTATTGCTACAACTACAACTGTCAAGTATCTCACCTCAATTACAATATATTAATAATTTCTTTTCATTTGATTTAATGTATCATTCATTCCTTGCGAAAAGTTAGTTGATTGATAATTATTCATAGGTGTATAATTATCTTTTGATCTTTTATTATTTTTTGTTGGTTTATTTCCCATTAATGTATATACCATATTTGTTAATTCTTTAAGTGCCTGCATAAATATTTTAGAATAACCATTTAGTGATATTTTACAGTTAACTAAACCTTCAAGATATTTTGAATATGTTTGCTCTTCAAAAGGAATTGAGCAATATCTAACTGTATCTCTATTAAACAGTTCTGTCATGAAAGACATAGATGGTTCATTATAAAATGACATTCCTCCTATTATTGCTTTATCTGTTAGTCCTCTAACTTTCATATTTTTATTTACAACTATTCTTATTTTTTCTGGATTTAAAATATTTTTTGCCTTTAAATCTCTTAAAAATGCTGTTAAAGGTTGTATTGTTAAAACATCTAAGCTTTGAACAAGGTATATTTCTTGTGATTCAGCAAAATATCCGAAATTTGTGTTAAAATCACAGTCTATTAAAACTAAGTCATAATTTTCTAATAGAGTTTTTAATATTTCACTATAATTATTAATTCCTACATCTTCATCAGGAATTGCTGTATACACAGTTAAATTATTGTTTACTTTTATACCTTCTGCTGCACCAACTTGTAATCTACGAATACTATTTGCAGCAGTATTTCTTAATTGTTCTTCGTTTTGTGTGAATATATAATATGAATTTTTATTTCTGGTTGTATCTAATATAGCTGTATTTACTCCAGAAACTGAAATTAATTGTGCTACATTATTAACTAAGAAAGATGTTCCATTTTTGCTTGTACCAACAAATGATACAAGTTTTTTATTTCCAGTTAGTAACCCTTGTAAGTTATTATTAGGATTATATTCAAATTCTTCATTAGTTGATATTTCTTTTACTTCATTGTTTGGTATTGTATTAAACTGTTCTGTTTTAAATTGGTTATTGTTTCTTGTTTCAGAAATATTTGGTTTATTCTCAATGCTATCGAAGCTTTCAAATCCTGGTAAAATATTTTCAGGTTCAGAATTAATTTCATTTTTTTCAGTATCTGTAGGTATATCAAACAAATTTAAAGGTTCAGATATATTTTCTTCAACTTTTTTATCCTCTACTATTTCTTCTGGAAGTGGATTTTTTCTAGGTCTTCCCCTTCTTTTTGGTGCTGCAGGTACTGTTTCCTCTGTTGGTAAAGGATTTTTTCTAGGTCTTCCTCTTCTTTTTGGTGTTGGCGTAACTGGTACTTCAGGTTCTTCTTTAATTTCTTCCGTATTTTCAATATTTTGAACTGGATTACTTGTTTGTACCTTTCTAACCTTACTTGTATTTACAGCAGATGGAACAATAATATTTCCTTCTACTGGTTTAGATTTATCTTGTATAAATTGTGCACTTAAACCATCATCATCTTTTTCATTTTTTATATATCCTTTTACAGATGCTGTCATAATACTTTGATATGTTGGCGATTTTGATTCCAATACTGCTTTTACATTTATTGGCAAAACATTTGCAATAACTTTTAGCTGTTCATTATTATATTGTGAAGCAATGTTCTCAAAACCTTCTACATATTTTTCATCATTTCTACCTAATTTTTTATAATAATTTAATATATTTTGAATTTCAACTTCACTAACTTCATTTTCGTTTTCTGGAGCATATTTAACATCTTCTGTATCAATGTTATAATATAGCTTAGCTTCTTTTTTTGTTCTTGGTTTTCTTATTAACTTACATATTTGATCAATACTTCTATCATTTCCAATAACAGCATCGTAAATTCCTATACTAAATAATTTTACTAATAAATCTTCTGATTTTGATCTTCTATCTGAACATATTAAAATTATAGGTGTATCATTTCTTCTACTATTTGTTGCCTCATCACTTATAGCATCTAATTTATCAAATATAAATCTATCTATAGCATCATAATTATTATTTGTGAATGGCTCTAAATCTTCACTTATAACTATTCTGTCATAAGTATTATCCTTTTGTAATTCTTTTTGTATTGCATTAAAGTAATATACATTTTTTGATGAGATAATTTCTTTATAGTCTTTTTGATATTTTTTAACTATTGATTCAGAAATATTTTCATTACTTACAGCAAATAAAACTTTCATTTGTTAACCCCTCCAACCTTTTACAACTATTGCAAATATAAGTGGTAATATTTGTGCAATTACCAATATCGTTACAAAGCTTATTATCATTGTAAAACCTTTATCTCTTTCGTCTAATTTATGAATACCTATTACGTATTGATAAATAGCTCCAATTGCAATTCCTATAAAGCAAAATGGTATACTATATATTCTTACTATATTTAAAATGTATGCAGCAAGTCCATATGCATCTGAACCATATTCTTGCTTATAATCATCCAATTTTTTTTCTGTATGTTTCTTTATTTCTACAATTTGATCTGTTCCTTGTAATTCGTTATTAGTTTGTACATTTGTATTAGTTTGATTATTTATATCATTACTTAATACAATATTATTTGCATAACAAACTGGTAATAACATTATAAAGATTACACATATTGTACTAATTACCATTTTTTTCATACGGATATTTGCTCCCTTCTCATATTTTTCCTATATAATAATACACTACAAATTTAAAAATAGCAAGAAAATTATAAACTTTTTTGTAGTATTTCTTTTAATCTTTTAAAATTTTTAGTTAAATACAAATATCCTATTAAACCTTCAAATGCTGTAGCATACATATAATCTGCCGGATTAGCATTTTTAGGCAAATGATGATTTTGTGTATTTCTTGCTCTTCTTACAATATCTTTTTCTTCTTCAGATAGTTCATTTTCAATATTTTTTAAAATTTTGGCTTGACTTGAGGCTTTAACATATGTAGAGGCTTTTACATGTAATTCATGCACCTTCATTTTAGTTGTGTTAATTAAAAATGTTCTTATATACAATTCATATACGCAATCGCCTACATAAGCCCATACCAAGGGATTCATTAATTTTACTTCTTGTTCATCTTTTATTGGTATAAAAATTTCGTCCATTTTATTTCACCTTTTCTAATGTTATTTTTCCTATTCTTCCGCTTCTAAAGTCATCTAGTATTATATTTGCAACTTTTTCATCGTCTACGTTTCCTCCAGAAACTATCGCTCCACGTTTTTTTCCTATTAATTGCATTACTTCATAAATATTAAAGTTTTCAGGTTGTTCTTGCATAAGAATTTGATTTATATTTTCACTATCTAATCCGTATCTTTTTTCTAATTTTTCTCTATAATTTTCTAATAAATATTTAAGCAATTGATATGCAACTTCTATTTTTTCCAAAACATCATCTTTTATAGAACCTGTATATGCTAAATTTAATGCAACTTCCTCGCTTTCGAATTTTGGCCATAAAACACCTGGTGTATCTAGTAATTCTATTTTATCATTTACCCTAATCCATTGTTTTGCTCTTGTTACACCTGGTTTGTTTCCAACTATTAATGAGCTTCTACCTGCAATACGATTTATAAAAGAAGATTTTCCAACATTAGGTATTCCTAATACCATAATTCTTATAGACTTTCCAATTCTTCCCTTACCAGACATTTTAGTAAGTTCTTCACTCATTAAGTTTTCTATTTCTTTTATAACATTTTGTACACCTTTTCCAGTATTTGAATCTGTAATAACAGCAGAAACACCTTGTTTTTTGAAGTAGTCTACCCATTTTTTACTTTCATTTTCATCTGCTAAATCACTTTTATTTAAAGCAATTACTCTTTTTTTATTTTTAGTAATTTCCGCAATATCAGGATTTCTACTCGCAATAGGAATACGAGCATCCACAAGTTCTACCACAATATCTATCAATCTTAATTCTTCTATTATTTGTCTTTTAGTCTTTGCCATATGTCCGTGGGTACCAGTTGATACTCGTTGATGGTAAACTTTTTGTATCTTCGTTCATTTTTTTATTTTTTCTCATTTCTCTTTTTTGATACATATCCATTATTTATCACTTCCATTCTCTATCATTCTTGTTTCATTTAAAAAATTATCAAAGTCTGATTTATATAATTTATCTTGTTTAACTTTAAATTTATCATACTCTTTATAAGCTAATTCTTTTGCAACACTAGCCGATATTTTCCCTGCATTGTGTAATATTTCTTTATCATTAAATTGCAAAAATGCATTCAATTTTTCTACCCAATCTTTCATAGTCATTGCATTATGATTTTCTGCTTGTAATTCTGCATAGTCTAAATACATTGTTACTATTCTATTCAAATCTTTTAATTCCTTTTCATTTAAATAGTTTTTTGCGATGTCCACATCATATTTATAGATTGGTCCATCAGGAGAATTTTTCCAATTGGTTAGTCCCATATTTTCTTTTTCTGAATCAACTCTGTTATATATTATTTCAGCTGCAGTATTACCAGTTATTGCATAATGTAATTTATTTTGAACTGTTTTAAAAAATTCTTTTGTTATTTCTGAATCTTTATCATAATCAACACTACAAGAAGAATATATATCGGTTATTTTTTGATAAAATCTTCTCTCGCTTGAACGAATGTTTCTGATTCTTTCAAGTGTTTCTTCAAAATAATCCTCACCAAATATATAATTAGGATTTTTTAATCTTTCATCATCCATAACTACGCCTTTTATCATATATTCTTTTAATATTTTAGTAGCCCAAATTCTAAAGTTGGTTGCTTTTTTTGAATTTACTCTATATCCAACTGCAATAATCATATCAAGGTTATATATCTTTACAGGTTTTTTAGAATTATCAATGTCGGTTTTTCCGACGGTGTTATTTTCATCAAGTTCATCACTATTTAATATATTATTAATATGTTCTGTTATTGTACTTCTTCCCACACCAAACAATTCTGCAATTAAATTTTGAGTAAGCCATATATCATTATTTATTAACATTACACTAACCTTAATATCATTGTTTGAATCTCTATATATTAAAAAGTCATGATTAGTTATTTGTAAGTTTTTATTGTCCATATGTTATCCTCCTTTCTATTAATTTTTTTATTTAATATCAATTTTAACATTTTTATTCTTATCAATATAAATATATTTTACTTTATTTTCTAATTTATATCAGTTTTGTCTTTATTATTATATTGTAATTCTTCTTTTACAGATTGCAATAATTCCATATTGAAACCTGTTTTAAAAAAGCTAGTATATTCACCATCTGATTCTGGATATATTAAATTATGTTGAACTAGTACACAGTTACCTTCAATCTTACAATACATAAAAGTCAAAAAATTTTTTGTAGCATTTACTTGTCCAAAAATATCTATTATAAATTTTGCCATCTCACCACTTAAATTTGCCCATTCATTTAAATCTTTTAAATAGTTATCCCAAGTAGTTTTTTCTCCTCCTAAAATGATTTCATTTTCTTTCGTTTCTATATTTAGTGCCGAAACAGAGCTTAAATTATGTGCAATTCTATTTCTCATATTAATAAATACTTCAAACTTTTTTTGAGAAAGTGGTGTTATATTAAACTCTTTTGCCATCTCTTTTATTATTTTATACTTATCCATAAAACTAAATCTATCAACAATGATCTTTTTTATTTTTACGTTTTTATCAAATTTCTCTGTCAATAAATATGGCTTTATAATATTATTAAGAAATATATGATCATAAAAAGCTATTGTTTCAAGTATGCAATAATTATTATGTAATATTATTTTGTTTCTTCTATCAAAGATATGTTGTACCTCTAAAACTTGCTTCAAATCTATGCTATTCC
>USJU01000008.1 GCA_900555085.1 uncultured Clostridium sp.
CTTTTCTACTATACCTAATAGTATATTTATAATATTTTCTATTATTGTAGGCGCAAAATATAATATTTATTTTTTATCTATAGGAAGTACTTTAGCAGTTCTGATTCAATTATTATTTTTAATATACCCAATTAGAAAGTTAAAGTTTAAACTTAAGCTTAATTTTAACTTCGAAGATACATATATTAAAGAATTTTTTTTGTTAATGGTACCAGTGATTATAGGAGTTTCAGTGAATGAAATTAATATTCTGATAGATAGAACTATAGCATCTCAATTAATAGTTGGAGGAATCTCTGCACTAACGTATGCAAATAGTTTAATAATGTTTGTTCAAGGAGGATTAATACAACCAATTTCAACAATATGTTATCCTAAAATTACACATGCTATTTCAAAAGGTAATAAAGATGAAGCGAAAATATTTATTCAAAAAACTATTATATTGGCATTAACAGTGTTAATTCCATTAACAGTAGGATTTATTGTATTTGGTACACCAATTATACAATTACTATTTGGAAGAGGAGCATTTGATAAAAATGCAGTAGCAATTACATCAAAAGCTGTTAAGTTTTATGCGATAGGTTTATGTTTTATAGGCCTAAGAGAATTATTATCACGATATTATTATGCTTATTCTAATACAAAGATTCCAATGATTAATGCTGCTATTGGAGTTATTATGAATATTGTAATGAATATATTGTTCTCAAAGATTTTGGGAATTGGCGGTTTAGCATTTTCAACGAGTTTATCAGCTTTTATTACAACAGTTCTGTTGTTTAGAAATTGTAAAAATAAATTGCCAGGTGGAAGCTTAGAATTAGATATTCTGGAAATATTAAAAATAATTGCTTGTTCAGTAATTATGGGAATGGTATCATTTGGAGTATATAGTATATTACCATTTTCAATCATAATAAATTTATTTATATCAGTTATCTTAGCTATAATTATATTTTTTGTCTTCAGTATGATATTTAGATTAAATTATATAAATATTGTTAAAGTATTTGTTAATAAAAATGAAAAAGTTGTAAATATATAATTATAAAAATATAGAAAAGGTGAGAAAATATGAAAATCGCAGTTGCAGGTACAGGCTATGTAGGCTTATCAATAGCATGCTTACTAGCACAAAAAAATGAAGTTGTTGCTTTGGATATAATTAAAGAAAAAGTAGATATGATAAATGAAGGAAAATCACCAATTAGAGATAAAGAAATTGAGGATTTTCTTGCTAATAAAAAATTAGATTTAAAAGCAACTTTAGATTATCAAGAAGCATTTAAAGATGCAAAGTTTATTATAATTTCAACACCAACTAATTATGATGATGAAACACATTATTTTGATACTACAAGTGTTGAAGATATAATTCAAAAAGTTATTTCAATGAAAATAGATACAACAATGGTTGTTAAATCAACAATTCCAGTTGGTTTCATAGAGTCTATGAAGAAAAAATATAATATAGATAACATTATGTTTTCACCGGAATTTTTAAGAGAAGGACGAGCTTTGTATGATAATTTATATCCTTCAAGAATAATTGTTGGAGAAAAATCAGAAAGAGCTATAGAATTTGCTAAATTACTACAACAAGGAGCTCTAAAAGAAAATATAGAAACAAAATATATGAATTCAACAGAAGCAGAAGCGGTAAAATTATTTGCAAATACATATTTAGCATTAAGAGTTGCATATTTTAACGAATTAGATACATATGCAGAAATAAAAGGATTGAATTCAAAAGATATTATTGATGGAATAAGTCTAGACCCAAGAATTGGTAGCCATTATAATAATCCATCTTTTGGATATGGTGGATATTGTTTGCCAAAAGATACAAAGCAATTATTGGCAAATTTTGATAATGTGCCACAAGATTTAATTAGAGCAATTGTTCATTCAAATAATACAAGAAAACAACATATTGCCGATATGGTAATGAAAAAAGAACCAAAAGTTGTTGGAATATATAGGTTAACAATGAAAGCAGAATCAGATAATTTTAGATTTAGTGCTATACAAGGCGTTATTGAAAGATTAAAAGAAAAAAATGTGAAAATAGTTATTTATGAGCCAACATTAAAAGATAACGAATTTAACGGATGTGAAGTTATAAAAGAATTTAGTGAATTTTCAAATATTTCAGATTTAATTATAGCAAACCGTTATGAAGACCAGTTATCAGCTGTAAAAGAAAAAGTTTATACCAGAGATTTATATAGTAGAGACTAAAATAAATATTTACAATGTAAAAAAATAAGTTTCACAAAAATATATAAAATACTATTGCAACAATTAAATATTTCCTATATAATTCAGGTAGCAAATATTCTAAAAAGGGGAGAAAAAATGGAAGAAATAGATTTAAGCCAAATGATTTCACTTTTTTGGCACAAAAGAAGACAAATATTTTTAATTATATTAATATTTATAATACTAGGAATAGGATATACAATAGGATTTGTAACACCAGAATACACATCATCAACTACACTTGTATTAGCAACAGGAAAGGGAACAGAAAGCGATAATTCAATAACAACTACAGATGTAACATTAAACTCAAAGTTAATATCAACATATAAAGAATTAGCAACAAGTGATAAGGTAGTAAGAAAAGTTATTAGTAATTTAGGTATAAAAATATCTGAAGAAAGTTTAAAACAAAGTATAGATGTAAAAGTTGTATCTGATTCTGAATTAATAAAAATATCTGTAACAAATGGAAATTCAGAAAATGCTGCAAGAATAGCAAATGAACTTGCAAATGTGTTTATAGAACAAGTAAAAGAAATTTATAATATAGACAATATACATATTGTAGATGAAGCAGAAGAAAGTGATGCACCTTCAAATATAAATCATACTAAAGATGTATTAATATTTGCGTTTATAGGTATTGTTGCTTCAGTTATATATGTATTTATAGATAATATGCTAGATACAACAGTTAAAAATGCAGAAGATATAGAAAAAACATGTGGAGTAGCTCTTATAGCTTCAATTCCTTTTGACAACTTTGAAAATAGAAAGGGAGGTAGAAAATAATGAGAAGAGAATTAATTACTTTTAGAAATCCAAAATCTCCTATATCAGAAACATTCAGAACTTTAAGAACTAATATTCAATTTATGAATGTTAATAAAAAAATGAAAACAATACTTGTAACTTCTACCTTACCAGGAGAAGGAAAAAGTTGGGTAACTTCAAACTTAGCTGTTACGTTTGCACAAGCAGGAAAACAAGTTGTATTAATAGATGCAGATATGAGAAAAGGTAGACAATATTCAATATTTGGAACATATCCAAAACCAGGTCTTGCAAATTTTTTAGCAGAAAATAACCAAAATGTAGATTTAGCAGACATAGAAAAATATGTACAAAAAACAGATGTAGATGGTTTATATATGATTTCAGCAGGAAATGTACCACCAAATCCATCAGAATTACTTATAACACCACAAATGCAAGCACTATTGGACAAGCTTTCATTACAATGTGACATTATAATAGTAGATGCTCCACCATGTGAGCTAGTAACAGATGCAGTAATTTTATCTAGAATTGTTGATTCTACTATAGTTGTAGCTGCTCACAAAACTACAAAGAAAGCAAACTTACAAAAAACTATAAAAAGTATTAAAAATGTTGGTGGAAATATAGCAGGAGTTGTTCTAAACAAGGTGCCAGTAGAAGCAAGAAAATACGAAAAATCTTATTATTATGGTTCACAATTAACAACAACAAAAGAAAAGCGTAATACTGGATTAAATAAAGGAAATTTTGGAAAAAATACTAACCAAAATACAAATTCAAAAAGACCACCAATTAAAGAAGAAAACATTGAAAAGAAACCTACAATAACAAACAATACAGAAAATAACTCAACAGAAAAGACTCAAGAAATTTTAAGACAAGTAAATGAATATCTAGAACAAGAACGAAATGATACAAAGAGGGATTAGTTATGATTGATTTTCACTCTCATATAATTCCAACAATCGACGATGGCGCACGAGAAATAAAAGAAACAATGAAAATGTTAGAAGAGGCATATAGTGCAGGATTCGATGGAATTATATCTACATCACATTATATGGAAGGCTATTACGAAGTAAATCAGGCAGATAGAAAGGTCTGGATAAATGGAATTCAATATGCTTTAGAAAAAAAGAAAATAGGACTTAGTTTATATTTAGGAAGTGAAATTTATTTCTCAGAAAAAATATTAGAGTTCATAAAAGAAGGCAAGGCCTCAACAATAAATGGCTCAAAATACATTTTATTTGAGTTTCCTTTAAATGCTAAACCTATGAATATTGAAGATGTTATATATACAATACTTTCAGAAGGCTATATTCCTGTTCTAGCACATCCGGAAAGATATGTATTTACGCAAAAAAATCCAGAATTAATTTACGAGCTAGCAAACCAAGGAGTGCTTATGCAATCCAATTATGGAAGCATAATTGGACAATATGGAAAAAAAGCACAAGTAATAGCAGAGAGAATGCTTGAATCTAATTTAGTTAGTTTTCTAGGAACAGATGCGCATAGAGCTAATTCAATATATACCAATATTGACTCTGCAGCTAACAAAATAAAATCAATTATAGGAAAAAGCAAATTCGATAAAATATCACACTTTAATGCCATGAAGGTTATTAAAAATGAAAAAATAGAAATTGAAGAACCACAACCAATTAAATTATCATTTATAGATAAAATGAAGATGAATTAAAATAAAACTCCTTCTCAATAAAGAGAGGGATTTTTTTATTGTATTATAAAAACACATATGATATAATTTCTAAAGTTTAAAATATGTAAAAAGAAAGGAAAGGTTAAATGAGTAGACTTTTATTAATAGATGGAAATAGTATTTTAAATAGAGCCTTTTATGGAATTATGGGAAACAAAATGTTAACCACTAAAGATGGAAAATATACAAATGCAGTATATGGATTTTTAGCAATAATGTTCAAAGTAATGGAAGAATTAGAGCCAGAATACATGATGGTTACATTTGATATGAAAGGTCCAACCAAAAGGCACGAAATGTACAAAGAATATAAAGCAAATAGACACGGAATGCCAGATGAACTAGCAGAACAAATGCCAATAATAAAAGAAATTCTAAGAGCAATGAATATAGATATAATAGAAAAACAAGGCTATGAGGGAGACGACATTTTAGGAACACTTTCTGTTTTCGGCGAAAAACAAGGCCTAGATGTTACAGTACTTTCAGGAGATAGAGATAACTTTCAACTTGCAACAGATAAAGTAACAATTAGAATACCAAGAACCAAAGCAGGAAAAACAGAAGTAGAAGACTTTAATAGAGAAAAAATAATAGAAACTTATGGAGTAGAACCAAAACAATTAATAGAAGTAAAAGGACTTCAAGGAGATTCATCAGATAATATACCAGGAGTTCCAGGAATAGGAGAAAAAACAGCCTTAAGTTTAATAAAAAAATACGGAAGCATACAAAATTTGTATGAAAAAGTTGAAAAAGGCGAAGACGATTTAAAAGGAAAGCAAAAAGAAAATATAGTAAATAATAAAGAACTAGCAATGTTATCAAGAGAGTTAGGAACAATAAATCTAGAAGCACCAGTAGAAATGTCAATGGAAGAACTAAAAGTTGAAGAATGGAACAAACCAGAAGTTTTAAGAATTTTTAAAGAATTAAAAGGAATTACAAGAATAAATACAATAAATGAATTTTTACAATATGCAGATAAAACAGATTTTAAAGAACTGTTAGAAGAAAATCTAAAAGACAAAAATATAAACGATGTAGATTTATTTATGTTAGAAATGAAACTTGATATTTTATACTTTGAAAATGTTTTTAAAAATATAAAAGATGCAAGCTCAAGTAAATTAATAAAAGATAAAATAGAACTTACAAATATTATTTGGATATACAGAATGAAAAAATTTTATAATATGGAAACAGATGAAATTAGCTCAAATATTATAAAAACAGATAAGCAATCTACATTAATACAAGAAATTATAAAACAAAATGACTGTGAAAATATAATAGAAATTTTAAAAAAATCTAAATATAAAAATATTTTTAAAGAAGATGAAAAATACTTTGAAAATTATGCAAAAAGATATATGTACAGGAAATATAAAAAAATATTTGAACAAGGAAAATATAATTTTTCAACAATAATAGCATACTTAAATTTGGATGAAATTTTAATAGAAAATATTATAAACATTGTAGGTGGAATTGAGTACGAAATAGATAAAAAACTAATACAAGAGAAAATAATAATTTAGGAGATGAACAAAAGTGTCTGTAGAAAGAATGAAATTGCTTGGCATAACAGGAAAAAGCGAAGTAATGAACAATTTCTTAATTAAATATATAATAAACAGTGGTTTACAGCTAGAAGATGCTATAAAAGTATATGAAAAAGGCTGGAAATTAACATATTTTGACTATAATACAAAACCAAGAGAGCTTGTAAAAAATATAGAAAAATTAATGGAAAAGTTAGGCGTTGAATATTCTAAACAATGTTTATCAGATATAAAAATAAAAAATAGCCTAGAAGATATAGAAGAAAAAATACACGAAATAAATAATAATATAAAAAACATAACTAATAATGTAATAGAAAAACAAGAAGAAATAAATAAAATTAAAAAAAGTATAGAACCATTTCAAAAACTAAAAAACTCTGAAATTCAGCTAGAAAAATTATACGATTTAAAATATATGAGATTTAGATTTGGAAAAATATCTAAAGAAAATTACGAAAGTATAAATAAAGAAATAGAAAATATGAATTGCATAATGTTCAAAGTTGATGAAGATAGTAAAGATGTTTGGATTATTTATTTCACAACAGATGAATATTCAGCAGAAGTAGATAGCTTTTTTAATGTGTTAAAGTTTGAAAGAATATGGATAGATAGAAGTTTTTCAGGAAAACCAAAAGAAATACTAAAAAAATTAGAAGATACAATTAACGAAGATGAAAAATATATAGAAAATAGCAGAAATACATTAGATATAGAAGTAAAAAACAGTGAAACAGTTTTATTACAATTATATAGAGAACTACAATTATATGAAAAAATAGAATTCATAAAAAAATACTTAGCACACGATAAAAATGGAGATTTTTATTTAATTGGTTGGATTCCGATTGATGAATTAGAAAAAATTGTACCATTGTTAGAAAAAGAAAAAAAGATAAAATATATAGTAAAAAGTCACGATGAGGTTGCAACAAATCCACCAACACATTTAAAAAACAACAAACTATTTAGAAAATTTGAAACAATAGTAGAAATGTATGGAATGCCTAATTATGAAGAATTAGACCCAACTGTGTTTGTTGCAATAACAGCTTTTATAATGTTTGGATTTATGTTTGGAGATGTTGGACAAGGTGCAATAATAATGCTAATAGGATTATGGCTATCTAGAAAGAAAAAATCACTTGGCCCAATATTTGTAGCAGGTGGGATTTCAGCAATTATATTTGGAGTATTGTATGGAAGTGTATTTGGAAAGGAAGATATTATTCCAAGTATATTAATAAGACCAATGGAAAATATTACAACCATGCTAATTTCAGGAATTGCATTTGGTGTAATACTAATTATTTTAGCTATTATATTAAATATTAAAAATGGAATAACAAATAAAAACATAAAAAAAGCAGTATTAAGCGAAAATGGAATTGCAGGACTTTTATTTTATGCAACAGTAATAGGAAGTATAGCATACTACTTTGTTGCAGGAAAAATGATAGTTTCTATAAATATAATAATTGCTATATGCATAATAGAACTTGCAATTATATTATTTAAAGATAAGCTAGAACAGCTAATTACAAAGAAAAAGGAAGAAACAGAAAGCGGAGTTGCAGAGCAAATATTTGAACTAATTGAAACTTTACTTTCATTTGTAAGTAACACAATTTCTTTTGTAAGACTTGCAGCATTTGCTATAAATCATGTTGGACTATGTATGGCAGTATATATTCTTGCAAACATGATATCTGGAGCAGGAAATATAGCAATAGCAATTATAGGAAATGCAATAGTAATTGTTCTAGAAGGACTAATAGTTGCAATACAAGTATTAAGACTAGAATATTATGAATTATTTAGTAGATTTTATAGTGGAGATGGAAGACCATACAAACCTATAAAAAAATTATTAAACGAAGAATAAAATTAAGGAGAGAGAAAGATGAAAAAAATAATAAATATAATTGTTTTAATAGGAATTTTATTAGTAAGTTTATTTGCTGTAAATGTATATGCAGCAGATGAAAATGCAAATACAAACGAAGTAGTAGCAGAGCAAAGTTCAAATAATAAAGGAGTAGGATTAATCGCAGCAGCTTTAGCTACAGGACTTGCATGTATTGGCTCAGGTATAGCAGTTGCAATGGTTGCTTCTAGTGCAGTTGGAGCAATTAGCGAAAATCCTAGTTTATTAGGTAAAACAATAATTTTTGCTGGTCTTGCAGAAGGTATAGCAATTTATGGATTAATTATATCAATAATGATATTAAACCAAATATAAAAGGAATGTAAATAATGGAAGTAATATGTATAAGTGATAATCTAGAAACAGCTATAGGACTTAGATTTTCAGGTATAAATACAATTGTTATTAATAATAGAGAAGAAATAAATAATTACCTAGAAACAATAATAAAAGAAAACAAAATAGGAATTGTAGTTGTAACAAAGAAAATATATGAATTATGCAAAGAAAAAATAGAGCAAATTCGTAATAATTCTAAGCTACCTCTTATTGTAAACATTCCTTAAGAATGGAGAAAATTAATATGAGCAATTATGAAGAAAAATTAACAAAATTTAAAAATAACTGCGAAAAAAATGCAAAGCAAGATGCAAAAAATATAAATAACGAATTAAACAAAAAAATAGAAGAGAATATTTCAGATGAAATTAATAAATATAAAGAAAATGCAGAAATAAAACTAAAAAATAAATTAGACAAAGTAGAAAAAGAATATAATTCAAAAAAATTTGAAATTGATATGGAATTAAAGAAAGATGTGTTAAAAGAACAGGAAACTTTAAAGAAAAGAATTTTTGATGATATGATAGAATATGTAAAAGCATTCACAGATACAAGCGATTATGAGAAATTTTTTCTTAAATCTTTAAAAGATGCAAATCCTGCAAATGAAGACACCTTAGAATTGACTCAGAAAGATTATAATAAATTTGAAAATAAAATAAAGGAAATAGCACCAAATATAGAAATAAAAATAATAAATGAAGTCTATATTGGAGGATTTATTTTAATTAGTGAAAAAAACAATGTATATATAAATAACACATTATTAGAATATTTAAACGAGAAAATATAAAATAAAGAAAAATGGAGATGAAAATCTTGAACGAAAAGAAAATAGTTTCTATAAATGGACCTGTTGTTAAGGCTAAAGGAACTGCTGACTTTGCTATGCACGATATGGTTTATGTTGGAGAAAAAAGAATTTTAGGAGAAGTTATAAAACTAGAGAATGATATTGCAACAATACAAGTATATGAAGATACAACAGGACTTAAAATATATGAACCAGTTGAAACTACAGGGAACCAATTATCTCTTACTCTTGGACCAGGTATTATAGGAAATATATTTGATGGAATACAAAGACCACTTGAAAGCTTAAGAAATATATCAGGCGATTTTATTAATAGTGGGGAAAACATACCAAGTATAAGCTTTGAGAAAAAGTGGAAGTTTATACCAACTATAAAAGTAGGAGATGAAGTTGAAGCTTGCTCTATAATTGGAAATGTTGAAGAAACAAAAAGTATTACAAATAAAATAATGATACCAAATAATATTGAAGGAAAAATTATAGAAATTATGCCAGAAGGTGAATATACAGTAAAAGATATAATAGCAAAAGTTGAAACAGAAGATGGTACTATAAAAGAAATTTGTATGTATCAAAAATGGCCAGTAAGAAAAGGGAGACCATACAAAAAAAGACTACCAGTTAATCAATTATTAACAACAGGACAAAGAGTTATAGATTCTGTATTTCCTATATCAAAAGGTGGAACAGCAATGATTCCTGGAGGATTTGGAACAGGAAAAACAATGTTACAACATCAACTTGCAAAATGGAGTAATGCAGACATTATAGTGTATATTGGATGTGGAGAAAGAGGAAATGAAATGACAGATGTTTTAGAAGAATTTCCTAAACTAATTGATCCACGTACAGGAAGACCTTTAATGGAAAGAACAGTTCTAATTGCGAATACATCTAATATGCCTGTTGCAGCTAGAGAGGCCTCAATATATACAGGGCTTACGATAGCAGAATATTATAGAGATATGGGATATGATGTTGCAATTATGGCAGATTCAACATCAAGATGGGCAGAAGCTTTAAGAGAAATTTCTGGTAGACTAGAAGAAATGCCTGCTGAAGAAGGATTTCCATCTTATTTGCCATCAAGACTATCTGAATTTTATGGAAGAGCAGGTTTAGTTGAAAGTAATAACCAAAATGTTGGATCAGTTACAATAATAGGAGCTGTATCACCACAGGGATCAGACTTTTCAGAACCAGTTACACAAAACACAAGAAGATTTGTACATGTATTTTGGGGATTAAGTAGAGAACTGGCATATTCAAGACATTATCCTGCTGTAGATTGGAATATAAGCTACAGTGAATATATAGATAACCTACAAGAGTGGTTTGAAACAAACGTAAATGCAGACTTTATGGAAGTTAGACAAGAAATAATAAGTTTATTAGAAGAAGAAAACGAGTTACTAGAAATAGCGAAAGTAGTTGGGCAAGATGTACTATCAGATACAAAAAAACTTGTATTAGGAGTTGCAAAAGCAATTAGAGTTGGTTTTTTACAGCAAAGTGCATTTAACGATACAGACACCTCTGTACCGTTAGAAAAACAATTTGAAATGATGAATTCTATTTTAATTATATATAAAAACTCTTTAAAACTAATACAAAAGGGAATACCAATTTCAAAAGTAAAAGAATTAGGTATTTTTGAGGAATATGTAAAATTGAAATTCACAATAAAAAATGATGAAATTACGAAATTTAATGAGTTTAATAAAAGTGTGAAAGATAGATTAAAACAATTAGAAAAAACATACGAAAATCATATTTGAAAGACGAGGTAAATTAATTGAAAGTACAATATATAGGGTTAGAAGAAATAAATGGACCATTAGTATATTTAAAAACACCTAAAGATGTATCTTTTGATGAACAAGTAAAACTTGTTTTAGACAATGGAGAAGTTAGAATTGGTAATGTAATAATGCTAAATGAAGAAGTGACAGTAATTCAAGTCTATCAAGGTACTAATGAAATGAACTTAAAAGGAATAAAGGTTGAATTAGAGGGAAAACCACTACAAATTAAATTATCTAAAGAAATGCTTGGAAGAGTATTTAATGGTAGTGGAAGACCAATAGATGGTTTAGGAGAAATATCTTTAGATATAAAGAGAAATATTTCAGGAAAACCGATAAATCCAATAGCAAGAAAATATCCAAGAAATTTTATAGAAACTGGAATTTCTGCTATAGATTGTTTAATGACATTAATACGTGGACAAAAATTACCAATATTTTCTGGAAGTGGTATAAATCACAACAATCTAACAGAAAGAATAATAAGACAAGCTAATATAAAAGATGATGAAAACTTTGCCGTTGTGTTTGGTCTTATGGGAGCAGAATATGAAACAGCAGAATTCTTTAGAAAAAGTTTTAAAGAAAGTGGAATTCTTTCTAAAGTTGTTACCTTCCAAAACTTATCAAATGACCCATCTGTTGAAAGAATATTAACACCGAAAGTTGCATTAACTTGTGCAGAATATTTAGCTTTTGACTTAGATATGCAAGTGTTAGTTGTTTTAACAGATATGACAGCATATGCAGAATCTTTAAGAGAGGTTTCTACCTTAAAAGGAGAAATACCTAGTAGAAAGGGATACCCAGGCTACTTATATAGTGATTTGGCATCTATATATGAAAGAGCTGGAATGATAAAAGGCAGAAAAGGGTCAATTACACAAATACCAATTTTAACAATGCCAAATGATGATATTTCTCATCCAATTCCAGATATGACAGGTTACATTACAGAAGGACAAATAGTTCTTTCAAGAGATTTATATAAAAAAGGAATAAATCCACCAATAAATATTTTAGATTCTTTATCAAGGCTTATGAAAGATGGAATTGGAGAGGAATACACAAGAAAAGACCATAGAGAGCTGGCTGACCAGTTATTTTCATCATATTCTAAAGTTCAAGAAGTAAGGGCTTTATCAAAGGTATTGGGAGAAGCGGATTTATCAGATATAGATAAGAAATATTTAGAGTTTGGTAAACAATTTGAAGAAAAATTTTTAAATCAAGAACAATATGAAAATAGAACAATAAACGAAACACTTGATTTAGGATGGAAAATATTAAAAATATTGCCAAAAGAAGAATGGGACAAAATAAGTTTTAAAAATTAAAGAGGTTTGTATATATGGACACATCAACATTGCCAACAAAAAATAATTTAATGAAAATAAAAGAAAAACTAAAACTATCATCACAAGGGCAAGAATTATTAGAAAAGAAAAAAATAATTTTAGAAATGGAAAAAGAAAAGCATAAAAAGAACTTACAAGAAAAAAGAGAAAATTTAGAAAAACTATTTAATGAAGGAATAAACAAAATAAAAATTGCTAGCATAGATATAGGTTTGGAAGAATTAAAAGATATCTCTGAAGAGGTTGATTTTAAACAGAAAATTGATATAAAATATAAAACAGTAATGGGAGTAGAAATACCATCTATAATATATGAAAAACAAAAACAAAAAACAATGATTGGACTATATAATACAAATATACAAGTAGATGAAGCAATAGAAATATTTACAAAAATAAAAACAGAAATAATAGAGCTTGCAGAAATAGAAAATACAATATTAAGAATAAATAAAGCAATAGAAAAAGTAAAGAAAAGGTCTAATGCTTTAAAAGATATAATAATACCAGAAGAAAAACAACAAATAAAAACAATAGAAGGCATTTTAGAAGAAAGAGAAAGAGAAGAATTTTCTAGATTAAAAGTAATAAAGAAAAAAATATAGTTTAAAAGCTTGCATTTTGTGCAAGCTTTGTGTTATAATTACAAACGTTAATTAAACACATAAAGCTAGTTTAAGAAAAGTGCTTAAAAAATATTTTAAGTCTTCTTAAATGTTAATACTTTATGGAAGAAATAAAACTAAGAGGAGGAATTTAAAATGGCAGTAGTTGCAATGAAACAATTACTAGAAGCAGGTGTTCACTTTGGACATCAAACTAGAAGATGGGATCCTAAAATGGCTGAATACATATTCCAAGCTAGAAATGGAATCCATATAATCGATTTACAAAAAACATCTAAAAAATTAGATGAAGCTTACAGCTTTATGAAAGAACAAGCTGAGGAAGGTAAAACAGTTTTATTTGTTGGAACAAAAAAACAAGCACAAGAATGTATGAAAGAAGCTGCAGTTAAATGTGGTATGTTCTATGTTAACCAAAGATGGTTAGGTGGAATGCTTACAAACTTTAAAACAATTAAAGCAAGAGTTCAAAGATTAAAAGACTTAGAAGCTATGGAACAAGACGGAACTTTTGAAGTATTACCTAAAAAAGAAGTTATAAATCTAAAAAAAGAAATGGAAAAACTAGAAAAGAACTTAGGTGGAATTAAAGAAATGGAAACAATTCCAGATATAATTTTCTTAGTAGATCCTAAAAAAGAAGCAACAGCAATATTAGAAGCTAAAAAATTAAATATACCAGTTGTTGGTTTAGTAGATACAAACTGTAATCCAGAAGACTTAGATTACCCAATTCCTGGAAATGATGATGCTATAAGAGCTGTTAAATTAATAGCAGATGTTATGGCAAATGCTATAATAGAAGGAAAACAAGGAGAAACTTTTGAAGATGCACAAGAAGTTGCTGAAGAAGTTTCAGAAAATGCAGAAAAAAGTATAGAAGAAGTTGTTGAAGAAACAGCTGAATAATAAAATACTTAATATAGGTTTAGGGATCGGTGTCCCCGACGGCCCGAATAAATGTTAATTATGGTGGACATTCTTGTCCACCTTTTTATTTTATATTTTATTTAAGGAGGAATTAATAAATGATAACAGCAAGCCAAGTTAAAGAATTAAGAGAAATAACAGGTGCAGGAATGATGGACTGCAAAAAAGTATTAACAGAAACAGATGGAGATATGGAAAAAGCTATGGAATTACTTCGTGAAAGAGGAATTGCTAAAGCTGCAAAAAAATCTGATAGAGTAGCTGCAGAAGGACTAGTAGATTGCTATATTTCAGAAGATGGAAAAATTGGAGCAATAGTAGAAGTAAACTCAGAAACAGACTTTGTTGGACAAAACGAAGAATTTAAAACATTTGTTATGGATGTTGCAAAACAAGTTGCAGAAAAAAATCCAGCTAATGTAGAAGAATTATTAGCACAAGAATCAATAACAGAAGCAGGAAAAACAGTACAAGAAGTTTTAACAGATAAAATAGCAAAAATAGGTGAAAATATGAACATTCGTAGATTCGAAAGATTTGAATCTACAGGATTAGTAGAAAAATATATCCATGGAGATGGAAAAATAGCTGTATTAGTTGATTTTGATAAAGGAGATAAAGCAATTGCAAAAGATATATGTATGCAGATTGCAGCAGCAAAACCAGAATTCTTAAAAAGAGAAGATGTACCAGCTGAAAGAGTAGAAAAAGAAATGGAAATACTAAAAGCACAAGCTATGAATGAAGGAAAACCAGCAGAAATAGCAGAAAAAATGGTACAAGGAAGACTTGGTAAATTCTACGGAGAAATATGTCTAGTAGAACAAGACTTTGTAAAAGATTCAGAAAAAAAAGTATCTAAAGTATTAGAAGAAAACAATGCAGAAATAGTAAGATTTGCAAGATTCGAAAAAGGTGAAGGAATAGAGAAAAAAGAAGAAAACTTTGCAGAAGAAGTTGCAAACCAATTAAAATAAAATTTATACTAGCGGTCTTTTGACCGCCATTTTTTTTTACCAAAAACGTTGAAAAAAAAACTCTTTTGTGGTATAAGTAATTTGGAAAAATAAATGAAAGAAGAGAAAATGAAAAATATAAAAGATTTTAATTTAGATGAGCTAAAAGAAGAGTTTATAAAACTTGAAGAAAAGCCATTTAGAGCAGAACAGGTTTTTAAATGGATTTATGGACAAAATGTAACAAGTTTTGATGAAATGACCAATTTATCTAAAGACTTAAGAGAAAAATTAAAAGAAAACTTTTCGCTTTGTATATATAAAATAGAAAGAAAGCAAAAGTCAAAGGATGGAACTATAAAATACTTATTTGATATTTTAGATGGAAACATGATAGAAACAGTATTAATGAGTTATCACCATGGTTATAGTTTATGTGTTTCATCACAAGTAGGCTGTAAAATGGGATGTAAGTTCTGTGCATCTACAGGAATAAAATTTATAAGAAGTTTAAGTTCAGGTGAAATTGTAGAACAACTCTTAGCAGTTGAAAGAGATGAAAATATAAAAATCTCAAATGTAGTATTTATGGGAATAGGCGAACCGCTAGATAACTACGATAATGTTATAAATGCAATAGGTATAATAAATAATCAAAAAGGAATTAATATAGGAGCTAGGCACATAAGTATTTCTACAAGTGGGTTAGTTCCAAAAATATATAAGCTAGCAGATGAAAAGCTTCAATGTACACTTTCTATTTCATTACATGCAACAACAGATGAAATAAGAAGCAGTATGATGCCAGTAAATAATAGTTATAATATAGAAGAATTAATAAAAGCTTGTAAATATTATTTAGAAAAAACAAATAGAAGAATTTCTTTTGAATATGCTTTGGCAAAAGAAAATAATGATAATCTAGAAGATGCAAAAAGATTAGTAAAACTATTAAGAGGAATGAATTGTCATGTAAATTTAATTCCTATAAACAAAATAGAAAATGGAAATTATACCAAAAGTTCAAATGAAAATATACTAAAATTTAGAGATTATTTAAATGATAATGGTATAGTTGCAACCGTTAGAAGAGAACTTGGATCAGATATAGATGCAGCCTGTGGACAATTAAGAAGAAAAAATATAAAAGATAAAGAGGTGAATTGATGAGAGTTTTAGTAAAAACGGATGTTGGAAAAGCAAGAGATTTAAACGAGGATTCATATTATGTGCCACAAGAAGAGGATGACTTGAAATTATTTATTGTTGCAGATGGAATGGGTGGCTATAATGGTGGAGAAATAGCAAGCAGTTTAGCAATAAAAGCAGCAAAAAGTTATATAGAAACAAATTTTATTAGTACACCTAAAGATAGAGAAAGTATTGCAGAACTTATAAAAAGCGGAATGCAATATGCAAATATGGTAGTATATGAAAAGTCAAAAGAAGATGAAGCACTAAAAGGAATGGGAACAACAATGGAAATATGTTTCTTATATGAAAATAAAATGTATATTGGACATATAGGAGATAGCAGAATATATAGAATACGAAAGCATATAATTAGAAAGCTTACAAATGACCATAGTTATGTAGAAACACTTGTAAAAGATGGAAAAATAACAAGAGAAGAAGCAAAAACACATCCAAAGAAAAACATGTTAATGAAAGCCCTAGGATGTACAGAATATATAGAACCAGATGTATTTGTAAGAGGATTTTTGAAAGATGATATAATACTTATGTCATCAGATGGTTTAACTAATATGATAGATGAACAAGAAATTTTTAATATTATAACAAATAATAAAGAAAATGCTTCAGAAATGCTAATACAAAAAGCAAATGATAATGGGGGATATGATAATATAACAGCACTTATCGTATATAATGATTAAGGGGAGAGATGAATATGAACCTAGAAGGTAAAATGTTAGGTAATAGATATGAAATTATAGAAAAAATAGGGAACGGTGGAATGGCGACTGTATATAAAGCAAAATGCCACGTTTTAAACAGATATGTAGCAGTAAAAGTTTTAAGAGATGAATTTACTACAGATGAAGAATTTATAAAAAGATTTGCAGCAGAAGCTCAATCTGCAGCAAGCTTAACACATCCAAATATTGTTTCTATATATGATGTAGGCCACGAAGATAATTTATATTATATTGTAATGGAATTAATAAAAGGAAAAACTTTAAAACAAATAATTAATGAAGATGGAAAATTGCCATGGAAATGGTCTTTAAATATAGCTTCTCAAATAGCATCTGCATTAGAAACAGCACATAGAAATAAAATAATACATAGAGATATAAAACCACACAACATAATAATTACAGAAGATGGTATAGCAAAAGTAACAGACTTTGGAATAGCAAAAGTTGTATCAAATTCAACAATAACAGCCTTTGGAGCAACAATAGGTTCAGTACACTATTTCTCACCTGAACATGCAAAAGGTGGATATACAGATGAAAAATCTGATATATACTCATTAGGTGTTGTTATGTACGAAATGCTTACAGGCCAAGTTCCTTTTGATGCAGATACAGCAGTTTCAGTTGCACTAAAACATATGCAAGAAGAACCAATAGAACCAATGGAATTGAATCCAGATATTCCAAAAGCTGTAAACGATATAATAATGAAGGCAATGCAAAAAGATACGGGGCTTAGATACCAATCTGCAACAGAAATGTTAAATGATATAAATATGGCTTTAAAAAGACCAGATGGAGATTTTGTAAACTTAAGAACAGCAGGAGGAAATTTTGAAACTCAAAGATTTGAGCCACTAGAAGATGAAGAAATAAGAACAAAAAGAAATAATAAAAAAGATGAAAATAAATTTAAAAAATTTATAAGTAACCATAAAGTTTTATCATTTTTTATTGGAGCAATATTATTATTTGCTATCGCGTTTGGAGGAACAGCTTTAGTATCAAAATTGGTATTTAATCAAGATGTAAACTTACCTAACTTTGTAGGAATGACAAAAGAAGAGGCACAAAAAGAAGCAGATAAAATAAAAGTAAAATTAGAGTTTGAAGAAGAATTTTCAGCAGATGTAGAAGAAGGAAAAGTTATTTCACAAGACCCTGAATTTAAGGAAAATTCTAAAATAAAAGAAAAAAGTACAGTAAAATTAAAAATTAGTAAAGGAACAGAATTAGTAAAAGTTCCAAAAGTTACAGGAATGGAAAAAGAAGAAGCAATAAAAACATTAGAAGATTTAGGACTAAAAGTTGAAATAAAAGAAGAAACAAGTAAAAAAGTTGAAGAAGGTTATGTAATAAATCAAGACATAGCAGAAAATAAAGAAATAAACGCAGGAGATACAGTAACAATAACAGTAAGTACAGGAACAGGAATAACACAAGTTTCAGTTCCAAGTGTTACAGGTAAAACAGAAAACGAAGCAAGAACAGCCTTAGAAAGTGCAAAACTAAAGGTAACAGTAAATTATGAAGAAGATAGTTCAAAAACAGAAGGAATAGTATTAAAACAAAATGTTGAATCTGGTAAAAAAGTTGATGAGGGAACAACAGTTACAATAACAGTAAATAAAGCAGAATCAAAATCTGGAACAGTAACAGTAAATGTTAAAAGCATAACAGGTGGATACGATTCATCAGATACAGACTTAACAGATACAGACAAAAAAGCAAAAATAGATATAAAAGTAGATGGAACAAGTGTATATACACAATCAAATGTAGACAAAAACTCAACAGCAATATCAACAAGCTTTTCAGGAAAAGGAAAAGTACAAATAGTTGTAAATATACAAGATGGAAATGGAGCAAGTTACACAAGAACAACAGAATTAGACTTAAGTAAACAAACAACATACACAGCACAATAAAAAATGTAGGGGCACGGTGCACCGTGCCCTTTCTATATAAAGGAGAAAAATGAAACAAGGAATAATAATAGAAAATATTTCAAATATTTTTAAAATAATATGTGAAAACGAACTATATACATGCGATGCAAGAGGAAAATTAAAAAAAGATGATATAAAGCCAGTTGTAGGAGATAAGGTTAATTTTGAAATAACAAAAATAGAAGAAAAAACAGGTGTTATAGAAGAAATTCTACCAAGAAAAAACTACATAAAAAGGCCTAAAATTGCCAATATTAATCAAATTGTGTTAGTTATATCTAGCAAAATGCCAAAACCAGATTTATTAATGCTAGATAAACAACTTGTTTTTGCAGAGTATATGAATATAAGACCAGTAATTGTTATAAATAAAATAGATTTAGCAAAAGAAATTGCAGAAGAAATAAAAGAACAATATAAATTTACAAATTATGAAATAATAGAAACAAATGCAAAAAAGAACATAGGCATATACGAACTAAGGAATGTTTTAAAAAACAAAATAAGCGTATTCTCAGGCAACTCAGGGGTAGGCAAATCTACATTGTTAAATGATTTATTTGAAGATAATTTAACTTTAGAAGGAAAAATAAGCTCAAAAAATGAAAGAGGAAAAAATACAACAACAACAGTTAAATTATATGAATTAGAGGAAAATACATTTATTGCAGATTCACCAGGATTTTCTACATTTGATATATATGAAATAGAAACCACAAACTTAGCAGAGTATTTTGTGGAATTTAAAGAGTATATAGAAAATTGTGAATTTGTAGGGTGTACACATATAAAAGAAGAAAACTGTGGAATAAAGCAAGCACTAAAAGAAAATAAAATATCTCAAAATCGTTATGAAAGATATATAAAAATATATGAAGAATTAAAAGATAGGGAGGAACACAAATGGTAGAAATATCAACATCAATTTTAAGTGTAGATTCAGAAAAAAGTATGAAAACTTTTTACGATTTAGAAACAGCACATACAGATTATTTTCATATAGATGTTATGGATGGAAAGTTTGTAGAAGCAGATACAACAGCTAAAATGGAAAAATATTCAGAATATTTAAATCATATAACATTAATACCATTAGATGTACATTTAATGGTTGAAAATGTAAAAGAATATGTAGATAAATTTTTAGTATTCAAACCAAATACAATAACATTTCAAATAGAAGCTTTGAAAACAAAACAAGAAGTAATAGATATAATAAAATATATACAATCCAATAATTGCAAAGCAGGAATAGCAATAAAACCAAATACAAAAATAGAAGAAATAACAGAATATTTACCATATTTGCATCAAGTAACAATAATGACAGTAGAACCAGGAAAAGGCGGACAAAAGCTAATAGAATGCACAATAGATAAAATAGCAGAATTGAAAAAGTATATAGAAGAAAATAATTTAGATATAGACATAGAAGCAGATGGTGGAATAAATATAAATAATGTAGAAAAGGTAAAACAAGCAGGAGCAAATATAATTGTAGCAGGAACTGCCATTATAGATTCAGAAGATTTTAAACAAATAATAAATGAATTAAAAAAATAATGTAAAATAAAATCATGCCAGACGATGTAGGGGTCGACGCCTCTGTCGACCCGAATAAACAATGTTAAAAATAACTAATGTCAAACGTTGTAGGGGTCGGCGTCCCCGACGACCCGCAAAAAAACCACAAAATTAAATTTTGTGGTTTTTTATTTTCTATTTTTCAGATTTATTTTGTTTTTCTTTTTTTTCAAAACTTATATTTTTGAAAAACATGTTCATTATTAATATTCCGAAACCGAAAGTAATAAATAATATTCTAAGTATTATTCCATAAGGAATTACTTCTAAAACATAAGCTAATAATGAAACAATAGCAACACATAAAGCTTTTAACCAAGCATTTGAAATTTTCATTTTTTCTGCAATAATGTTTGCTAAAGATATAACTAATGTTGAAACAGAAATTGTAAGTAATAATCCGTAGAACAATAGTAATACTAAAGAAACTGAAACTCCAACAACACTAATTAATAATAAAAAGCTTACAATAGGTACAACTATTAATGCAAGTAAACCAATACCAAATGCTGGTAAGATTTTTTTAGATGCAATTTTTGTACATTTTTCAATTGAATTTTTACTAAATAATAATGCTAATCCATAAACTACTAATGTGAAGATAACAGCAGATGCTGCTCCAATTAAGTAATCTGATACTTTTGTATCATTTTCATTTTTAGCAATTTGTGTATATTTTGTTTCTCCTTGTACAGCTCCATCTGGAACTTGAATTTCTTTTGCACTACTATAATTTAAATTTCCATATATATTTGCTTTTGCACCATCTTTTTCTAGATTTAAACTTGCTACATTACATTCTACATCTCTACCAATAATTCCAAGTAGTGTTAAAGAATTGCTATAACATTTTAAATCTCTATAAACTCCATAATCTGTTGGTATTTCTAAAGTATTGCAACATGCATATAAGCTATTTGCAACTGCTTTGAAATTAACTTCATTTGCACATAAGTAAACTGATGATTGTATGTAAGCATCTGTAAATGTAGCTTTATTAGCTAATACAAATAAGTTACCAGCTATTTGACCAGTTACAGTTACATTATTTGCCATAATGTAAACGTTACCATCAACTAATTGATCCATAGTAACATCTTCACCTGTTAAATATAAATCTCCTTCATGTACATCTTTTTGAGTTTGATCTGAACTTCCTTCAGTAGTAACAGCGTTTTCAGCACCATCTGTTGATGTAGTATCTATTGCGTCTGATGTATCGCCTGTTTCAGATGAAGTAACTTCTGTGTCTGTTGTTGTTTCGTTAGTTGTTTCATTTTCTGCGAAACTAAATGTTGAAATTAATGTAATTATTAAAAATAAACTTAATAATACTTTTGTTTTTGTGTTTCTTAACATTTTTTTCCTCCCTTGTAAAAAATTATACAAAAAATATATATCTTTATTGGAATTTTGTCAATGAAAATTGCCAATAAAGATATATTTTATGATTTACAGAAATTTCTTAAAGGACATTGTTCACATTTTGGATTTCGTGCAGTACAAATATCTCTACCAAAATACATAAATAAATGATTTACATCTTTTAAAGTTTCAGGAGGAAATTTTTGTATTAAATCAAATTCAATTTTTGTTGGATCACTTTCTTTTGATAATCCTAATCTATTAGAAATACGTTTGCAATGTGTATCTACAGCAACTCCTTGAGCAATGCCAAATACTTCAAGCATAATAACATTAGCACTTTTTCTACCAACACCTGGAAGTGTAAGTAAATCTTCCATATTAGAAGGAACAATTCCGCCAAAATCGTTTAAAACCTTTTTTGCCGTTTCTATAATATTTTTTGCTTTATTTTTATAAAATCCACATGGATGTATCATTTTTTCTAAATTCGTTATATCGGCATTTGCAAAACTTTCTATAGTAGGATATTTAGAAAATAATTCTGGAGTAGTTTTGTTTACTCTTTCATCTGTGCATTGAGCCGAAAGCATAACCGCAACAACAAGGTCGAAAGGTTTATTAAAATCCAAGCTACATTTAGCTTCTGGGTATGTTTTTTTTAATATATTTATAATATCTATATAATCATTTTTGTTCATAATATTCATCTAATTCCCGTTCCAGTCCTTCAATCAGTTGTTCCCGCTCTGCATTGGATAGGTTCTGCTCTTCCGGCACAAAGGCATACAATCTTGCCGGCATTTATTTTTACCTCCTGCTTTCCAAAAATTGATTGACATTATAAAGAT
>USJU01000009.1 GCA_900555085.1 uncultured Clostridium sp.
ATAAATAATTTATAAAATAGGAGGTTATTATGTACAAAAAAGTAGAATTAAAAGATGGTTTTGTTGGAATGGAACAAAATGTTGCAAAAGTATGGAAAGAAAAAGACATAGTAAAGAAAAACTTTGCTATGAATGAAGGAAAAAGATACTTCACATTTTACGATGGACCACCAACAGCAAATGGAAAACCACACGTTGGTCATATTGAAACAAGGGTTATGAAAGATATAATCCCAAGATACAAAGTAATGAAAGGTTACCATGTAGATAGAAAAGCAGGATGGGATACACATGGACTTCCTGTTGAACTTGAAATAGAGAAAAAACTTGGAATTTCAGGAAAACAACAAATAGAAGAATACGGTGTAGAAAAATTCGTAAAAGAATGTAAAGAAAGTGTATTTACATATGTTCATATGTGGGAAGAAATGACAAACAAAGTTGGATATTGGGTAGATATGGAACACCCATATGTAACATACCACAATGATTATATAGAATCTGTTTGGTGGGCTTTAAAACAAATGTGGGAAAAAGGTTTACTATATGAAGGACATAAAGTAATGCCATATTGCCCAAGATGTGGGACAGCACTTTCATCACACGAAGTTGCACAAGGATATAAAGATGTAAAAGATTTAACTTGTATTGCAAAATTTAAAATTGTTGGAGAAGAAAATAAATATTTCCTAGCTTGGACAACAACACCATGGACACTTCCTTCAAACTTAGCATTATGTGTAAATAAATCTTATACATATGCAGAAGTAAAAGTAAATGTAGGAAATGAAGAAGAACCAAAATACGAAAATTATATTCTAGCAAAAGACTTAATTGAAACTGTATTAAAAGATAAAGAATATGAATTAGTAAAAGAATTTAAAGGTGAAGAACTATTAGGAGTTAAATACGAACAATTAATGCCATTTGCAAAAGTAGAAGGAAAAGCATTTGAAGTAATTCATGGAGATTACGTAACACTTACAGATGGTACAGGTATAGTTCATATTGCACCAGCTTATGGTGAAGACGATAGCTTTGTTTCTAAACAAAACGGAATAGCCTTTGTAAACTTAGTAGATAAATCAGGAAAATTTGTACCAGAAGTTACACCATGGGCAGGAAAATTTGTTAGAAATTGTAACGAAGGAATATGTGAATGGCTAAAAAATGAAAACAAACTATTCAGCACAGAAAAACATATGCACTCTTATCCACACTGTTGGAGATGTGATACACCACTTCTTTATTATCCAAAAGAAAGCTGGTTTGTTGCAATGAGCAAGCTAAGAGATGAATTAGTTGCAAATAACAATAAAGTAAACTGGTATCCAGATACAATAAGAACAGGAAGATTTGGAAAATTCTTAGAAAATGTTATAGATTGGGGAATTTCAAGAGATAGATATTGGGGAACTCCACTTCCAGTATGGACTTGTCCAGATGAAAACTGTGGACACAAAGAATGTATAGGAAGTATAGAAGAATTAAAAGAAAAAGCAATAGATTGTCCAGATGAAATAGAATTACACAAACCATATATAGATAATGTTCATTTAAAATGTCCAAAATGTGGAAAAGAAATGCAAAGAGCAAAAGAAGTTATAGACTGCTGGTTTGACTCTGGTTCAATGCCATTTGCACAATTACATTACCCATTTGAAAATAAAGAAGTGTTTGAAAATCATTTTCCAGCACAATTTATATCAGAAGCAATAGACCAAACTAGAGGATGGTTCTATACATTAACAGCTATTGGAACAGCATTATTTGGAAAAACTCCATTTGAAAATTGTATAGTTTTAGGACATGTTTTAGATGGAAAAGGACAAAAAATGTCTAAATCTAAAGGTAATGGTGTAGATCCAATGTTATTATTAAATACAGTTGGAGCAGATGCAACAAGATGGCATTTCTACACAGTAAGTGCACCTTGGTTACCAACACGTTTATCATTAGAAAATGTACAAGAAACACAAAGAGGATTTTTAAGTACATTATGGAATGTATATTCATTCTACGTTTTATATGCAGAAATAGATAAATTTAATCCATTAGAATATGCAAACTTTAAATTAACAAATGTAATGGATAAATGGATAATTTCTAAATTAAATACATTAGTAAAAGAAGTAGATGAAAAATTAGATAAATACGATATAACAGCTGCAGCACTTACAATAGAAAACTTTACAGATGAACTTTCAAATTGGTATGTTCGTAGAAATAGAGAAAGATATTGGGGAAGCGACTTAAGTGATGAAAAAATAGGAGCATATGTTACATTATACAAAGTATTAACAACACTATGTAAAATTGCAGCACCATTTGTGCCATTTATAACAGAAGAAATATACCAAAACTTAGTTGTTGGATTAGACTCAAAAGCTCCAGAAAGTGTTCACTTATGCTTATGGCCTGAAGTAGATGAAAGTGTAATAGATAAAAAACTAGAAAATGAAATGGATTTAGCTTATAAAATAGTAAAATTAGGTAGAAGTGCAAGAAATAGTGCAAATATTAAAAACAGACAACCATTATCAGAAATGCTAATTTCTATAAATACTTTACCAGAATATTATTCAGAAATTGTTAAAGAAGAATTAAACGTTAAAAAAGTTGAACTTGGAGCAGAAATGTCTGAATATGTTGACTTTGAAATAAAACCAAATTTACCAGTGCTAGGAAAACAATATGGAAAATTAATACCAAAAATAAAACAAGCAATATCAGAAAAAAATCAAATGGATTTAGCAAATACAGTAAAAAATGGTGGAGTAGAATATATAGAAGTAGAAGATACTCAAATAGAATTAAATGCAGATAATCTATTAATAACAATGCAAGGAAAAGAAGGATTTGCATTTAGCGGAGAAGGAGAAATAGGTGTAGTCTTAGATACACATATAACTCAAGAACTAAAAGAAGAAGGATATGTAAGAGAAATTTTATCTAAAGTTCAAAATATGAGAAAAGAAAAAGAATTTGAAGTATTAGATAGAATAACTTTATATGTAGCAGATAACAAAGAACTAGAAAGAATAATTAAAGAAAATGAAGAATCTATAAAGAAAGATACATTAGCTGTAGAAGTAAAATACAATAAAGAAAATAAAGAATATCAAGAAATAAAAGTTAATGATGAAACTTTAAAAATAGATGTAGAAAAAATATAATAATTATTACAGGAGTATAAAATGAACGTTTCAGAATTTAATTATAATTTACCAGAAGAGTTAATAGCACAAACACCTTTAGAAAAAAGAGACGAATCTAGATTGATGGTTTTGAATAGAAAAGGAAAAACAATAGAACATAAAACTTTCAAAGATATAATAGACTATTTACAACCAGGAGATTGCCTAGTAAGAAATAATACAAAAGTATTACCAGCTAGAATATATGGAAATAAAGAAACAGGTGCAAAGGTAGAATTTTTATTATTAAATAATATAGAAGGCGATATATGGGAAACAATAGTAAGACCAGGAAATAAATTACATGTAGGAACAAAGGTTGTATTTGGTAAGGGAAAATTAGTTGCTGAAATATTAGATATAATGCCAGGAGGAACAAGAAAAGTTAAATTCGAATACGAAGGTATATTTAATGAAATACTTGATGAAATTGGTTTAATGCCATTACCACCATATATACATGAAGAATTAAAAGAAAACGATAGATACCAAACAGTATATGCAAAATATAATGGTTCTGCTGCTGCACCAACAGCAGGACTACACTTCACTCCAGAACTATTAAAAAAGATTGAAGAAAAAGGTGTTAAAATTGCAAATGTTACATTACATGTTGGAATAGGAACCTTTAGACCAGTAAAAGAAGAAAAAGTAGAAAATCACGAAATGCATTCAGAACATTATTATATAAAAAAAGAAGATGCAGAAATTATAAATGAAACAAAGAAAAATGGTGGTAGAATAATTGCAGTAGGAACAACATCTTGCAGAGTGATAGAAACAGTAGCAGATGAAAATGGAATGGTTTGCGAAACAGAAGGCGATACAAAAATATTTATATATCCAGGTTATAAATTTAAATGTTTAGATGCATTAATAACAAATTTTCATTTACCACAATCAACTTTATTAATGTTAGTTTCAAGCCTAGCAGGAAAAGAATATATAATGAAAGCTTACGAAGAAGCGGTAAAACAAAAGTATAGATTTTTCTCATTTGGAGATGCAATGTTTATACAATAAAAAATAAAAAGTAAAGAAATAAAATGAATAAAAAGAATGAGCCGGGTAGGATCTATGATCCATCGGCTCAAAATTCATGTATTAGTGCTATTTTTATAAAAATAACTTTAAAAATAAACAAATATATGGTATTATAATAAGGCAAAATATTCTTAAGAAGGCTAAAAAACTATGAAAATAGATGTTAAGAAAAAGAAGGAGCAAAATGGAAAATCTAATAGACAATATAAACAATACAAAAGATTTAAAAAAATTAAGTTATAACAAAAAATATCAATTAAGTGATGAAATAAGAAAATACATAATAGAAGTTGTATCTGAAAATGGTGGTCATTTAGCTTCTAATTTAGGGGTAGTGGAACTTACAATAGCCCTGCACAGTGTTTTTGATTTGCTAGAAGACAAAATAGTTTGGGATGTAGGTCATCAAACTTATGTACACAAAATTTTAACAGGAAGAAAAGAAGAACTAAAAACTTTAAGGCAATTAAATGGTATAGCAGGTTTCCCAAAAGTTGAAGAAAACGAAGCAGATTGCTTTAATACAGGACATAGTAGCACATCTATTTCTGTTGCACTTGGAATGGCAAAAGCACGAGATATAAAAAATGAAAAATACTCATGTATTGCTGTAATAGGAGATGGAGCTTTAACAGGGGGAATGGCATTAGAAGCTTTAAATGATGCAGGTAGTTCAAAAACAAATTTAATTGTTATATTAAATGATAATGAGATGAGTATTTCTAAAAACGTTGGTGGAATTGCTATGTTCTTAAATAGAGTAAGAACAAGAAAATTCTATACAAAATCCAATAATTATATAAAAAAAGTAGTTCAAAAAATACCCTATATAGGCAATAAAATAATACATATTGTAAGAAAAATTAAATATAGTTTAAAACAATTATTAATACCTAATATGATGTTTGAAGATATGGGATTTAGATATATTGGACCAGTAAATGGACACGATATAGAAAAAATGGAAAGTATATTAAAGATTGCTAAAAACTTAGAAGGCCCAATATTAATACATGTAGTAACTAAAAAAGGAAAAGGCTATAAACCGGCAGAAGAAAATCCAGATAAATTTCATGCAACATCAAGTTTTAATATAAAAGATGGAACACCAAAAAAGGAAAAAACGAAAGATTATTCAAAAGCATTTGGAGACAAATTAATTGAACTAGCAAAGAAAAACAAAAGAATAGTTGCAATTACTGCATCAATGAAAGATGGAACAGGACTTTCAAAATTCAGCAAAGAATTTCCAGAAAGATTTTTTGATGCAGGAATTGCTGAACAACATGCATTAGGAATGGCAGCAGGAATGGCCAAAAATGGCTTAATACCAGTAGTTCCAATATATTCAACCTTCTACCAAAGAGCATACGACCAGGTAATTCATGACATTTGTTTGCAAAAGTTACCTGTAATAATGTGCGCGGATAGAGCAGGAATAGTAGGAAATGATGGAGAAACGCATCAAGGAATATACGATTTATCTTTCTTTAATATTGTTCCAAATTTAGAAATATTAGCACCAAAAGATTTTAAAGAATTAGAAAAAATGATGGAATATGCAGTTAAAGCAGAAAAACCAATTTTAATAAGATACCCTAGAGGCGGAGAAGCTAAAATTAAATTTGATGAATCAAAAGATATACAGCAAGGAAAAGCAGATATAATAAAAAACGGAGAAGATATATCTATAATAGCTATAGGAAAAATGGTAGCAAGAGCTATAGAAGTAGCAAATATTCTTGAACAAAAAGGAATTAATGCAGAAGTAATAAATGCAAGATTTCTAAAACCGTTGGATGAAGAAACAATAACCAACTCAATAAATAAAACAAAAGCTGTAATAACAATAGAAGACAATATTATAGAAGGAGCATTAGGTACAAAAATAGAAGAATTAATAGTCGAAAAAGATATACAAGCTAAAGTTAAAAAATTTGGTTATCCAGATAAATTCATAAAACACGGAACACCACAAGAATTAGAAAAAATATATGGCTTAGATGCTGAAAACATTGCAAATAACTGTGCTAAAATATTAGAAAAAAGTTTATATGTATAGGTGATAAATGAATAAGCAAGAATTATTAAAAAAATATAATGAAGAAGAAAAATTGTTAATTTCTAAAGTGTTAGATAAAATAAAGTTTGTAAAAGGAAAAAATAGAGTAGAAATAACTGACTTTTTGAATATGTATGAACAAAAAATAGTAAAAGAAATATTAAATAAAATACAAGAAGAAAACTATATTCTATATGGTGGATTTGAGGCTGCAGAAAGAAAATTAATATTATTTTATCCTGAAAAACTAGAAAACATATTTCAAGAAAAAATTCCGAATTGTAATCAATACATAAACACTGTAAGAATTGAATTGCCAAATGAAATGCATGGAAAGTATGTACACAAAAACTATTTAAGTGGTTTAATGAAACTTGGAGTAAAAAGAGAAAAAATTGGAGATATAATTGTAGCAGATGATGGAGCAGACATTTTAGTAAAACCAGATGTACTAAAATTCTTACTACAAAACTTACCAGAACTAAAAAGATTTTCAAAAAGCGAAATAAAACAAATTGAAATAGAAAACTTAAGGAAACCAAATATACAAAAAGAAGAAATAACAATAATAGTACCATCATTAAGATTAGATAGTATAGTAGCAGAACTTGCAAATATATCAAGAAACAAAGCCACCACATTTATAACATCTGAAAGAGTTCTGGTAAATTATATGGTAGAAACCAAAACTTCAAAAGAAATAAAAATAGAAGACACAATAACTATAAGAGGAAAAGGAAGATATGTAGTAAAAAAGCAAATAGGAACATCAAAGAAAGGAAAGCAAATAATTAAAATAGAAAAATTTAAGTAATATCAAACAATGTAGTAATATGACAAATTATGTCAAAAATAAAATATAATAAAAAAACAAAAAAATATACTACAAATAAAATTTTTATAGTATAATACATAAGAAATAAAAATTAGGAGGAAATTATGGAAGAAAACAAAAAACAAAAGATTTATAAAATTATAATGCTTATATTTGTTACAGCACTAGTAACAGCATTAATAACATCAGTTATAGTGTACAATTATGCTATAAGTGGAAGCTTAGTAAAATACATAAATAGCAGTTCAGAAACAAGTGATATAGAAAAATCTATAAATAAAATAAAGAAAATAATAGATGAACATTATTTAGGAGATGTTGATGAAAGCAAACTAAAAGATGGAGCATTAAAAGGTTATGTAGAAGCTGTTGGAGATGAATACACAGAATATTATACTAAAGAAGAAATGGATAGCTTTGAGGAAGATACATTAGGAAACTTCACAGGAATTGGAATTTATATGGTAAAAGATACAGAAAATAATGTAATAAAAGTATTAACACCAATAGATGGAACACCAGCTTATAATGCAGGAATACAACCAGGAGATATAATTTCTAAAGTAGATGGAGTTGAATACACAGGAGAGCAAATGACAGAAGCAGCTAACAAAATAAAAGGTGAAGTTGGAACCACTGTTAAATTAGGAATTATAAGAGGAACAGAAAGTTTAGAATTAGAAATTAAAAGAGAAAATATAAAAATAAATCATGTAGAAAGCAAAACACTAGATAATAACATTGGATACTTAAAACTTTCAACTTTTGATGAAGGTTGTGCAGATGAATTCAAACAAAAATATGATGAATTAAATGCAAATAAAAATATAAAAGCTTTGGTAGTAGATTTACGTAATAACGGTGGAGGATTAGTTGAAGAAGCTCTTAATATTGCAGATTATTTTACAGATAAAGATTCTAAACTACTAATAACAGTAGATAAAAAAGAAAAAGAAGAAATAAGAAAAGCAAAACAAAGCAAATATATAAATGTACCAGTAGTAGTTTTAATAAATGAAAATACAGCAAGTGCTTCAGAAATATTAGCAGGAGCATTACGAGATAATGGAATAGCAAAAATTGTTGGGACGAAATCTTATGGAAAAGGTGTAATACAAGAAGTATTAACATTGCAAGATGGAACAGGAATAAAAATTACAACAAATGAATACTTTACACCAAACAAAACTAAAATAAATAAAGTGGGAATAGAACCAGATGAAACTGTAAACTTACCAGAAACAGTAAAAAATGTTCTAACAGTTGAAGAAAAAGATGATACACAATTACAAAAAGCGGAAGAAATTTTAAAATAAAAATAATTAGAAGTTAATAACTATTGACAAAAAGGCAAAAAGCTAGTATACTCTTATAGTGACAATTAAAATAGATAAAATTAAAAATAGATATAAACACGTATCTTAGCAGAGGAGGGAATATAAATGGCACAACCAAAAAGAAGATGGTCAAAACAAAGAACACATACAAGAAGATCAACATGGAAAAAAGAAACACCAAACGTTTCAGAATGTCCACAATGCCACGAACCAATAATGGCACATAGAGCATGTACAAAATGCGGATATTACAATGGTAGAAAAGCAGTAGCAGTTAAAGTTGCTGAAGAAAACTAATTAAATAAAAAGAAAAACCTATTTAGAATTATCTAAATAGGTTTTTTGGTGTGCAAAGAGAAATAAGTTATTAACTTACAACCTGAATAATATAAATTGTGTTTTTGGTTAATATTTTAAAAACATTTCCCTCGACTTTTTCAATTTTCTGAACAGGTGTAGTTTTCAGAACTTGCCGAACTTCATTTTTGTTAAACATAAGAAGATTCTCTAAAGGTTTGTGTAATTCCGGATGCTTATGTGATAATGCCATAACTACTGGTATTTCAACTTCATTAAACCAAACTGAGTTAAAGTTTCCATTTAATCCTTTCAGTTTATAATTAGTTTGCCAACCAAGATCTTCTTCGAATTGGACTTCATAAACTTTTCCCTTTACAAGATTTGTTGGAGAATCGCAACCTTTATAAGATACTTTCTCTCCATTGTACCGTACTAATTTTGCCATAACTTTTTCCTCCTAAATTAAAATTTTTTAGATTTGGATTTCGGCAGTAGATAGCCGAAAAATAACAGTAACTGTATATATTATACCAAATATTATGTAAAATGGCAAATTTTTGAATTCAAATCCTTGTAATTTAAATTGTTTTCCTATATAATAATGTAAATTAATTTTTAGAGAGGTAAGTAATGGGAAAACCAGTAGTAGCAATAGTAGGAAAACCAAATGTAGGAAAATCTACATTTTTTAATTACATAGTAGGAAGCAAAATATCTATTGTAGAAGATACACCAGGAGTTACAAGAGATAGAGTTTATGCAGAAGCAAATTGGAGAGGAAGAAATTTTACAGTAATAGATACTGGAGGTATAGAACCAAAATCTGAAGATATTATTCTTTCTCAAATGAGAGAACAAGCAAATATAGCAATAGAAATTGCAGATGTAATAATATTTTTAACAGATATAAAACAAGGAGTAACAGCAGCTGACCAAGACATAGCAGTAATGCTAAGAAAGTCTAAAAAGCCTGTAATTCTTGCATGCAATAAAGCAGATGAATTTGGAACTGAACCAGACAGTAATATATATGAATTTTATAATTTAGGATTAGGAGACCCATATGCAATATCTGCAGCAAATGCAAAAGGAATAGGTGACTTATTAGATGCAATATATGAATCTTTTCCAGAAAAAGACCCAAGTGAAGATGAAACAGGAATTACAAAGGTAGCAATTATAGGAAAACCAAATGTAGGAAAATCTTCATTAGTAAATAAAATACTTGGAGAAAACAGAGTAATAGTAAGTAATATAGCTGGAACTACAAGAGATGCTATAGACTCTGAATTTGAAAATGAATTTGGAAAATATGTTTTAATAGATACAGCTGGAATTAGAAAGAAAAGCAAGGTCGAAGAAAGAATAGAAAAATTCAGTGTTATGAGAACAATGCTTGCAATAGAAAGAGCAGATGTGTGTTTAATGATGATAGATGCAAATGAGGGTGTTACAGACCAAGATGCCAAAATAGCAGGAGAAGCACATGAAGCTGGAAAAGGAATAATAATTGTTGTAAATAAATGGGATGAATATGAAAAAGAAACAGGAACATTAGAAAAATACACAAAAGAAGTATATGCTAAACTTGCATATTTATCTTATGCACCAATAATATTTATTTCAGCCAAAACAGGACAAAGAGTAAATAAACTATTTGAAATGATAAATACAGTAGCAGACAATAATGCATTAAGAGTATCAACAGCAATGCTAAATCAAGTGTTAAACGAAGCAATTGCTCTAGTTCAACCACCAACAGATAAAGGAAGAAGACTTAAAGTTTTATACATAACACAAGCAAGCATAAAACCACCAACATTTGTTATATTCGTAAATAGCAAAAAACTATTCCACTTTTCATACCAAAGATATTTGGTAAATCAAATAAGAAAAGAATTTGGATTAGAGGGAACACCGGTTAGGATTATTGTTAGAGAGAAAGAAGATAAATTTTAAAAAGGAGAATGAAAAATGGTACCATATATTTTAATTGCGATTATTGCATATGCAATAGGAAGTATAAATTTTTCAGTAATATTTAGTAGAAAATTTGCTGGATTTGATGTAAGAGAAAAAGGAAGTGGAAACGCAGGAAGCACAAATATGCTTAGAAGTGTAGGAAAAAAAGCTGCAGCGCTTACTCTTGTGTGTGATATTTTAAAAGGTATTGTAGCAATAGTTATTGCATTAATTATGGGAAATGTAATAAAAGAATTTAATGGGCAAAGCTATTTAGTACAAATTGCAGCTGTTGCAGTTGTTATAGGGCATACATTTCCAATATTTTTCGAATTTAGAGGAGGAAAAGGTGTTGCAACATCTTTAGGAGTTCTAATAATGATAAATTGGCAAATAGGATTAATTTGTTTAATATTTGCATTAGCATTAATGGCAGTTACAAAAATGGTTTCACTAGGTTCAATTTCAGCAGCGATACTATTTCCAGTGTTAACATTATTTATACATTCACATTATATAGTTGAAGGAAATGGATATTTTATATTTAGTATTATTTTAGCAGCAATAGTATGCTTTAATCATAGAGAAAATATTAAAAGAATAATGAATGGAAAAGAAAATAAATTGTCATTTGGAAAAAAATAAAACATATTATAGAATAAAATATTAATAAACGAAAGGATAAAACAATGAAAAATATAGCTATTATAGGAAGCGGAAGCTGGGGAGTAGCCTTAGCAGTTTATCTTGCAAATCAAGGAAAAAAGGTAAAAATATGGTCATTTGCTAAAGAAGAAGCAGATCTAATAAATAATGAAAAAAAGTGTAAGTTTTTACCTAATATAACATTACCAGAAGGAATAGAATGTACATTAAGTTATGAAGAAACAATAAAAGATTCTGAAATAATTTTACATGTTACACCTTCAAAATTTACAAGAAGTATTGTAAAAGAATACAAAAAATTTGTTACAAATCAACCAATTATCATATGTTCAAAGGGGTTTGAAAAAGATTCTTTAAAAACATTAGATGAGGTAATTCAAGAAGAAATGCCAGAGGCAAAAATTGGAGTCCTATCAGGACCAAGTCATGCAGAAGAAGTTTCAATAGGTGTTCCAACAGTTCTTGTTGTAGCTTCAAAACATGAAGATGTATTAGAAATGGTACAAAAAGACTTTATGAGTAAAGATTTAAGAATTTATACAAGTAAAGATGTAAAAGGTGTAGAACTTGGAGGAGCTTTAAAAAATATTATAGCATTTTGTGCAGGAACAGCAGCTGGAATTGGCCTTGGGGATAATTCGTTTGCAGCGTTAATTACAAGAGGCCTAACAGAAATTTCAAGATTAGGAATTGCTTTAGGAGGAGAAAAAGATACTTTTTACGGTTTAAGTGGCTTAGGAGATTTAATAGTAACTTGCTTAAGCGAACACAGCAGAAATAGAAAAGCAGGAAAATTAATAGGTCAAGGAAAAACTTTAGAAGAAACCAAAAAAGAAGTGGGAATGACAATAGAAAGTATAGATAATATAGAGGTAGCATATGAACTTGCAAAAATAAACAACATAGAAATGCCAATAGTACAGATGGTTTATGACGTTTTATATAATAAATTAGATCCTAAAAAAGCAGTACAAATGTTAATGACAAGAGATAGGAAAAGTGAATAAAAAACAGACGGAAATATCCGTCTGTTTTTTGAGGTTTAATAAGTTAACAAAATTAATCAATAATGATTGATCTTGCTGAAACATAATGTTCTAAAAGTAATTTTTTTGCTCTTATTTCTAATGCTTCCGTGTTTTCCTTAACTGTTATAGAATATGCTTTTATTGTAGATACATCCACTCTATTCATAACAATTAAAGAGTTTTGACAAGTTACATTTTTTGATATTAGAGAGTCTTTTACTAGTAAATCCTTTCCAATATTCAAGTTTTGGCAACTTATAAAATTGTCAACACTTAACGATGAGGACGAAGTAACATCTACTGCTCGTATAAATCCCTTGCAATGAAAATCCTTTTCAAATCTAAGATTTACAGCAACATCAATATTTCCATCAATAGAAGAAATATCTGAATTTAAACACAAGGTTGGTAGAGTATTTTTTTCTGAATCTTCATTCAAAAATGTAAATCCTAAATTTATTAAATCTTGTTCCCGAAATAATTTTTGTTTCATCATGTACCTCCTTAAAATGCAAAAAACAATTTAACATAATGCATTATAGCATAGAATGTATTATAAATCAAATTTGACAAAAAAATATCTAAGTGTTAATATGATTTTGGAAATTTGAATAAATATTTCCAGTTTATTTATAATATATAAATAGGAGGAAAAGAGTATGGATTTTTTTGATAAATTAGGAAAAAAGGCAAGTGAAACTTATAAAGGAGCAGCTGAAAAAACAAGCAAAATTGCTAAAGAAACAAAATTAAAAATGGCTATAAATGAAAATAAATCTAAAATAAATGATTTATATGAAGAAATTGGTAAAAAGATATATGAAAATCATGTTAGAGAAGAAAAAGAAAATTTAGATGAATTCTTAAAAGAAGAATGTACTAAAATAGATGTATTAGCAGATGAAATAGAAGATTACAGAAAAGATATTTTAGAATTAAAAGACAAAAAACAATGTCCAAGTTGTAATAAAGAAATAGAGGCAAATGTTAAATTTTGTCCAAATTGTGGGGCAGAACAACCAAAAGTAGAGGAACCTAAAAAAGAGGAAATAAAAGAAGAAGACATAGAAATAAAAGACTAAAGTGTATAAATAATTTAAATGCTTGTTAATATTTGCGGCGGTCATTCAAGGCCGCCATTAAATATATAATATAAAAGGAAAAGATTTAGAGATGTTAATAAAACCAGAACAATTAGAAAAAGAAATTAAACAAAATAATCCAGAAACAATATTTTTATTATTTGGCGAAGAAACATATTTATTGGAAATTTCATTAAAAAGAATTAAGAAAAATTTTGGAGAAACAATAAGTGGTATAAATTTTGTAACCTTGTATGAAAACAATGTAGAAAATTTGGTTCAAGAAATTGAAACACCTGCATTTGGTTATGAAAAGAAATTAATAACTATTAGAGACTCAAAAATTTTTCAAAGAGGTGGAAAAGGAAAAAGTAAAGAAAAAGAAGAAAATATAGAAAAAATAAATAATTATATAAAAGAAAATTATAATGATATTGTAAAAGACTGTGTGATTATATTTGTAGAAGAAAGTGTAGAAAAAAACAAGTTATATAATACACTTGAAAAGTTAGGAACGGTTTGTAATTTTGAAGCCTTAAAAATAAATCAATTAAATGCAAAATTATCATCAATTTGCAGGGCATATAAAGTAGAAATAGCAAGCAATGATATAAATTACTTGATAGAAAATAGTGGTACAAATATGCAAGATTTAATAAACGAAATCCGTAAACTTATTGAATATGCAGGAGAGGGCGGAACAATAAAAAGAGAAGACATAGATGCACTTTGTACAAAACAAATTCAAGCTGTTATATTTGATTTAACAGACAATTTAGGAAAAAAAGAAATAACCAAATCATTACAAATATTAGATAATTTATTATATTCAAAAGAACCAATGCAAAAAATATTAATTACTTTATATAATCATTTTAAAAAATTATATATAACAACAATTGCATTAGAAGAAAATAAGAATATAGCAGTTAGTTTAAATTTGAAGCCAAATCAAATGTTTTTAACTACAAAATATAAAATGCAAGCAGGTTATTTTAAAAAGAAAGAATTACGAAGTATAGTACAAAATTTAATAAATTTAGATGCTGAATATAAACAAGGAATAATAGATTTAGATATAGGATTACGTACAATTCTTTGCGAGTTTTGTTCAAAATAAAAGATAGTAAAAAGGTACATATACAAAAATTATATATATAATAAAAATGAAACGATTTTTTATCGTTTCATTTTTATTATTTTAAATTATATTTATGTTATTTTTTTATATCTAATTGAATGTGAACATCTCTTAATTGCTCTCTTGTAACATTTCCTGGTGCACCCATCATTAAATCTTGAGCTTTACTATTCATAGGGAAAGCAATAACATCTCTTATTGTTTCACTTTCTGTTAAAAGCATTAACATTCTATCAAATCCAGGAGCTATACCTGCATGTGGTGGAGCACCATATTGGAATGCATTGAATAATGCTGGAAATTTTTCTTCAATATGTTCTTTAGAGTAACCAGCAAGTTCAAAAGCTTTTATCATTATTTCTGGATCATGGTTTCTAACAGCTCCAGAAGAAAGTTCTATACCATTACAAACTATATCATATTGATATGCAACTATATCTAAAGGATTTTGAGTATTTAAAGCTTCTAAACCTCCTTGAGGCATTGAAAATGGATTATGGTTAAATGCAATATTTCCTCTTTCGTCTAATTCATACATTGGAAAATCTACAATCCAACAGAATTTAAATTCGTCGTTATTAATTAAGTTTAATCTATTTCCAAGTTCTGTTCTTATTTGACCTGCAAGTTCTGTTGCTCTAGCTTCTTTATCAGCAATAAAGAAAATTGTATCTTCTACTTCTAAATCTGCTAATTTTAATAATTCCTTCTTTAAATTGTCTGGAATAAATTTATCAATAGGTCCTTTAAAGCTTAAATCTTCTTGAACTTCTAAGTAACCAAGACCACCCATGCCAATAGATGTAGCAAAACTTAACATTTTTTCGTGGAAGCCTTTAGATAAGTGACCTTTAACTTTAATTGCACGAACTGTTCTACCAATAAATGGTTTGAAAGTACATTTACTAAAGAAGTCAGATAAATCAATAATAACTAAAGGATTTCTTAAATCTGGTTTATCACTACCATATTTTAGCATTGCATCTTTGTAAGTAATTCTAGGGAATGGATATTCTGCAATCTTTTTATTAGAAAATTTCTTAAATGTGTTATACATAACAGGTTCTATAACACTAAAAACATCTTCTTGGGTTGCATAAGCCATTTCCATATCTACTTGATAAAATTCACCAGGAGCACGGTCAGCTCTTGCATCTTCATCTCTAAAACAAGGTGCAATTTGGAAATATTTATCAATACCAGAAACCATTAAAAGTTGTTTGAATTGTTGAGGTGCTTGAGGAAGTGCATAAAACTTACCAGCATGAACTCTACTAGGAACTAAATAATCTCTAGCACCTTCTGGAGAAGAACTTGTAAGTATAGGCGTTTGAACCTCTAAAAATCCTTGTTCAATCATTTGGCTTCTTAAAAATTGTAAAACTTGTGCACGTAAAATAAGATTATTTTTATATTTATCGTTTCTTAAATCTAAAAATCTATATTGTAAACGTAAATCTTCTCTAATTTCTTGATTAGTATTAACTTCAAAAGGTAAATCTTTAGTTCTTTTACCTAAAATTTTAATATCTTCAATAACAATTTCAACTAAACCAGTTTTTAGTTTCTCGTTAACTGTTTCAGGGTCTCTTTTTTTAACAGTACCAGAAACACAAACAGTAGATTCAATAGGAATATGAGAAGCAAAATCAACATCGCTACTATCAGCAGAAGTAACAACTTGAGTAATTCCATACATATCTCTAATATCTAGAAAAACAAGACCTCCAAAATCTCTAATAGTTTGAACGAAACCAGAAATTCTAACTTTTTTGCCAACATCATCTAAACTAATTTCGTTACAATTATGTGTTCTAAAAATGTTCTCTTTCATAAAAATAAAACCTCCTAAAAACCCTTAAAGGGAAATAAAAATATAGTAATATATTAATTTACAAAATGTAAAAATAAGCAAACAAAAAGCCCTACATTATAAATTAATATAATGTAGGGACGAAATAACAATTCCGCGGTGCCACCCTAACTTGAAAGCAAAAGCTTTCCACTTTATTAAAAACTGCTCCAATATGTTTCACTTAAAATAGCTTTAACTAAAAGGGCTTACAGCCTAGGACCCTTACTCTCTAATAGCCAATACTAAAAGCTTTTATTGTACAAACGCAGTATAATATACATATTATGCTAACTATTCTAGCATTTTATACCAATATTTGTCAAGATAAAATTTATACTTGTTTTTTTATTTGTTTGAGTATATAATGTAGCAGATATTGTTTTAAGGAGATGATTTAATGCAAGTAAGTAAAGAAGAGTTATTGCATATAGCAAAACTTGCTAACTTAAATTTGAAAGATGATGAATTAGATAATTATTTAGCTAATTTGCAAGATATTTTGAATTTTGCAAATGTTGTTAACAATGCTCCAGTAGAAGGTTTAGATATTACTATTGGTGCTAACGAGGCTAAAAATGTTTTTAGAAAAGATGAGATTAAGGTATTTGAAGATAATAGTGCATTACTTCAAAATTGTAAAGAAGTAGAACAAAATATGTTTAAAATACCAAAGGTTATAAATTAGAAGTTAGAAGTTGAAAAATAATGAAATATTTAAACTTCTAACACTAGAATAAAGGAGGAGAATAGATGAATATTACAGACTTAACTGTTCATGAGTTACAAGAAAAGTTAAAAAATAAAGAACTTACAATTACAGAAATAACTCAAGCTTATGTAGATAGAATAAACGAAAAAGAAAAAGATGTTGAAGCTTTTGTTACAACATTAACAGATGAAGCTTTAGCACAAGCAAAAGATGTACAAGCCAAAGTTGAAAGTGGAGAAATTAAAGGTGAATTAGCAGGTATTCCAATTGGTATAAAAGATAATTTATGTACAAAAGGAATTCGTACAACTTGTTCTTCAAGAATGTTAGAAGATTTTATTGCTCCATATAATGCAACAATAGTTGAAAAAGTAAACAATGAAAATATGATAAATTTAGGTAAATTAAATATGGATGAATTTGCTATGGGAAGTTCAACAGAAACATCATATTTTAAGAAAACAAAAAATCCATGGAATTTAAATAAGGTTCCAGGAGGATCTTCAGGAGGTAGTGCAGCAGCTGTTGCAGCAAACTTAGTACCATGGGCACTTGGAAGTGACACAGGTGGTTCAATTCGTCAACCAGCAAGTTTGTGTGGTGTTGTAGGTTTAAAACCAACATATGGATTAGTTTCAAGATTTGGACTTGTTGCTTTTGCATCATCATTAGATCAAATAGGACCAATTACAAAAGATGTAACAGATAGTGCAATACTTTTAAATTTAATAGCTGGACATGATGAAAGAGATACAACTTCTGTAAATAAAGAAAAAGAAGATTATACAGAAGCTTTAAAAAATGATGTGAAAGGAATGAAAATAGCAGTTCCAAAAGAATTCTTTGGAGAAGGAATAAATGAAGATGTAAAAACTTCATTAGAAAAAGCAATAGAAAAATACAAAGAAATGGGAGCAATTGTAGAAGAAGTTTCATTAGATGTTGCAGAATATGCATTAGCAACATACTACATAATTGCTTGTGCAGAGGCTAGCTCAAACTTAGGAAGATTTGATGGAATACGTTATGGTTATAGAACTAAAAATTACTCAAATTTAAAAGAATTATTTAAAAACTCTAGAAGTGAAGGCTTCGGAGCAGAAGTAAAAAGAAGAATTATATTAGGAACATATGTGCTTTCATCTGGATACTATGATGCATACTACAAAAAAGCACAACAAGTTAGAACTTTAGTATCTAATAAATTTGAAGAAGTATTTGAAAAATATGATGTGATACTAACACCAACATCACCTATAACAGCATTCAATATAGGAGAAAAATCAGACAATCCACTAGAAATGTATTTAGCAGACATATGTACAGTATCTATAAACATTGCAGGAGTACCAGCAATATCAATACCATGTGGAGTAAATAGTGAAGGAATGCCAATAGGAATGCAATTAATAGGAAACAAATTCCAAGAAAAGAAAATACTAAACGCAGCCTATGCATACGAACAAGAAACAAAATTCAGAGAAAACCACAAACCACAATTCACTAAATAGCAGACAATTTATTTTATTATATAAAACGTAGTGAAATTGATTTATGAATTAATAATTTAGACAGAAATAATAATTAAGATAAAATTTTGCGAGGCAAGTGGGGACCTTTCCGACATTCTTCAAAATTCTTTAGAATTTTGTTAGAAGGGCGTGAATGGGGAGCCTTGATAAAATTTTAGATTAATTGATTATTTCTGTAATAAAAAATCAACTAAAATTGTAGGAGGAAAATAAATGTCAAGAGAATCATATGAAACAGTTATAGGTCTTGAAGTTCATGCAGAATTATCAACAAAAACAAAAATATTCTGTAGTTGTCCAACAGAATTTGGTGGAGCACCAAACACACATACATGTCCAATATGTATGGCAATGCCAGGAACTTTACCAGTATTAAATGAAAAAGTAGTTGAATATGCTGTAAAAGCAGGACTAGCAACAAATTGTGAAATTTCAAGAAATAGTAAAAACGATAGAAAAAACTATTTTTATCCAGATTTACCAAAATCATATCAAATATCTCAATTTGATAAACCATTGTGTGAACATGGATACATAGAAATTGAAGATGAAGAAGGAAATAAAAAGAAAATAAGATTACTTAGAATTCACATTGAAGAAGATGCGGGAAAATTAAATCATGACGATTTTTCAGGAGAAAGTTTAGTAGACTTAAACAGAGCTGGAGTACCTTTAATAGAAATGGTATCAGAACCAGACTTAAGGTCAGCTTATGAAGTAGAACAATATTTAAGAAAATTAAAATCAATACTAGAATATATAGAAGTATCAGACTGTAAAATGCAAGAAGGTTCATTAAGAGCAGATGTTAACGTTTCAGTTAGAAAAAAAGGAACAACAGAATTTGGAACACGTACTGAAATGAAAAACATGAACTCTTTCAGAAGTATAACAAGAGCCATAGAATATGAAGTAGATAGACAAATAGATTTAATAGAAGATGGCGGAAAAGTAGAACAAGAAACATTAAGATGGGACGATGTATCTGGAAAAACATTTTCTATGAGAGATAAAGAAGATGCACAAGATTACAGATATTTCCCAGACCCAGATTTAGTTGCAATTAAACTTTCAGATGAATATATAGAAAACATAAAAAATAATTTACCAGAATTACCAGAAAGCAGAAAGCAAAGATATCTAGAAGAATACAATTTAAGTGAAAAAGATGCAAACATAATAACTGGTTCAAAATACTTATCTAACTTATTTGAAGGAGCAATAAAAGTTTGCAACAATCCAAAAGCAGTAAATAACTGGATTATTTCAGATATTTCAAGAATATTAAATGAAACAGAAATGGAACCAATAGAAATTCCTTTTGATGCAGAACAATTAGGAAAATTAATTACTTTAATAGATAAAGGAACAATAAGTTCTAGCATTGCTAAAAAAGTTTTAGAAGAATTATTTGAAAATCCAAAAGACCCAGAAGAAATTGTAAAAGAAAAAGGATGGATTCAAATATCTGATGAAGGAGCTATAAAAGAAGTAGTTCTAAAAGTATTAGAAAGCAATCCACAATCTGTCGCAGATTATAAAGCAGGAAAAGAAAAAGCAATAGGATTTTTAGTAGGGCAAGCAATGAAAGAAACAAAAGGAAAAGCAAATCCTCAAATGTTAAATAAAATGTTTAAAGAAAATATGTAACACAAAAATAGAATGGCATTGCCATTCTATTTTTGTGTATGAAGTCATGCTTTTTCGTGACTTACAGTTAACGTGTAATTTTGTAACAACCTACCAGCTTATCATACCAATTAGGTGGCCATGAAACATCATCATCTCTGACAAACTGATGAAATTGTCTTCTGATTTCAGACCAACCTCTGTTATCATACCTCAGAAAATGAAAATCCATAATTGTGTTGTGTGACATTTCTTGCACAAACATAACAACAATATGCTCATTTTCTTTAAGTTTTAATCCAGAGGTGTAAGCCAAGATCTGTTTTTTATTAAGCAAATTCAAAGATTCATATTTTAAATCTAAAGCTTTCAAATCTGCTAAAAACAAATCTTTAACTTCTTCAATGGAGAAAAAGTCTTGATCTAACGGCTTTTTACCAGAAATTCTACCTAACCGGTAAAATGTTCTATCAGCAGTTACCGTTGAACCAATGGCAAGAGCAAAGCAATTAGTATTTTCTCTGGTACAAGATGATTTAAAATCATCAAAGTTGAGTGGCTGATGAACAGCCTTCTTAATTTTTTCAATTACATTTTCAGTTTCCATATTCATGATAAACCTTACCTTTCGTGCTAAAACAACAGTTAACATAACAATATTATAACACATTAATATATAGAATGCAAAAAAATATATTTTTAGCATTGCAATAAAAGAATATATAATGTAAAATAGAAGAGTAAAACTTAACTATTACATAAAACAACAAAAAATAGATAAAATAAAATAAATACACAACAAATTATGTATTGACTAAACAATGAAACTTTTGTAAAATAAAAGTATGTGAAACAGTAGAAAAATGTAAAAAAAGGAGATGTAAACAAATGAAAAAGTATAATGTAAAAATATTCAACAAACATAAATTAAACGCTGTAGGGGCGGACGCCTCTGTCCGCCTAGAAAAAAATCAAAATAAAAATTATATAAGAACATTTGAAAAATTAAAATTAAACGTTGTAGGGGTCGGCGTCCCCGACGACCCGTTTATAAAACAAAAACATATAAATAAATCAACGTCAAACATTCAAACATCCAACATCAAATTTCCAACATCCAATGCCGCTATCACATTAATTGCCTTAATAATAACAATAATTGTATTATTAATATTGGCTGGGGTAAACCTAAA
>USJU01000010.1 GCA_900555085.1 uncultured Clostridium sp.
ATGGTAGTATTGCTATAATAAATCAAATTAGAGTAATTAGTAAGCAAAGAATTTATGATCCGAAAACAGAATTTGATATTTTGAATGGAATAAAATTGTCTGATGAAAATCTAAATTTAATAGATAATAAAATGAAAAAAATGTTTATAAAAAAATAAATATTTTTATTGACTAATGCATATGATATATATTATAATGTCTTTATAATACATTTGCCGTGCAATATTTTATTGTGTACCGGCACATAAGAATACACATTCCTCGTAAAAATGCGAGGAATTTTTTCATTAACTACACTTTTTTTAGAATTTAGTTTATAATGTAAAAAAAGTTTAACTATAATTTTCATTAAATATAAGAGTCCACTCCATCTTGTAGGGTGAAGGATATTTTCTTTCTGCATGTTTTCGAAAGAAAAATGCTTCACCATCGTGGAGCTAAGTTATCGTTATTTAAGTTGTACATTGTTATAAATAATTAAATTATAGACCATAAAATAATTAAAAATCAATATTTCGAATGTGATTGGAGTGAGTGTATAGTTTCTTATTAAATTTAAATGAGGGCGCGTTTTGCGAGAGACTCGTTTGAATTTCTATTAGAATCTATAACGAGCGTATTGAGCCGAGAAATATTTATTTTTAATGTTATTTTATGGAAAAAAGTAAATTTAGAAGAAGGAGCATTTATGGAAAATATTTTATCTAAAGAAATAAAATATGTAAAAGGAGTTGGGCCTAATAGAGCAGAACTTTTAAATAAGCTAGGAATATATACATTAGAAGATTTAATTACATATTATCCAAGAACCTATGAAGATAGAAGTAAACCAGTAAGAATTGCTGAAGTACAAGATGGCGAAGAAGTTTTAATAGAAGGAATTGCAGCGGCTAGAGTTTCTGAAATAAGAACAAGAAATAGAAAAATGACTATTTATAAATTAATAGTAAGAGATGAAACAGGAAGTTGTACAATAACGTGGTTTAACCAAAGTTATTTAAGAAATATGTTTAAGCAAGGTGAAACTTATAAGTTTTTTGGTAAGGTAAAAAAAATTGGAAACAAAGTTGAAATGAATTCACCAGTGTATGATGTAGGTGTTAATACCAAAAATACTGGTAAGATAATTCCAATATATCCATTAACATATAACTTATCTCAAAATAATATTAGAAAAATTATAGAAAATGGACTTGAACTTGTAAAAAATAAACTTGAAGAAACACTTCCAGATTATTTAATAAAAGAATATAAACTTATGGATATAAATTCTGCAACAAATTCAATTCATTTTCCAAAAGATTTTACAGAGTTTAATATAGCACGAAAAAGACTTGTGTTTGAGGAGTTATTAAGTATGCAACTTGCACTTCTTAGCTTAAAATCTCAATACAAAAAAGAAATTGATGGTATAGCTTTTAATAAAGAAATACATATGTCAGATGTTATAAATAAATTGCCATTTAAGCTTACAAAAGCACAATTAAGAGTATTGGAAGAAATAGATGAAGATTTAGAAAAAGTAAAGCCTATGAATAGACTTCTTCAAGGTGATGTTGGCTCTGGTAAAACTGCAGTTTCTATAATTGCTTCATATAAAGTTGTGAAAAGTGGTTATCAAGTAGCCATAATGGCTCCTACAGCAATACTTGCTACACAACATTTAGAAAGTTTTAAGCAAATGTTAGAGCAATTCGATATTAGATGCGAACTATTAATCTCTAGCATTACTAAAAAGAAGAAAGAAGAAATTTTAGAAAGATTAAAAAATGGAGATATAGATATTCTAATTGGAACACATGCTATTTTAGAGGACAATGTTGAATTTAAAAACTTAGGGCTTGTAGTTACAGATGAACAACATAGATTTGGAGTAAAACAACGTACTAAAATAATTGAAAAAGGTCAAAATCCAGATGTATTAGTTATGACAGCAACTCCAATACCAAGAACTTTAGCACTAATATTATATGGAGATTTAGACATATCTATAATAGATGAACTTCCTCCAAACAGAAAAAAGGTAGATACCTTTGCTGTAAAAAAGAATATGGAAGAAAGAGTAAATAATTTTGTAAAAAAACAAATAAATGAAGGTAGACAAGCTTATATTGTATGTCCGCTAGTAGAAGAAAATGAAGAAATGGATTTAAAGTCTGTTGAAGAATTAACGAAAAAATATAAAGAAGAAACCTTTAGTGAATATAAAGTAGAATACTTACACGGGAAAATGAAAGCAAAAGAAAAAGATGCTATAATGGAAAAATTTAAAAATGGTGAAATAGACATTCTTATTTCAACAACTGTTATAGAAGTGGGAGTAAATGTTCCAAATGCAAGTATTATGGTTGTAGAAAATGCAGAGAGATTTGGACTTGCACAGTTACACCAATTAAGAGGAAGAGTAGGAAGAGGAGAATATCAATCTTATTGTATATTAAAATATGAAGGTAATGGAAAAGTAGTTCAGGAAAGAATGAAAATAATGACATCAACAAATGATGGATTTATAATATCAGAAAAAGATTTAGAACTACGTGGAAGCGGAGAATTTTTTGGAACAAAGCAACATGGCTTGCCAGAATTCAAAATAGCAAATTTATTTGAAGATATAGAAATGTTAAAAATGGTACAAAGTTTAGCAATTAGAATAATTGAAAAGGATGAAAAGTTGGAAAAGCCTGAAAATAAACTATTAAATAAAATGGTAGAAAAGAAATTTAAAGATAGAATTGAAATATAATGTCGAAAAATGAAAATGGAAAAAACTTGAAAATATTATGTTAATATGATATAATAAACACGCAGTTGTTGTTTAGCAAAAGAGTATTCTATAATTATAGAATATAGAAAGGACAATATTATGAGTACAAGAGGATTAAGCTACAAGTGGTATGGAAAAGCAAAGGAAATGCTTCGCTGCAGACATATAAATCCGCAGATGGTAGGTTACACTCTACTATTATATGGAATTTGCGAGTGTGCTGAAGATGAGGAAATGACAGAAAAGGAATTATATGATGAAATGAAAAAGAATTATATGGTTCCTACAATTGACTTTGAGAGCAATCGGCATCCTGTGAATCAACATATGGTTGAAGCATTGAGATCAGTTGGAATTGAAGACGAACCATGGGAATTTATTCAGAACTTTATTGCTGAAGTAAAGTCATGTGGATTTCAATGAAGGCAAAGAGCAATTATCTTTTGATAGTTGCTCTTTTTCTTGACAATTTATAAAAATAAATTTATTATATAAATTAGAAAGAAAAAATAAAGGATGTAAAAAATGTTAAAAACAATAATTATTTTAATATCAAGTATATTTATTTTTATTGGAGTTATAGGTATTTTTGAAGCAAGAAATATAAGTAAAAAATATTTTAGCTTTGGAGACCAAAACACATCAGTTGCAATAATAAAGATTGCTTGCTATATAATTTCGATAATTAGCTTGATAATTATAAAATTTAATTTATAGGAGGAAAACAAATGAAAAATTTATCTACATATTTAGTAGTAATGTTTATGATAATGTATTGGATTTTTAGAATTGTACTCGCTGTAACAAACACAATAGGAATTGATATGGGAATAACAATTCCAAACTATAATATGGAAATAGCTTTACTATTTATAACTATAGTGTCAATAGTGCTTGTAATTAAAAGAAATATTATAGGGAGCTTATTGTATTTGCTTTCATATGCATTATACTTTGGAACACCATTGTTTAATGGCATAATGGCAGTTGTAAGTTCAGATGGCAGTTTTGATATAAATTCATATACAACATTATTTGTAAATGCATTAGGAATTGTAATTCCACTATTTGTATTATTCGAAATGTTAATAGAAAAAAATAGAATGGCACACCCAGTAGATAAAAAAACAGATTGGTTCTATAAAAACGAAGAATATGATAGAAAATTAGACGATAGAGCAGATAAAAATAATTATAGAACATTATAATACAATTTAGAGTTTAGATGTTAGAAAAAATCTAACTTTAAACTCTATTTTTATATTATAGGAAGATCCTATTTTCAATAAAACATCAATATATGTAAACGGAGAAGCAATAAATTAAAAAATGCAAAAATGTGATTTTGCTGAAATTTAGATTAAATCAGGGACGGGGTTAAAAATCATCTTTCATAGTGATTTTTAACCCCGTCCCTAATTTCACCAGATTTATTCATTTATTAATTTCACAATAGTTTGCAAAACTAAATTTGTCATTATATCGTAATTCATATTTGAATGTTTATGATAAACAATTTCATGGCATAGGTTATCTATTAAACCTATTATTATATGAACTTTTTCAGACAAGTTTTCAGAATTAAATCCATTTTGAATTAATAAGTTTGTTATATTTTCTGTCATTTTTATTTCATGTTTATGAAAAAATTCAGCAATTTCTTTATCAGAATGTGTCATAGCTGTTATTTCTTCATGTGCTTGTTGAGAAAGTTTATGATTTTCTATAAATTTATTAATCATTTCTCTTAGAACATTTTCAATGTTATTTTTATTAATTTGGGTTTCAGCAATATTTAACATAGGATAAAAAATATCATCTGCATAAATTTTAATACCCTCAATTAAAATATCATGTTTATCTTTAAAATAATTATAAACAATACCAGTAGAAACACCTGCAGCTTTAGCAATCTCAGCAGTATTAGTATTATAATAACCTTTTTTACAAATTAACTCAAAACCACATTTAATTATTTTTTCTTTCTTCTCAATAGAACGCTTTTGAACAGGTTCTCTAATAAAACTTTCTTTCATTACAAACCTCCATCATAAACTAAATTATAAAATGAAAACAAGATTATGTCAAATTATTACAATATTTTTTAATATTATTTATTGTTACGATTGTTGTATATAGCTCCACGATGGTGAAGCATTTTTCTTTCGAAAACGTGGAGAAAGAAAATATCCTTCACCATGCAAGATGGAGCGGACTTTAAAGAAGTTATAAATTTAAAATATGAAATAAATTTCAAATTCTATTGACAATTATACTATAAAAAAATATAATATACAAGAAAAATGTGAAACAAATTTCATATAAGGAGGAAAGAATGAAAAAAATAGTAGAATTAAAAAATGTTAGTAAAGTTTATAAAGCAGGAGAAAAAGAGTTTAAAGCACTAGACGATATTGATTTAGCTATAAACGAAGGAGAATTTGTTGTAGTACTAGGACCATCAGGTGCTGGTAAATCTACATTACTTAATTTAATAGGAGGTATGGATACACCAACAAGCGGTCAAATAATTATAGATGATGAAAATATTTCAAACTATAATGAAGAAAAACTAAGTGAATATAGAGCAGAAAATATAGGATTTATTTTTCAATTTTATAACATTTTACCAACACTTACAGTGCTAGAAAATGTTGAAATTGTAAAAGACATTGTAAAAAATGCAGGAGATAGCAAAAGTGCATTAGAAGCAGTAGGGTTAATAGAACATATAAATAAATTCCCAAATCAACTATCAGGAGGAGAACAACAAAGAGTTTCTATAGCAAGAGCAATAGCTAAAAACCCTAAATTATTATTATGTGATGAACCAACAGGAGCATTAGACTCAAAAACAGGTGTAGAAGTATTAAAACTATTAAAAAAACAATGCGATGCCAACAATGGAAATAATACAGTAATAGTAGTTACACATAATAGTTTATTTGCAGAAATTGCAGATACAGTAATAAGAGTAAAAAATGGAAAAATTGAAAGTGTAGTATCAAACGAAAATCCTAAAGAAATAGACGAAGTTAATTGGTAGAAAATGGAGGAAAAAATGAAAATTTTAAATAAAAAATTATGTAGAGACATAAAGCAAAACTTATCACAGTTTATTACTATATTTTTAATGGTATTTATAGGAATTATGGCATATAGCGGAATAGAAGGCTATATGGAAGGCATGCAAGAAACTGCAGATAAATTTTATGGCAATTATAATTTACAAGACTTGAATGTTTTAGGCGAGATAAATGAGAGCAAAATAGAAGATATTAAAAATATAGATAATGTAAAAAATGTTGAAGGAAAGCTAGTTATAAATACTATTTTGGAAGAAAATAGTGATGTTACTTTGCAAGCAAGTTTTATAGATAGCAATGAAATTTCAAAATTTTATATAGTAGACGGTAAAGAATTTAATAAAGATACAAAAGGAATTTGGGTTGATCAATTTTATGCAGAAGCAAATAATTTAAAAGTAGGAGATAACTTAAAAATAAAATACGATGGATATGTTTTTGATGAAGAAATTATAGGACTAATAAATGTTCCAGACCACGTATATGATGTTAAAGATGAATCTCAAATATATCCAGATCACAAAATGTTTGGATTTGTTTACATGTCAACAAATGAACTAGAAGGTTACATTAAAAAACAAGTAATGAAAGAAGCAAATATTACTGATGAAGAAATATTCAATACATATTTTAAAGACTTTAATTACAGAGATTATTTAAAATATAATTATGCTATGGTAGATGTTGAAGATGTAAATGAACTAAGTAAAGTAAAAAACAGCATAGAAGACAAAATGGAAAATGTTACAATAATAGATATTAAAGATACATCATCATATTCACAATATCAAGGAGAAGTTGATGAAGGGAAAACATATATAGGAGTATTTTCTGGATTATTCTTATTTATAGCTATTTTGTCAGTTATTACAACAATGACAAGAGTTGTTCAAAAACAAAGAATACAAATTGGAACATTAAAAGCACTTGGATTCAAGAAAAGAAAAATTGTAAAACATTATATTGGCTATAGTTTTTGGATTTCAATAATTGCAGCAATATGTGGGCTATTTGCAGGTAGATACTTTATAGGAGATGTATTTATAAATCTAGAAATGAGCTTTTTTGAAATACCAAATGGTATGGCAATAATAAAGAAAGATTCATTTATTGTTGCAGCTGCTGTAGTTTTAGTAGTATCTTTTGTAACATATTTAACAACAAGAAATATATTAAAAGAAAATACAGCAGAAACTTTAAGAAATTCAATTCCAAAAGTAAAGAAAAAGTCATTAAATATTACAACAAAAGGAATTTTCAAAAAAATGAATTTTTCTACAAAATGGAATATTAGAGATATTATTAGAAACAAAGCAAGAACAATAACTGCTGTAGTTGGAGTAACATGCTGCTGCATGCTAATAGTATGTGCAATAGGAATGTTAAACAGTATGGATTATTTTATAGGATTACAATTTAATACTATTTATAATTTCGACTATAAATTAAGTCTAAAGAGTAACATTAGTGCAGAAAACTTAAATAAATTAACAGATGAATATGGAAATAGCACATCAGAATCTTTATATATTGAAATAAAAGATAATAATGATGAAAGAGAATCTAATAACATTTTTGTAACAGATGCAAAAGATTATATAAGATTTGTAGACAATAAAAATAAATTTATAGAATTAAATAACGATGAAGGTGTATATGTAACATACAAATTAGCAGATAATAAAGGTTATAAAATAGGAGATGAAATAACTTGGCATATATCTGGGAATAATACATATTATACTTCAAAAATAGTAGGATTTAATAAAGACCCACAAAATCAAAATGTAACAATGACAAGAAAATACTTAGAAAGCTTAGGAATAGAATATAAACCAGATTCATTATATACAAATACAGATTTAAGTGGTAAGAAAGAAATAGAAAATGTAGAAGTAATATCAAATATAGATAAACTAAAAGATGGAATGTCAAATATGATAGAAACTATGAGAACAATGGTAGTACTTATAATTGTAATTGCAGTTATACTAGGAGCAGTAATAATATACAATTTAGGAATATTATCATATACAGAAAAGCAATATCAATTTGCAACCTTAAAAGTATTAGGATTTAAAGATAAACAAATTAAAAAAATATATATAAAACAAAATAATATAATAGCTGCTATTTCAATTATACTAGGACTACCGGCAGGATATTATTTAGTAGATTGGCTATTCAAAACAGCTATAGAAGAAAGCTACGATTTTGGAGCACACATAAACATAGAAACATATATAATAGCAACAATAGGAACATTTTTAGTATCATACTTAGTATCTAAATTCCTTGCAAGAAAAATAAATAAAATAGATATGGTTTCTAGTTTAAAAGCAAATGAATAGAAAAGGTGATAATTATGCAATTATTATTAGGGTTAGGAATTCCATTATTAGGCACGGTACTTGGAGCTGCAATGGTATTCTTTATGAGAAATAAAATGAATATAAAAGTAGAAAAAATACTTTTAGGATTTGCATCTGGAGTGATGATAGCAGCTTCAATATGGTCGTTAATTATGCCATCTATAGATATGGCAAAAGAACAAGGGAAAATTGCTTGGATACCGGCAAGTATAGGATTTTTATTTGGAATAGTATTTTTACTTGTATTAGATAGTTTAATTCCACATATGCACTTGGAAAGCGATAAGCCAGAAGGAATAAAAACAAAACTTAAAAAAACTACAATGCTTGTTTTGGCAGTTACACTCCATAATATACCAGAGGGAATGGCAGTAGGTGTAACATTTGCGGGAGCAATAATAGGGAACACAGGAATAACAATGGCAGGAGCCTTTGCACTTGCTATTGGAATTGCAATACAAAACTTTCCAGAAGGCGCAATAATATCAATGCCATTAAAAAGTGAAGGGATGAGCAAACCAAAAGCATTTATGTATGGATCACTTTCAGGAATTGTAGAACCAATAGGAGCGATAATAACAATACTGTTTACCAAAGCAGTTGTACCAATACTTCCATATATACTTTCATTTGCAGCAGGAGCAATGATATATGTGGTAGTAGAGGAGCTAATACCAGAATCACAAGCAGGAGAACACTCAAATATAGGAACAATAGGAGTAGCAATAGGATTTGTAGTAATGATGATTTTAGATGTAGCTTTAGGTTAAATTAATAAAAGTATTGATAAAATATCCAAAATATTGTAAAATAATAAAAAATTTTGGAGGAAAAAAATTGAACGAAATAGAATTACAAAAAGAATATATAAAAAAGGTTGCACAAATAAATAAAGGAAAAGATTTAAAATACTGCATTCTAACAATGGGGTGCCAATTAAATGAAAATGATTCAGAAAAATTATGTGGTATGTTAGAAGATATGGGATATAGTAAAACAGATAAATTTGAAGATTCAGATTTTGCTATATTCAATACTTGTTGTGTTAGAGAAAATGCAGAAGATAAATTATTTGGAAATTTAGGAGAATTAAAAAGAGTAAAGGAAAACAAAAATACAATTATAGCAATTGGCGGATGTATGATGCAAGAAAAGCATATTACAGACAAAATAAAGAAAAGCTATAATTATGTAGATATAATTTTTGGAACACATACATTACATAAATTACCACAAGATACATATGAAATTTTGAATGATAGAAGAAAAATAGAAGACGTAATAGATATAGATGGAGAAGTTTATGAAGGCTTGCCTATAAAACGTTTTGATAATATAAAAGCTTCAGTAACTATTATGTATGGTTGTAATAATTTCTGTAGTTATTGCATAGTTCCATATGTACGTGGAAGAGAAAGAAGCAGAAGTCCTCAAGATATAATAAATGAAGTGCAGGAATTAGCTAAAAAAGGTTATAAAGAAATTACTCTATTAGGTCAAAATGTTAATTCATATTTGGTTAGTGAAAAGAGAAAAAATAAAGATTTAGAATACACAGTAAAAATAAATGATAAAGGATTAAAAATTAATTCATTTGCAACATTATTAATTGCATGTAATGAAATTAAAGGAATAGAAAGAATACGTTTTGTATCTCCACATCCAAAAGACTTTACAGATGATGTAATAGAAGCAATAGCAAAATGTGATAAAGTATGTAAATTAGTGCATTTACCATTGCAATCTGGTAGCACAAGAATGTTAAAAATTATGAACAGAAAATATACAAAAGAACAATACTTAAATTTAGTAGAAAAAATGAAAGAAAAAATACCAAATGTTAGATTTTCAACAGATATAATAGTAGGATTTGCAGGTGAAACAGAAGAAGATTTTGAAGATACATTAGATGTAGTAAGAAAAGTAAAATATGAACAGGTTTACATGTTCATATATTCAATAAGAGTAGGAACTCCAGGTGCAAAAATGGAAAATCAAGTATCAGATGAAATAAAACATAAACGTTTTGATAGATTAAAAAAATTAGTAGAAAGTCAAATAAAAGAAAATAATGATTCATATGTTGGAACAAAACAAAAAATATTAGTTGAAGGAACAAGTAAAAATAACAAAAAAATGCTAACAGGAAGAACAGATAGTAATAAAGTAGTTGTTTTTGAGGGAAGTAAAGAACTAATAAATAAAATGGTAGAACTAGAAATAGAATCTGAACATATGTGGTATTTAAAAGGAAAAATATAAAAATTAATTCATAAAAACACCATTTTTGGAAATAATAAAATTAAAATTTATTTAAGAAGTGGTGTTTTTATTATGAAAAAAATAATAAATAAAAAGAATTTGTTTGTATTGTTAATATCTTTAATGGGAGTATTTCTAATATACAATATATTTTTTTCAAATAATGAGGTAGAGGCTTTATCTAAATATGGTTCTAGAGGAAGTGAAGTTACACAAATTCAAACGAAGCTTAAAAGATGGGGTTATTATAGCGGAAGTGTAGATGGTATTTATGGTAGTCAAACAGTTACAGCTGTGAAAAAATTTCAAAAGAAAAATGGATTAACAGTAGATGGAATTGCTGGTAAAAAAACTTTAGAAGCAATGGGAATATTTAGTTCTTCATCTTCAAGTTCATCATCAACTAGTAGTAATTCATCAAATGTAACTTTACTTGCAAAAGTTATTTACGGAGAATCAAGAGGAGAGCCTTACAATGGACAAGTCGCAGTTGGAGCAGTTGTAATGAATAGAGTAAAAAGCAGTTCATTTCCAAATACTATAGCTGGTGTGGTATATCAAAAAGGTGCGTTTGATGCTGTAAGTGATGGTCAAATAAATATGAATCCAGATAGTACTGCAAAAAAAGCAGCACAAGATGCTATAAATGGTTGGGACCCAAGCTATGGTTCAATATATTATTTTAATCCTGCTACTGCAACAAATAAATGGATATGGTCAAGGCCACACACTGTAACAATAGGAAAACACAGATTTTGTAAATAAAAAAATTCGCAATGTAAAATTGCGAATTTTTTATATTTGGTCTAAATATTTTCTAATATTTTAGGTAATACTTGTTTTTTTCTAGAAACTACACCTTCTAATAAAGCTGTATTATTATCTAATTCAACACCAAATGCTTTTTCAATAACATCTGTTTTATCTCCTAAAGCGATGATTTTTGAATTTGCATTTAAAATATCTGTAACAACAAATACATATAAACCTAAATTGTTTTCTTTAATATCTTTGTTAATAGCTTCTTCAAAATCAGCTTTTCTTTTGAAAACATCATCAACATCTGCACTATTAACTTGTGAAATTTTAAAGTTAACTCCATTTCCTTCAAAAGGTTTGCAATCTATATTTATAACTTCGTCAGCAGTATAATCACTTATATCTGTACCTGCTTTTAACATACTTTGACCATATTCATACATATCAACACCTGCTATATCTGCAAGTTTTTGAGCTATTTTTTTATCTTCTTCTGTACATGTTGGAGATTTGAATAATAATGTATCAGATATAATAGCACTAAGCATAATTCCGGCCATTTTTGGTGTTATTTCTACATCGTTTTGTTTATATAATTTATAAATTATTGTAGAAGTACATCCAACAGGCTCTGCAACATAGTATAAAGGGTCATTTGTTTGTAAATTAATTCTATGGTGATCAACTACCATTTTTATATTTGCATTTTCAATTCCTTTAACACTTTGAGCAAATTCGTTAGAATCTACCATAATTACATTTGATTTTTCTTCAACTTCTTCTAATAAAGTAGGTGTTTCAACACCAAAGCTTTTTAAAGCAAATGCAGTTTCTTTATTAACATTACCTAATCTAAAGCATTCAGCATTTTCTCCTAATTCGGTTCTTAAGTTAGCCATTGATATAGCTGAAGCAATAGAATCTGTATCAGGTTTTTGGTGACCAAATACAAAAGTTTTATCTATCATAAACGTACCTCCTTAAATTTTTCTCTCATAACCTATATTATACTCTTATTTGGTAAAAAAGTCAATTTTTAGCAAACAAAAAGTGAAAAGAATTTCATGTTATGGGTTAATTATAAAAGCAATGTCAAACGTTGTAGGGGGTCGGCGTCCTTAGGGCGACCCGAAGTATATTTTAATATTTTTTAGGATTTACAAATAGAGTTTTGTTGTGTGTGTAAATTACCATTCCTGCCTTAGATTTACTAGGCTTTTTTACATATTTTATGTAGCAGTAATCTACAGGTACATTAGAAGATAACTTTGCTTTGCTGTGGTATGCTGCAAGTTCTGCACATTTTTGTATTATTTCATTATTAGGCGTTTTATTTTCTAAGTTTAAAACAACATGGCTTCCATGAATGTCTTTTGTGTGGAACCATAAGTCGTTTTTATTTGCAAGTTTTGTTGTTAAATAATCATTACAAATATTATTTTTTCCAACATAAACTGCAAATCCATCTATGTTTAGTTGTACTGGCTTAATAGAATTTGGAACATTTTGTTTCTTTTTCTTATTTTTTGATTTATTGAAAGAATCTTTAAAAATAGAGCTTTCAGATATTTCTGCATAAATTTGTTCTAAATCTGCTGAAGTAGTAGAGTTTTCTAGTTCATATACAACACTTTCTATATAATCTAATTCAAGTTCTGTTTCTTTCTTTTGAATTGCACATATTTCTAGAGCATTTTTTAATTTATTATATTTCTTAAAATATCTTTTTGCATTATTTGCAACAGAGTATTTTTTATCTAAAGGAATAGTAATTAAATTATTGTTATCATAATAATTTTCTAATTGAATTTTATCTTCGTTGGTATTTTTTATTCTATATAGGTTAGAAGTAATAAGTTCACCATATAATTGATAAGTTTCTTTGGTTTCACATTCTTTTAGCTTTTTATTAATGTTTTGTAGACGTTTTTGATATTTTTTTAAATATACTAATATTACTTTTAAAATATTGTTTCTTTTGGAATTAAACTGCTCTTTTTGTTCTTTATTGTAATAAAAATCATCAATAAAAAAGTTAAAATCTAAACTTGTTTGTTTTGGCTCAATTAAAGGAGTAGAAGCTACTTCTTGATTATCATACGAAATTTTTAAGTAAGGAACAAAGTCAATTTTAGTTTTATTAGGAGAGGTGGTTAAATCTAAAAATTCTCCTGTAACGTTGTCTATATAATTTAATAAGTCTTTAAAATATTGATAAAGCTCAACTAGATTATTACTTTCAAAATTATCATTCTTAATATTAAATTTTTTCAAAGCATTTTGCACAAAACTCATACTAAATCCTGTATATGTAGAACATATTGCTTTATCAATAGTATTTTCTTTATCAAGAATTTTTTCATAAAATTCATTAAATTGTTTAATATCTAAAAAATTTAATTTATTGGTTAGAGGTAAAACATACTCATGAGCTGGCAAAATATCTCTATTTGAGTGAGATGCTGTATCTAAATGCCTAATTGCATCTATAATAAAATTTTTATCATTTACAAGAATAATATTGCAATGTTTTCCCATTAATTCAACTATTAAAGTTTTTTTGGTTAAATCATTAAATTCGTTATATCCTTCTAATTCTAAATATACTATTCTTTCTAATCCTATTGAATAAATATTTTTTATTTTATAACCAATTATATGCTTTCGAAGAAGCATACAAAAGTTTAAAGCATTGTGAGGGTTAGACTTACTGTGAGTAGTAAGGTGCATTCTACAGTTAGAAGATTCAATGCAAATATTTAAAGCATAATTTTTTCCACCAGCATATATTCCTAATATAATTTCATTTTTATTCGGTTCAAAAACTTTATTAATTTTTCCATCTAAAATTATTGTTTTAAGTTCTGCTATTATACTTTTTGTTACAATTCCATCATATGCCATAGAATCAACTCCAATCTAGTTTAGAATTATAATATAAAAATATACAAATTTCAATTAAAATCTCTTGACACTGTGAGATTTGTTGAATATAATCGAATAGAATTACATGCAGGAGGTACATTAGAGGTTATGGATAAAAATAGTGTGTTTTATTCTTATGATGCTTATGAGAATATATCAGATGAAGAACTAGTTAATAAATCTAAATCTGGAGACAAGCATGCACTAGAGTTTTTGCTTGAAAAATATAAAGAACTTGTAAATATGAAAGTAAGTAAATATTTTATAATAGGTGCTGAAAAGGAAGATATTGTACAAGAAGGAATGATTGGATTATATAAAGCAGTAAAAAGTTATAGTAATGATAAACAAAATAGTTTTAAATCATTTGCAAATATGTGTATAGAAAGACAATTAATTACAGCAATAAAAACATCAAATAGGCAAAAACATTTACCATTAAACTCGTACCTTTCATTAAATAACTCTGCTTATGATAACGACGAAGACACAGAATTAATAGAAGTATTTAATAGTAAAACAGCAGAAGATCCTCTGGATACGATAACAAAAAAAGAGTATTATGAATCTGTTGAAAATGCAATAGATGAAAATTTGAGTAACTTTGAAAAACAAGTTTTAAGTAGATATTTGCAAGGAGAAAGTTACGTGGATATAGCAACCAAATTAGATACTCCTGTAAAATCCATAGATAATGCAATTCAAAGAATTCGTAAGAAAGCTATAAAAAATATAAAATAATTAAAATTTGGGTCGAAGTTATTTTCGACCCAATAAAGAATAATATGCCTGCATAGCTCAGTTGGTAGAGTGCAGCCTTGGTAAGGCTGAGGTCACGGGTTCGATCCCCGTTGTAGGCCCCATAAAATTTATTTGAAAAATAAATTGAAAAACATTGCAAAAATATAAAAAAGATGGTAAAATACAATCTGCTATGGGATTATCCTAGATTGTTATTTTTTTTGCTAATTAGTGAAAAAAGTCCTCTAGCTTTTGGTGATACTGCAAATTTTTTCAACAATAGAGTGTAAGGGGGAATAAAAAATGAATCCAAAGAAAATTAAAAGTGGAATTACTCATTGGTGGGTAGCTGATTCTGAAGCAAAGTTAGCTTTTGCAAATATTCTATCTGAAAAAAAACTAAATCAAAATACATTAGTTATAGGTTATTTGGATAGGGATAGAGATGAATTCACAACAAGTAATAATTATGTTGTAAAAGTTACTAAAAAAGGGGTAATAACAGAAAATGGGTCTTTTTTTCCTTTTGAGGAAGCACATGAACTGTACTTAAAATTTCTAATTGAAGCCAACAAAGATAACACTGTAATTGCAACGAATTGGGCTTATGCTAATGAGATGCATGGTAGCAGAATAACTGCCGATATAATAGGAAATGATGGAGTTAAAAATAATGTAACATTTGATTTTACTCCAAATGAAAATCAGAAGGTTATGTTAGCAGGATATTCAAGAGAGTTATCTTCAAATGTTGTTATTACAACATTTAACAAAAAAAATGCAACATTAAAGAATGTTACACGAACAATGGCTTCAGAGATATATAACAGTTCGATTGCTTTTAAAGAAGAAACAAACGAAAAAGTAAAAGAAGTTCAAAGAATCTTTAAAAAAAGGTTCAGAAGAGAAAAATTTATTAATTGAATAATAGAGACAGTTTTACTGTCTCTATTATTTGTTATAATTAAATATAAAAAAGATATTGTAATTTATATAATTTTATGATAAATTATTAAAGAAAATTAAAGATATAAAAAGGTGAAAAAATAATGATTTTATATCCAAATAGATATATAGAAAAGGTTACAGATATTGATGTGAAATTTCTGGAAGAAAATAGCATCAAAGGACTTATTTTAGATGTTGATAATACATTAATAGATTACGATAAAAAAATGATAGATGGCCTTGAACAATGGGCTGAGGAGTTAAAACAAAATAATATTAAATTATGTATTTTGTCTAACTCTAACAAAAAAGACAAAGTAAAAAAGATATCAGAAGTACTTGAAGTTCCATATTTTTATTTTGCTAAAAAACCGTTTAAATTTGGATTTAAAAAGGCAAAAACATTATTAAATTTAGAAAATAAAAATATAGCAGTTGTAGGAGACCAAATTTTTACAGATGTGCTAGGAGCCAATAGATGTAAAATGTATTCTATTTTAGTTAAGCCTATATCCGAAAAAGATATTTGGATAACTGTTTTTAAAAGACCATTAGAAAATAAAATAATAGAAAAATATAAAAAAAGTATAAAGGGGTAAACGAAAGATGTATATTAACAATATTCACATATTATATTATGTGGCATTAATATTTTTAGGAATAATAACAGGGCAATTAACAGATTGGGCAATAAAGAGAATGCCAGAATATAAAAAAGTATTTTCGAAAGATATTTATAAAGAATATAAAAAAGAATTCAAACCAAATTATATATTAATTGCAATAAATTGTATTATAAATGTTGCACTTTTATATATTTTAGGATGGAATAATACAAGTTTAGTAAGTAATACAGAATTGATAAAATATTTAATAATAACACCTATGCTATTGACAGCATTTGTTATAGACTACAAACTACAAATAATACCAAATAAATTAAATTTAACATTACTAGAAGTTGGAATAATATTTATGCTAATAAATGGCATTTTTGATATAAATATGGCGGTAAATATGCTATTAGGTATGGTTACAGGAGCTGGAATATTCCTACTTATAACATGGATAGGTAGCCTTATTGCAGGAAAAGAAGCAATGGGATTTGGAGATGTAAAACTAATGGGAGCATTAGGTTTGCTTTTTGGATTTCAAAATATAATTGCTATCGCTGTTATGTCATTTTTAATTGGAGCTATTTTAAGCATATTTTTATTAGTAACTAAAATCAAGAAAATGGATGAATATATACCATTTGGACCTTTTATAATATTAGCAACTTTCATAGCAATGGTTGTTCCATTTGATTTAATTTTATTTGTTTTGTTAAAAATATTTACACTTGGTATGTATAAAGCATAATTCCGAAAGGAGTATTAAAAATGAATGATAAATTAGTTTGGTTAAGAAATAAGTTAAAAGGATTAGATATGCAAGGGATGATAGTATCTAACCCAGTAAATGTAAAATATTTAACAGGATTAGAAGCAGAAGGAATTTTATTAATAACAAGAAAAGAAAATGTATATCTAACAGACTCTAGATACATAGAAGCTGTAAATAAACAACTTATGATTGATGATGAAATTGTAGTATGCAATTTAAAAGACATAAGTGAAATGGATTATGAAAATTTCTTTATATTCTGCGAAAATGTTGGATTTGAAGAAAGCTATGTAACATATGCAAATTATAAACATTATATGCAATTATACAAAATTAACAATTTAGTTGAAACAGAAAATATAATAGAACAACAAAGAATGCTAAAAGATGTTGAAGAAATAAAAAATATAAGGAAAGCATGCGAAATTACAGATAATGCTTTTGAATATATTTGCAAATATATAAAAAAAGGAATGACAGAAAAACAAATTGCAAAAGAATTAGAAAATTATATGTTAGATTCTGGAGCAAATGGAATTGCATTTGAAACAATAATAGCTTCTGGAGAAAATTCTTCAATGCCACATGCTGTTCCAACAGATAGAAAAATACAATCAAACGATGTAATACTAATGGACTTTGGATGTAAATATAATGGGTATTGTTCAGATATGACAAGAACAATATTTGTAGATGGAATAACAGATTCAGAAAGAAATATATATAATTTGGTTTTAGAAAACCAAGAAAAAGTGCTAGAAGAAATAAAAGAAGATGCAAATTGTAGAATATTAACAATGATGGTAGAAAGTGACTTTAAAGTAAAAGGACATACATTAGACCATGCACTAGGCCATGGAGTAGGTTTAGATATACATGAATTGCCTTATGTTGGAAGAAAAGACTATAATTTAAAAGAAAATATGATAATAACAGATGAACCAGGAATATATATACCAGGAATATTTGGAATTAGAATTGAAGATACTATATTAGTAAATAAATTTTCTTGTGAAAGATTAACAAAATCTAATAAAGAAATACGAATAATACACAATGATTAATAAAATGTAGGGGCACGGTGTTCCGTGCCCGTAATAAATAAAAGAGGTCAAAAATGAAAGAAACACAAGCCAAAAAAAGAGTAAAAGAATTAAGAAAACAATTAGATTATTATGCAAAACTTTATTATGACGAAGACAATCCAGCAATTTCAGACTTTGAATATGACATGATGATGAACGAATTAAAAAATTTGGAAAAAGAATTTCCAAATTTAATAGATAAAGATTCATTAACACAAAAAGTTGGAGGAACAGTAAAAGAAGGATTTGAAAAAGTAGTACATGAGGTTCCTTTGCAAAGCCTGCAAGATATATTTTCTTTTGGAGAGCTAGAGGAATTTAGAGAAAGAGTAAAAAAAGCACAAGAAAAATACGAGATAAAAGATAATAAATTTGTTGTTGAAACTAAAATAGATGGATTATCTGTTAGCTTGGAATATAAAAATGGAGAATTTGTAAGAGGAGCAACCAGAGGAAATGGCGAAGTTGGCGAAGATGTTACTGAAAATCTAAAAACAATAAAAAATATTCCTAAAAAATTAAAAGAAAATATTAATATAATAGTTCGTGGAGAAGTTTTTATAGGTAAAAAAGAATTTGATGAAATGAACGAAGAACGAGAAGTTTTAGGAGAAAGCCTATTTGCTAATGCACGAAATGCAGCAGCAGGTTCTTTACGTCAATTAGATAGTAAAATAGCAGCATCAAGACCATTAGATATTTTTATATTTAATGTTCAAAAAATAGAAGATAAAAACTTTAATTCTCATTATGAAGAATTATTGTATTTAGAGAAAATAGGATTTAATGTAAATCCTATAAAAATACCTTGTGAAACAATAGATGAGAGCATTGAAGCAATAAAAAAAATAGGAAATGATAGAGAAAAGCTATCATTTGGAATAGATGGAGCAGTTATAAAAGTAGACAACCTAGAGTTAAGAGAAAAAATGGGAACAACAGCAAAAACTCCAAGATGGGCTATTGCTTATAAATATCCACCAGAGAAAAAAGAAACACTTTTAAAAGATATAGTTTGCCAAGTAGGAAGAACAGGAGCAATAACACCTATGGCAATGTTAGAGCCTGTTAAAGTTGCTGGTTCAACAATTTCTAAAACAACACTTCATAACGAAGATTTTATAAAAGAAAGAGATTTAAAAATTGGAGACACAGTTGTAATTCAAAAAGCAGGAGATGTTATACCAGAGGTTGTAGGTGTTAATAAGAAAAAAAGAAATGGTACAGAAAAAGATTTTGAAATGCCAAAAGTATGCCCTGTTTGTGGAGCTCCAGCTGTTAGAGAAGAAGGAGAAGCTGCACTTAGATGTACAGGAATAGAATGTCCTGCAAAATCTTTAAGAACTATAATTCATTTTGCATCACGAGAAGCAATGAATATAGATGGGTTAGGTTATAAAATTATTGAACAATTAATAGAAAAAGGATTAATAAGTAACATAGCAGATATATATACACTTACACTAGAAGATGTTGCTTCATTAAAGAAAAATGGAACAAAATTTGCTCAAAATTTAATAGACAGTATAGAAAATAGTAAACAAAATGATTTGTATAGATTAATTGCAGCACTTGGAATAAGGCATGTTGGAATTAAAGGGGCAAAGATACTTGCTAAAAAATATAAAACTATGGAAAACCTAATGAATGCAAGCCTTGAAAGTTTAGCTTTAGTAGATGATATAGGAGAAATTACAGCAGATAGCATATATACATTTTTAAAAAATGACCAAACTATAGATTTAATAAATAGATTAAAAAAATCTGGAGTTAATATGAAAGCAATAGAAGATGAAAATGCAGATAATAGATTTGAAGGGAAAACTTTTGTATTAACAGGAAGTTTGGAAAAATATACAAGGCAAGAAGCTTCAGATATAATAGAAAAATTTGGAGGAAAAGTATCTGGTTCTGTATCTAAAAAAACAAGTTATGTTTTGGCAGGAGAAGAAGCAGGAAGCAAATTAACAAAAGCACAAAAATTAGAAATTGCTATAATAAGTGAAGAACAATTTGAAGAAATGATTAAATAAATTACGGAAAGGAAGTTTAATGGAAAATTATACTTTTGAAAGATTTGAAGAAGAATTAGATAATGGATATCAAATGTATTACACATATGTGAGAAACAGATATTTATTATTTAAAACAGCGGAAAATTGCTATACTCAAAAATTAGTATCAAAGGAAGATAAAAATCCACAACCACGCCAAATAGTAATAACACATAAAAGAGTTAAAGAAATGTTTCCATTTATGGAAAACATAGAATATAAGGTTGGAATATAAAAGGAGAAATATATGGAAATTCTTGATGGGAAAAAAGTATCTGCAAAGGTTCGTGAAGATTTAAAATTAGAAGTTGATAATTTAAAAAAAAAAGGAATAAAGCCAAAACTTGCAGTAATAATGGTTGGCAACGATTTAGCATCTAAAGTCTATGTACGAAACAAAAATAAAGCCTGTGAAGAAATTGGTATTGAATATGAAGAATTTTTACTAGGCGAAGAAACAACAATGGAAGAATTGTTAAATGTTATAGATAATTTAAATAAAAATCAAAATATAGATGGAATATTATTACAAAGTCCTATACCAAAACATTTAGATATAAATAAAGCATTTAGAACAATTTTACCAGAGAAAGATGTAGATGGATTTCATCCGATAAATGCAGGGAAATTAAGCATTGGAGAAAAATGTTTTGTACCATGTACACCACATGGAGTAGTTAAAATAATTGAAGAATATAACATTGAAACAGAAGGAAAAAATGTTGTAATTGTAGGTAGAAGCAATATTGTAGGAAAACCTTTAATTCAATGTATGTTGCAAAAAAATGCAACAGTAACAGTATGCCATTCTAAAACAAGAAATTTAGAAGAATTTACAAAAAAAGCTGATATTTTAATAGTTGCAATAGGAAAGCAAAAGTTCATAACAGAAAACATGGTAAAAGAAGGTGTAGTTGTTATAGATATAGGAATAAATAGAAACGAAGAAGGAAAACTCGTGGGGGACGTAGATTTCGATAATGTTTCTAAAAAAGCTTCATATATAACACCAGTTCCGGGAGGAGTTGGTCCAATGACTGTAGCTATGTTAATGGAAAATGTTGTAGAAGCTGCAAAACAAAATAATTTATCTGGAGCGATCGTATAT
>USJU01000011.1 GCA_900555085.1 uncultured Clostridium sp.
AAAGAATAAAAATAGTATAACTAAAAATATTGCAAATGGAACCCCTAATTTTACATTAGCATTTATCATGTAAAGTGGAATTGCTATTGTTATTAAAACAATAACTAAATCTATTATTAGAGCTTTATTTTTTAATACTTTAGTATTTTTATTAATTACTACAGTTGCTAAATATTGTATTAAATTTATAACATTTGAACTTATAATATTGTATAAGCTTGTACTTGCAAGTCCAGAAATACTTGCAAGAGTTACTGTAAATAATTCTGGTATGGAAGTTGCAAAACCTGCTATATTTCCAACTGTTTTTGCTTTTAAATTTAAAGTTTCAGCAATATTTCTTAATAATTTTACTAACATATATTTTGAAATTATAATTATTAATATAATGTAAATAGCTAGCTTAATAAATTCTATAAACACATTTATCACCTAAATAAATTATGTTCAATTTAAGCTAGCTTATACATTATAATTTTTAAAAACTTCTTGAGCTTCCTCCTCCGCCAGAAGAACCTCCACCTCCAGAAAATCCTCCACCTGAGAATCCTCCTGAAGATCCTCCTCCGTAGTATCCTCCATGTCCAGATATTCCACAAATAAGTGCTATTATAAACCATAAAAAATCAAATATTGTTATAAATGCTAACAGCATTAACGTTTCTTTAGTTATTCCTACTGTAAAAACATTAAATATACAGCAGTTAATTATACTAACAATTACGATATATATTATTGATATTATAAATTTATTTGTTCTTTTTTTATGTAGTATAAAACCTATTATAAGTGATATTGTTGGTATTCCAACAGTTCCAAATGATTTCATATTATTACCAGTTGTATATTCATTACTTTTAGCTTCTTCTGCTCCTACATCTACATTATATTCATTTGTAACTTCTTGTAATATTGCACTAAAACCATTTTTTATACCATTATTCCAATCGTTTTGCTTTAAATATGGAATAATATATTCATCTTGTATTCTTCCAGTTTTACCATCTGGCAATATTCCTTCCAAACCATATCCTACTTCTATTCTAAATTGTCTTTCTTCTAAAGCTAACAACAATAACACACCATTATTTTTGTTTTTATCTCCTATTCCAAATTTTCTGAATAGTTCTGTTGAGTATTCTTCTAACGACTGTCCTCCTAAGTTTTGTACTGTTACTACTACTATTTGTGCTCCTGTTTGACTATATAAACTTTTATTTGTTGAAATTATATAATTTTTTGTTTCTCTATCCAATATGTTTGCATAGTCATTTACATAGAAGTCTGATGTAGGATTTACAACAGCTACCGAATCAACTTTTAAAATACTAACAGCAATAAAAAACATTACTATTATTTTTATAATATTTCTTTTATTCAAAATTAACACTAGGTACCTCCGTACTACTTTCATCTGCTTCAAAATATTCTGCTTGTTCAAATCCAAACATTCCAGCAATTATATTATTAGGAAATTTCTTTATTGTAGTATTTAAAGTTTTTACAGCATTATTATAATCTTTTCTTGCAACAGCTATACGGTTTTCTGTTCCTGCTAATTCGTCTGATAACTGTTTAAAGTTTTCAGATGATTTTAAATCTGGATAATTTTCTACAACTACCATTAATGCTTTTAAAGAACTGGATAATTCGTTATTTGCTTCAGATTTTTCTTCAACACTATTTGCACTTGTTAACTTAGCACGTGCCTCTGTAATTTTGTCTATTACCTCATTTTCATGATTTGTATATCCTTTTACTGCACTTACTAAATTAGGTATTAAATCAGCTCTTCTTTGTAACATTACATCTAAATCTGATAACGCACTATCAACAGCCTCTCTTTTTGATACCATTCCATTGTATCCTGCAATTGCCATTATAGCTATTATTGCAATTACTGCTATAATACATATTGTTCCTATGCTTGATTTTTTCATAATTAATTTTCCTCCTTTTATTTTATGAGTATATTTTATCAGTTAATTATTTTTATTACAATGTTTTTTTATTTTATTATAAAAATATTTTTTGTCAATCTGTCAAATTTAAGACGTCTGCTCCTACAACATTTGGCATTATATTATATAAAAAATTTATTACCTATATTTTTAATTGTTTAACCTAATGATGCCAAATCATACAATAAAAAAAATTTTTCTAAAATACAAAAAAGAGGCGGATTTTATTTTCCACCTCTTTGCGTTGCTGTTTTTTAACTACTAGATTCGTGCTGCGAATTCTTTAAGTTTTGACCAGCAAATTTTGTGATTTCTCGGAATTGACAATACCTTAGTATCTCCATTTATTCTATACAAAATAAATGGAATATTAGTATTTAAGTCATCTACAGGTATTGTTATTTCATCTACTTCTGGTAAAATTTCAAGCATCTTATGTGATATTACATTATCATTTGGATGCTCACTTGCTAACCATTTAAAGTACGAAATAACATTACTCCGTTCCTGTTCATTTGTTTGTACTTTTTCTTTTTCAAGACATCGTACAAAAACAATTTTTGCATTTTTCATAATAGAACCCTCCTTTATGAAATTTCTAGAAATTAAATTTTAACTTCTATATTGCTTAGGATTTTACCAGTTACAGGCTATATTATATCATAATTTTTTTCATAAATCTAGTAGTTTTACATAATATTTTGATTTTATTATAAAAATCATTTTTGTTAATCGGACGGACAGAGACGTCTGCCCCCCTACAATATTCATATAATAGAAAAAAGACGACCCTTTTTAAGTCGTCTAATTATATATCTCTTAGATTAATTCAAGTACAGCTATTTCAGCAGAATCTCCTCTTCTTTGTCCTAATCTAACTATTCTTGTATATCCTCCAACATTACCATTTTTAGAATATTTTTCTGCTATTTCTCCAAATAATTTTGCTGGTATATCAATGTTTTTACCTTTTTCGTCTTTTACTTTGTTTGTTTTATTCATTATTTTTCTTCTAGCATTTAATCTTGATGGCATGTCTTTTTGTCTTTTTTCTACAACTTCTTCTTTAACAACTTTTAAGTATTCTTTACCGTTTTTGCTTTTTACTAATTCTGTAACTTTGTTTCCATTGTTATCTAATTTAGCTCTAACAACTTTAGTATCAACCATTTCAAAGTTGTCTTTTTCTTTTATTGCTAATGCTATTAAGCTATCTACTATCGCTTTTGTTTCTTTAGCTCTTGCAACTGTTGTTGTTATTTTTTCGTTTAATATTAAGTCTGTTGCTTGAGTTCTAAGCATTGCTTTTCTTTGTGCAGTTGTTTTTCCTAATTTTCTATTTTTAGCCAACTTATTCACACCTTTCTAAATATTTTAGTCTTCTTCACTAGCAAAGTCTAAACCTAATGAATGTAATTTATTTGTTACTTCATCTAAAGATTTCTTTCCTAGATTTCTTACTTTCATCATGTCTGTTTCTGATTTATTTACTAAATCTTCAACTGTAGCAATTCCTGCTCTTTTTAAGCAGTTGAATGATCTTACAGATAATTCTAAATCTTCTATTGACATTTCTAGTACTTTTTCTTTTTTATTTTCTTCTTTTTCTATCATTACTTGAGTATGTTTTGTAGCTTCTGATAGATCTATAAATAATTCTAAATGCCCTGTCATAACTTTTGCAGCTAAACTTAAAGCTTCATATGGTTTCAAACTTCCGTCTGTCCATACTTCTATAACAAGTTTATCAAAATCAACCATTTGTCCAACTCTTGTATTTTCAACAGCATAATTTACTTTTTTTACTGGTGTAAATATAGAGTCTATTGGAAGAACTGATATATCGTCATTTTCTTTTTTGTTTTTTTCAGCTGAATTATAACCTCTTCCTTTATTTACAGTCATTTCTATTTTTAGGCTTCCACCTTTAGAAACTGTTGCTATATGTAAATCTTGATTTAAAACTTCAACTGTTCCATCTGTTATGATATCTGCTGCAGTTACTTCTCCTTCTTCATTTGCATCTATTCTTATTGTTTTTTCTTCTACACCATCCATTTTTAAACGTACTGCTTTTAAATTAACAATAAGTTCTGGAACATCTTCTACAACATTTGGTATTGTTGAAAATTCGTGTAGTACCCCATCAATTTTTATGCTTGTAATTGCAGCTCCTGGTAAAGAAGATAAAAGTATTCTTCTTAATGAGTTTCCTATTGTAACTCCATATCCTCTTTCTAATGGTTCACATACAAATTTAGCATAATTTTTTGCTTCATCTATTTCTAAGCATTCTATGTTGGGTCTTTCAAATTCTATCATTTCTTACCTCCTAATAGAGTTGCATTTGCATAGCAACCTTTTTAATAATTTTATACTCTTAAACTTTATTATTTTGAGTAAAGTTCTACTATTAAATGCTCTTCTACTGGTAAATCTATATCTTCTCTAGATGCTAATCTTACTACTTTACCGCTTAAATTTTCGAAATCTCTTTCTAACCAAGCTGGTACTGGTCTTGCAGCATTTGCTTCTACATTAGCTTTTATTGTAGCATTATCTGCCTTTAATTCTCTAACTTTGATAACATCTCCAGCTTTTACTAAATAAGATGGTATATCTACTCTTTTACCATTTACTTCAAATTGAGCATGGTTTACAAGTTGTCTTGCTTGAGCTCTTGAACTACCATATCCTAATCTGTAAACTACGTTATCTAATCTACTTTCTAATATTTGTAGTAAGTTGTTACCAGTAATTCCTTTTTTATTAGAAGCCATTTCGAAATATTTTCTAAATTGTTTTTCTGAAACTCCATAATATGCTTTTGTTTTTTGTTTTTCTCTTAACTGTGTACCATATTCAGAAAGTTTTGTTCTTTTTTGTCCATGTTCACCTGGAGCATAGTTTCTTCTAGATACACTACATTTATCTGAATAACATCTATCACCTTTTAAGAACAATTTTTGTCCTTCTCTACGGCATCTACGACATTGTTCGTCTTTATATCTTGCCATTTTATTTTCTCCTTTCTTTTTAAAGAATCCATTATATATTTTCATCTTTCGGGCTATTATAACCCTATTACTTTACATTTCATTTTTTATAATTAATATTATTATTAACTATACTCTTCTTCTTTTTGGTGGTCTACAACCATTGTGTGGTATTGGTGTTACATCCTTAATACTACTTATTTCTAGACCTGTTGTTTGAAGTGATCTTATTGCTGCTTCACGTCCTGAACCTGGACCTTTAACATATACTTCAACTGTTTTTAAACCATGTTCCATTGCAGCTTTTGCAGCTGTTGTAGCAGCTTCTCCTGCAGCAAATGGTGTGCTTTTTTTAGAACCTTTAAATCCAAGTTCTCCAGCACTTGCCCAAGAGATAACATTACCATTTACATCTGAAATTGTAACGATTGTATTATTAAAACTAGAATGAATATGAGCAGCACCTTTTTCGATGTTTTTTCTATTTCTTCTAGCTACTGGTTTTTTAGTTACATTTTTAGCCATCTTTGTTTGACTCCTCTCTTACATTATTATAATAAAACTAATCTATTTTACTTTCGTATAATTTTTATTTTTTAGATTTGCTTACTAATTTTCTAGGACCTTTTCTTGTACGAGCATTAGTTTTTGTTCTTTGACCTCTAACTGGTAATCCTCTTCTATGTCTTAATCCTCTGTAGCAACCAATTTCAGTAAGTCTTTTAATATTTAAAGCAACTTCTCTTCTTAAATCACCTTCAAGAGTTAAATCTAATTTTTCAATTGCTTTTCTAATTGCTTGTTCTTGGTCTTCTGTTAAGTCTTTTACTCTAGTATCTGGATTAATTCCAGCTTCTTTTAATAATTTTTGTGAAGTTGATAAACCAATACCATATATGTATGTTAAACCAATTTCAACTCTTTTTTCTCTAGGTAAATCTACTCCTGATATACGAGCCATAAACTTTAGCACCTCCAAATATTTTTTGTTTGTTTTTTAGTTTGTCCTTAAAACATAAACTGAAATGTATTTGATTTATAACCAAATAGTATTTTTATATTTTTTTGAACATATATATAAACACAAACTTGATAAAGAAACTTTTATAAGTTTCCAGCCGCTACCATAATTTGTGTTAATAACAATTTTAGTTAAAAATTAACCTTGTCTTTGTTTGTGTTTAGGGTTTTCACATATAACTCTAATTACACCTTTTCTTTTAATTACTTTGCATTTATCGCAAATTTTTTTAACTGATGGTCTTACTTTCATTTTAGCACCTCCTACTTTTAATATATATTTTGCTATATATGTAAGTTGATTGTTTATTTTATTTACCTCTCCAAGTAATTCTTCCTCTTGTTAAATCATATGGTGATAATTCAAGTTTTACTTTGTCTCCAGGTAATATTTTTATATAATTCATCCTTAGTTTTCCTGAAATATGAGCTAATACTTGATGCCCATTTTCAAGTTCTACTTTAAAATTCGTATTAGGTAATGCTTCTACAACAACACCTTCTACTTCGATAACATCCTCTTTTGACATTATTTTACCTCCTAATTTTAGTAAATTTATCTAAAAATTTACAATTAGCTTATATAGTATATACCATAATTAAAGAATAGTCAAGATTTTTGGGCCTTTTTCTGTAATTAAAATTGTATTTTCATAATGTGCTGCATTTGTTCCATCTTCAGATATTATTCCCCATCCATCATCTAATTCTAAAATTTCTTCTTTTCCTGCTATTACCATAGGTTCTATCGCAAGTGTCATGCCAGGTTCAAGTCTTGGCCCTTTTCCTGCTTTACCATAATTTGGTATTCCTGGGTCTTCATGCATTTCTCTTCCTATTCCATGTCCTTGAAATTCTTTTACAACTGAATATCCATTTTTCTCTACGAATTCACCTATTGCATGAGAAATATCTCCAATTCTATTTCCTTTTTTTGCATATTTTATTCCTTCAAAAAATGCTTGTTTTGTAATTTCTACGAGTCTTTTAGTAGCTTTATCTACATTTCCAACTAAATATGTTCTAGCACAATCTCCATTAAATCCATCTTTGTATGCTACTAAATCAACACTTACAATATCTCCATCCTTTAAAATTTCTCTTTTATTTGGAATTCCATGTATAACTACATCATTTACAGAACTACATATACTTCCTGGGAAGTCTGGAACACCTTTTACTCCGCTTGGATAACCTTTTTCGGCTGGTATTGCTCCATGTTTTCTCATTTCATTTTCTGCAATTTTATCTAACTCCCATGTAGATATTCCTGGTTTTATAGCGTCTTCAACTGCTTTTTGTGCAAGAGCTGCGACACGGCAAGCCTCTTCCATTAATTCTATTTCTTTTTTAGATTTCACATAAATCATTTTCATTATCTTCTTTCTAAACATTTATATTTTTTCATTAATGTCTTTTAGCCATTTTTCAATGTCTTGTTTTGTAACTTGATCTTGTGCTCTTAAGTCAACTGTATATAAAATTCCTTCTTCTTCGAAATATTTTATAATTGGTTCTGAACGTTTATGATATGTATCAATTCTTCTTTTTACTGTTTCTTCATTGTCATCTTCTCTTCTATACAATTTACTTCCACATATATCGCATATTCCTTCTTGTTTTGGTTTGTTAAATTCTAAATTATATATTGCTCCACAGTCTTTATTTGAACATATTCTTCTTTTTACTGTTCTATATATAATATCTTCATCTGGAATATTTAATTGTATAGCAACATTTATTTTTTTACCTTTTGCATTTAAAAGTTCTTTTAAATGTTCTGCTTGAATTTTAGTTCTAGGGAACCCATCTAATACAACACCATTTTGAGCAGTTGGTCTTGAAAGTCTCTCATCAAGAATTTTTATAACTACATCGTCTGGAACTAATTTTCCATCTGACATATAGTTTTCTAGTTCTTTTCCAAGTTCACTTCCAGATTTTATTTCCTCTCTAAACATATCTCCTGTTGAAATATGTTCTATATTTAATGTTTCTGTTAATAATTTTGCAACAGTTCCTTTGCCACTTCCTGGTGCACCTAACATTACAATTATCAAATTATTCACTCCTTTGTATTTTGCTATATTTAATATTCTTTAAAAAACACACATTTTATATATGTATTTTTGAAAAAATATTATTTGTAAAACACACATTTTGGGCGGAGTCTCTTCCGCCCTAATGCATAAAACTATTATTCTAAGAATCCTTTGTAATGTCTCATTACCAAATGTGATTCTAGTTGTTGAACTGTTTCTAACGCAACTCCAACAACAATTAATATTGATGTTCCACCAAATGTTACATCTAAGCTTGTAAATCTCATAAACATTGGAAGTATAGCTATAATTGCTAAATAAATTCCTCCAAATATTGTTAATTTTCCTACTATAGATGATAAATAATCTGTTGTTGGTTTACCAGCTCTTATTCCTGGTATAAATCCACCATTTCTTTTAATGTTTGCTGATACTTCAGCTGGATTAAATGTAGCATATGTATAGAAAAATGTAAATCCAACAATTAATAATAAATATACAATTGCATTTACTATTGAATATCCTATACCAACACTTGAAGAAGATGTTGCTAAAGAAAATTTATATATTACACTCCAAAATCCTGTTTCTGTTGCTATATTGGAGTTAAACATTTGAATAATCATTGCAGGGAAAGTCATAAAACTACTTGCAAAGATTATAGGCATAACTCCAGCCATTGCAGGCTTTAATGGAATATGTGTATTTTGTGCACCTATCATTTTTCTTCCTACAACTTTTTTAGAATATTGTACAGGAATTCTTCTTTCTGCATTTTGTACGAATACAACTGCTGCAACAAGAATTATAGCACCTATAACAATTCCTAAAGCTGTAATTAATCCTGTTGTACTAAATGTACCATTATTAACTACTAGTCTTGCAATAGTTTGAATTGCACTTGGAACTCTTGCTAATATACCTACTAAAATTAGTACTGAAATTCCATTTCCAATTCCTTTTTGTGTTATTTGTTCTCCTAGCCACATTAAGATTGATGTACCTGTTACTAATGAAAGTATTAATAACATTCCTGTTAATGCTGTATTGTCAACAAATACGTTTTGTCCTCTATATGTTAAGTATAATCCAGTTGCTTCTATTAATGCTAAAACTAATGATAATATTTTTGTGTATTTATTCATTTTTTGTCTTCCAACTTCTCCACCATCTTTAGCTAATTTTTCTAAAGATGGAATTACCATTGTTAAAAGTTGAATAACAATTGATGCTGTAATGTATGGGCTTATACTCATTGCAAATATTGTAAATTTAGAAAAAGCCCCACCAGATATAATATCTAATATTCCACTTATTCCTGAATTTGACCCCATAACTTTTGCTAAAGCTACTGCATCAACACCAGGTGCTGTTATATAACAACCAAATCTAAAAATTACAATTAATAACAATGTATATAAAATTCTTTTTCTTACTTCAGGTGTCTTCCATGCATTTTTTATAGTTTTAAACAACTAAATCACCTCTATCTTTCCTCCTGCTGCTTCAATAGCTTGAGCAGCTGCTTTTGTAAATCTATTTGCTTTAACTGTTAGTTTTTTCTCTAATTTTCCTGTAGCTAAAACAACTATTCCATCATTTATTTTTCCAATTATTCCTTCTTCTAATAAAGATTCAGCTGTAACTTCTGTAGCTTTTGATTTATTTAACATTGTTAATGTTACTTCTGTGTATTGTTTTGCAAAAATATTTTTAAATCCTCTTTTTGGTAATCTTCTATATAATGGAGTTTGACCACCTTCGAATCCTCTTCTAACTCCACCACCTGATCTTGATTTTTGTCCTTTTTGACCTCTTCCAGAAGTTTTTCCTAAACCAGAACCTATTCCACGTCCTACTCTAGTTCTTTTTACAGTTTTTTGTGATGATTTTAAATCTGTTAAGTTCATCTATTACACCTCCCTTGTGTTTATTGAAGTTGAATGTTTGTTGTTAGAATTTTAAATTAATATTTCCAACCTCTAACCTCCAACTTCCAATCTCAATTATAATATTTCTTCTACTTTTTTACCTCTTTTTTTAGCAACTTGCTCTGCTGTAGACATATTTTCTAGTGCATTTAATGTAGCATAAACAACGTTTCTAGGATTGTTTGTTCCTATAACTTTTGTTTTTATATCTTTATATCCAGCAAGTTCGATTACTGGTCTAACACTACCACCTGCTATAATTCCAGAACCTTCTGGAGCTGGTTTCATCATAACATTTGCACTACCAAATTTTCCAACAAATTCGTGTGGTATTGTATTTCCAACAATTGGAACTTCTATTAAATTCTTTTTAGCATCTTCAATTGCTTTTTTAATTGCATCTGGAACTTCTGATGCTTTACCATTACCTGCACCAATGTGTCCGTTTTCGTCACCTACTACAACTAAGGCACTAAATCTAAAAGTTCTACCACCTTTAACAACTTTAGCAACTCTGTTTATAGCAACAACTTTTTCTTTTAATTCTGTTTTTTCTTCTTGCATTAAGACTTGCCTCCTTCTTTTTTATTTTTCTCATATAATCTTATTTAGAGGATTTGATGTTGGATGTTAGATGTTGGAATATAATAATTTCAAACTTCTAACCTCTAACTTCTAAACTCTAACTTCTAATTAGAATTCTAATCCGCCTTCTCTTGCAGCTTCTGCTAATTCTTTAACAACACCGTGATATATGTATCCACCTCTATCAAATACAACATTTGATATTTTAGCTGCTTTAGCTCTTTTAGCGATTAAACTTCCTACTTCTTTAGCTGCTTCTTTATTTGCTTTTTTTGTTTTAACTTCTTTATCTAAAGTTGAAGCTGAAACTAAAGTTTTTCCAGCAACATCATCAATTACTTGTGCATAGATATTTGTATTACTTCTGTATACACATAGTCTTGGACGTTCTGCTGTACCACTAATTTTTCTACGTACACGAATATGTCTTCTAGTTCTTTCAAACTTTCTATTTGTTTTCTTAACCATAGTTCAATTACTCCTTTCTTTAAGGTTTGATATTGTTTAACAGTTTTTTTATTTACCTGTTTTTCCTTCTTTTCTTCTTATATGCTCATCTGCATATTTAATACCTTTACCATGGTAAACTTCTGGTGGTCTCTTGCTTCTTACAACAGCAGCTGTTTGACCAACAACTTCTTTATCAATTCCTCTTACTATAATAGTATTTGCATTAGGAACGTCAAATGTAATTCCTTCTGGTTCTACCATTTCTACTGGATGAGAATATCCTAAAGTAAGAACAATTTTGTTTCCTTGTTTTTGTGCTCTATAACCTACACCAACGATTTGTAATTCTTTGCTATATTCATTTAGAACACCTTCAATCATGTTACTAATTAATGTTCTTGTTAATCCATGTAAACTTTTATTTCCAGCTTCATCGTTTGGTCTTGTTATTGTTATAACATTACCATCAATAGAAACTGTCATGTTTTTATGAATTTCTCTTTCTAATGTTCCTTTAGGTCCTTTTACTGTTAAGTTGTTTCCGTCTAATTTTACTTCAACACCTTCTGGTACAGTAATAGGTTTATTTCCTATTCTTGACATTTAATTTCACCTCTTCTTACTTGAAAATTTATACTTATATTTTTTAATTGTTTCTTTCTATTTAATTACCATACGTATGCTAAAACTTCTCCTCCAAGATTTTCAGCTCTTGCTTCTTTATCTGTTTTTATACCTTTAGATGTTGATATTAAGGCAATTCCTAATCCATTTAATACTTTTGGTAATTCATCTTTAGAAGCATAAACTCTTAATCCTGGTTTACTTATTCTTTTTAATCCAGAAATTACTTTAGCTCCTTTTTCGTCATATTTTAATGTAATTCTTATAACACCTTGTGTATCATCTTTTATATCTTCAAAAGATGCGATATATCCTTCTTCAAATAAAATTTCAGCTATAGCTCTTTTCATTTTTGAAGCAGGAATATCAACAGTTTTATGTTTAGAATTACTTGCATTTCTAATTCTTGTTAGCATATCTGCTATTGGATCTGTAGTATTCATTACTTTCCTCCTTTTTTTAGTTTTTTATCTAGTTTATTATAAATTCGAATGAAATTAGTTATAATGTGCATTTTCGCCAATTGTTACAAGCTGATAATGTACGTTTGTACATTGAGGTTTGTAATAATTAAGAAAATGTGCAGGATAATTGATTTCATTTAAATTTTACCAACTAGCTTTCTTCACACCTGGTATCTCACCTTTATGTGCTAATTCTCTAAAACAAACACGGCAAATACCAAATTTTCTTATATAAGCGTGTGGTCTACCACATATTTTACATCTGTTATATTCTCTTGTTTTGTATTTTTGTTCTCTTTGTTGTTTTACTTTCAAAGATTTTTTAGCCATAATTTTCTCCCTTCATATTTTTTTTAGGAAATACATCCTCGCTAATGCTCGGCTGCAAAAATTATTTGTAATCGGCATTGCCTAATTATTTTTTGAATGGCATTCCTAATAATGTTAATAATTCTTTAGCTTCTTCGTCTGTTTTAGCTGTTGTAACGAAGATTATGTCCATTCCTCTTAATTTATCAACTTTATCATATTCGATTTCTGGGAATATTAATTGTTCTTTAATACCCATAGAGTAGTTACCTCTACCATCAAAAGAATTAGCTGAAACTCCTCTGAAATCTCTAACTCTTGGTAATGCAACATTAAATAGTTTGTATGCAAAATCATACATTTTTCCTCTTCTTAATGTTACTTTACATCCTATATTAACACCTTCTCTTAATTTGAAAGCAGCTATAGATTTTCTAGCTTTTGTTACTATAGGTTTTTGACCTGTTATTATTTGAATATCATTCATTGCATTTTCTAATGATTTTGGATTATCTTTTACATCTCCTAATCCTATATTTAAAACTATTTTATCTAGTTTTGGAACTTCCATAACTGATTTATAGTTAAATTTTTTCATTAAAGCTGGAACAACTTCTTTTTCATATTGTTCTTTTAAAAATTCCATGTTTTATTTCCTCCTTTCTATAACTTATTTGATTATAGCTTCACATTTTTTACAAATACGAACTTTTTCATCTTTTTCTATTTTATAACCTATTTTTGTAGCTTTACCGCATTTTGGGCAAACAACATTAACTTTGCTACTATGTATAGCACATTCTGTTGGGATAATTCCACCCTCTTCACCTTGTTTTCTAGGTTTGATGTGTTTTTTTCTTATATTAATACCTTTAACAACTATTTTTTGTGTTTTTGGTATAACTTCTAAAACTTCTCCTGTTTTTCCTTTATCATTTCCAGATAAAACTTTAACAGTATCACCTTTTTTTATTTTCATACTTATATTTTCACCTCTTTTTTTATATTTTTACTTTTTTCTGGTCGACAGAGGCGTCGACCACTACCGCTTTTCATTTATTTTTATAATACCTCTGGTGCTAGAGATAGTATCTTCATATAATCTTTATCTCTTAATTCTCTTGCTATTGGTCCAAATATACGTGTTCCTTTTGGATTTCCATCATCTTTTATAATAACTGCAGCATTTTCATCAAATCTTACGTATGATCCATCTGCTCTTCTAGTTGGTTTTTTTGTTCTAACTACAACTGCTTTAACAACTTCTCCTTTTTTTACAACGCCACCTGGTGTTGCAGATTTAACAGAAGCTACTATTACATCACCAATTCTAGCATATTTTCTATATGATCCACCTAAACATCTAATGCACATTATTTCTTTTGCACCAGTGTTATCAGCAACTTTTAGTATTGATTGTTGTTGTACCATTTTTAGCTTCCTCCTTCTTATTTAATATTAGCTTTTTCCACTATTTCAACTACTCTCCATCTTTTATCTTTAGAAAGTGGTCTTGTTTCCATAACTTTAACTTTATCTCCAATTTGACAAGCATTTTCTTCGTCATGAGCTTTTAAGTTATATGTTCTTTTAACAATTTTGTTATATGTTTTATGTTTTACACTTGTTTGAACAGATACTACTACTGTTTTATCCATTTTGTTTGATTTTACTGTACCTATTAAAACTTTACGAAGATTTCTTTCTTCCATCTATTAAATCCTCCTTTTTTCGATATTGGATGTTGGATGTTAGATGTTGGAAAATTCTTTAAATTCTAACTTCTAACTTCTAACTTTTTATTTTACTTCTTCAGCCAATCTTCTTTCTGTTAAAACTGTATTTATTTTAGCTATATCTCTTTTTACTTCTTTAATTCTGCTTGGATTATCTAACCCATTTGTAGCTAAACTAAATCTTAATTTGAATAATTCTGTTTTTAATTCAGATAATTCTTTTTCTAGATCTGGTGAAGACATTTCTCTAATTTTATTAATCTTCATTGCTATCACCCACCTTATCATCAGATTCTTTAACTATAAATTTAGATTTTACAGATAATTTATTCATTGCTAGTCTCATAGCTTCTCTAGCTGTTTCTTCTGGTACACCAGCAAGTTCGAACATTACTCTTCCTGGTTTAACAACTGCTACCCAAGCTTCTACAGCTCCTTTACCTTTACCCATACGAGTTTCAGCTGGTTTTTTAGTAATTGGTTTGTCTGGGAATATTTTAATCCAAACTTTACCACCTCTTTTTATATAACGAGTCATAGCAATACGGGCAGCTTCTATTTGATTTCCTGTAATTAATCCTGCTTCTACAGCTTGTATTCCATATTCTCCATCAGTAACTTTATTACCTCTTGTAGCTTTACCTCTGTTTCTACCTTTTTGCATTTTTCTATATTTAGTTCTTTTTGGCATTAATGGCATTACTCAACTCCTCCTTCCTTTTTCTTTGTTGGAAGAACTTCTCCTTTATAAATCCAAACTTTTACACCGATTTTTCCATATGTTGTATCTGCTTCTGCAAATCCATAATCAATATCAGCTCTTAATGTTTGAAGTGGTATTGTACCTTCTTTATAGAATTCAGTTCTAGCCATGTCTGCTCCACCTAATCTTCCAGATACTGCAGTTTTAATTCCTAAAGCACCTGCTTTCATAGTTTTTTGCATACATTGTTTCATAGCTCTTCTGAATGAAATTCTTCTTTCTAGTTGTCCAGCGATATTTTCTGCAACTAATTGTGCATTTGTATCAATATCTTTAACCTCAACTATATTTAAATTAACATCTTTGTTAATCATTTTTTGTAAATCTGCTTTTATACTTTCAGCTCCAGCTCCACCTTTTCCTATTACTATTCCTGGTTTTGCTGTGAATACATTTACTTTAACAAATTTTGGTGTTCTTTCTATTTCTATTTTAGAAATTCCGCTTGCATATAATTTTTTCTTAAGCATTTTACGTATGTTGTAATCTTCTACTAAATAGTTGCTATAATCTTTTGAATTTGCATACCATTTAGAATCCCAATCTTTTATAACACCTACTCTAACTCCATGTGGATTTACTTTTTGTCCCATGTTATATTCTCCTTTCTACTTATCGATTTCTCTTAAAACGATAGTTATATGACTTGTTCTTTTTCTAATTCTAACTGCTGAACCTTTAGCTGCTGGTCTAATTCTTTTTAATGTAGGACCTTGGTTAGCATAGATTTCAGATATATATAATTTTTCATGGCTCATTCCATGATTGTTTTCAGCATTTGCAATAGCTGATTTTAATAATTTTTCTAATATTTCTGTTGATGCTTTAGGTGTAAATTTCATTATTGCTAAAGCTTCATCAACATTTTTTCCTCTTACTAAATCTGCTACGATTTTAACTTTTCTTGCTGAAATTCTAGCATATTTTAGTTCTGCTCTTGCTTCTTGGATTCCTTCCACTTGTTTTCCCTCCTTTAGTTATGTTAGATTAAATTCTCATTTAATTTTTAACATTTATTTTCTCTTTATTTTTTAACTTTAGAAGTTTTATCTCCTGCATGACCTTTATATGTTCTTGTAGGAGCAAATTCACCTAATTTATGTCCTATCATTTCTTCTGAAATATAAACTGGTACATGTTTTCTACCATCATGAACAGCAATTGTGTGTCCAATCATTTGTGGATATATAGTAGAAGCTCTTGACCATGTTTTTAAAACTTCTTTTTCTCCACTTTCGTTCATAGCTTCAATTCTTTTTAAAAGTTTTTCTTGAACGAAAGGTTTCTTTTTGCTTGATCTTGACATATAGATATGTCCTCCTTTCTTACCACAAGATGTTAGATGTTAGATGTTGGATGTTTGACGTTAAAAATTATAAATATTAACAAACTTCCAATTTCCAACTTCCAACCTCTATTTTCTTCTCTTAACAATAAATTTGTTAGATAATTTCTTTTTATTTCTTGTTTTATATCCTAGAGCTGGTTTACCCCAAGGTGTCATTGGTCCTGCGTGTCCAACTGGAGCTCTACCTTCACCACCACCATGTGGGTGATCTACTGGGTTCATAACAGAACCTCTAACTGTTGGTCTAATACCCATATGTCTTTTTCTACCAGCTTTACCAATTTTCATAGTATCGTGGTCTGTATTTCCAACTGTTCCTATTGTAGCTCTACATTTTGTTAATATTAATCTCATTTCTCCTGAAGGTAATCTAACATGTGAATATTTTCCTTCTTTAGCCATAAGTTGTGCAGATTGACCAGCACTTCTTACTAATTTTCCACCTTGACCTGGATTTAATTCTATATTGTGAATCATAGTACCAACTGGAATGCTTTCTATTGGCATACAGTTTCCTGGTTTGATATCAGCTTTTTGTCCAGATACAACTTTATCTCCATCTGTTAATCCAACTGGAGCTAAAATATAAGCTTTTTCTCCATCTTCATATTGAATTAATGCGATATTTGCACTTCTGTTTGGATCGTATTCGATTCCTATAACAGTTGCTGTCATATCGTCTTTTCTTCTTTTAAAATCTATTATTCTGTATTTTTGTCTGTTTCCTCCACCTTGATGTCTAACTGTTATTCTACCATAGTTGTTTCTTCCTGCATTTTCTTTTTTCTTTGCTAATAAAGATTTTTCAGGAGTTTTTTTAGTGATTTCATCAAATGTAGAAACAGTCATATTTCTTCTTGATGGTGTGTATGGATTAAAATGTTTCATTCCCATAATTTTTCTCCTTCTCGAAACAATGAAAACCTTCGCATTGCGTTGTCAAATTTCATTCAAAATGTCCTCGACGTACCAACGTACGACTGCGGATTTTGAATTCATTTTCCTAGCACTGCTCGCTTTTGCTTGTTTCTCTACATTTTATTTATATATTTACGGTTTTCTTTTCCTGCCCCGCATAAGCAGATATTCTTTATTCTCCGGGTTCTTTCCCGATAATCTTGTGTTTTTATTAAAGAATAGTCTGAATTTTCTAAAGCTTTTTTAGTTTCTCTTGTTTTATCAAATGTTTCTGGTTTTTTCATTTTTAGATTAACCATCCCATCTAATGGACATTTATATTTTTCTCTAAATTGCTTATTAGCTTTATTCATTTTTATTCTCCTATTTTATCTAGTTTTTCTAGGAATTAGAAGCGAGTATAACAAGGCAACCGAGTTTAAAATTTTCGAGGCGTGCTTATTGCACGTTGACAAAATTTTAAATGATGGTTAACGAAGTTAGGCGACGCTTATAATTTCTAGGTTAAGCTCCCATGAATTCATCAATAGAATCTTTATACTTCTTAGAAACTTTAACTTCTTTTCCACCTTTACTTAAGTAAGATGAATCTGTAGGATTTGTATCTATAGTAACTATAGCTTTTTTCCAGTCAGATGTTCTTCCAACATGAACTCCTACTCTTTTTTGTTTTCCTTTAACTGTCATTGTGTTTACTTTTAATACTTTTACGTTGAATAATTTTTCAACTGCTTTTGCTATTTCAACTTTTGTTGCTTTTTTGTTTACTTCAAAAGTGTACTTTCCTTCTTGTAATCCATCGTTGCTTTTTTCAGTAACTATTGGTCTTACTATTATTTCTTCTGCTATCATCTATACGTACACCTCCTCTAATTTTTTAACAGTATCTAGAGTAACTACTAATTTGTTGTATTTTAATAAATCATATACATTTATTGTATTTACTAATGTAGTTTTAACTCCTTCAATGTTTCTTGCTGATTTTTGAACGTTTTCATTTTTTTCTGATAACATTATTAATGTTTTTCCTGTAACTTTTAGGCTATCTAATGCTGCCACCATTGTTTTTGTTTTTATTTCTTTAACATCCATTTTATCAACAACTACTAAATTGTTTTCTAATACTTTTGAACTTAAGATAGATTTTATAGCTAATCTTCTTTCTTTTTTATTAACAGTATATTTGTATGAACGAGGTTTTGGACCTAACGCTATACCACCTTTTATCCATTGTGGTGCACGTATACTTCCTTGTCTTGCTCTACCTGTTCCTTTTTGTCTCCATGGTTTTCTTCCACCACCACGTACTTCTGCTCTTGTTTTTGTATTTTGTGTACCTTGTCTTTGGTTAGCTAAATAGTTAACTAATACGCTATGTACAATTGCTTCGTTTGGTTCAATTCCAAAAACAGCTTCATTTAATTCTACATCGCTAACTTTTTTACCTTGCATATTATATACATCTATTTTAGGCATTCCTTTCTCCCTCCTTACGCTTTAACACTTGTTTTTATTTTTAAGATAGCACCTTTTGGTCCTGGTACACTACCTTTTACTAATATTACATTTTTATCTAAGTCAACTCTTACAACTTCTAAGTTTTGAATTGTAACAGTTTGAACTCCCATGTGTCCTGGTAATTTTTTACCTTTAAATACTCTACCTGGTGTAGATGTTGATCCCATTGAACCTGGTCTTCTATGATACATAGAACCATGTCCCATAGGTCCTCTGTGTTGTCCATGTCTTTTAATAACACCTTGGAATCCTTTTCCTTTTGTTGTTCCTTGAATGTCTACTTTTTCTCCTGCTTCAAAAACATCTGCTTTTAATTCGTCTCCAACTTTAAAGTTTGAAACATCATCTAATCTAAATTCTCTTAAATGTTTTTTAGGTTCTAGATTTGTTTTTGCAAAATGTCCTTGAATTGGTTTTATAACTTTCTTTAATTTTATATCTCCGAAACCTAATTGTACTGCATCGTAACCATCTGTTTCAACAGTTTTTACTTGTGCAACTGTACAAGGTCCAGCTTCTATTGCTGTTACTGGAATAACTTTTCCTGCTTCATCAAATATTTGTGTCATTCCAACTTTTTTTCCTATTAATCCTTTTTTCATATTTCTTTCCTCCTAACTATTGGCTACTAAATAAATGAAAAACTTTATTAAAGTAGCATGGTTTTTTGAGTTTTTTCTTCTATATTATAGAAGCAATTTTTTTATAGTAAGCTCTAAACTATAATTTGATTTCTATTTCAACACCAGCTGGTAATTCTAATTTCATTAATGTATCAACTGTTTTTTGTGTTGGGTAAAGAATATCTATAACTCTTTTATGTGTTCTCATTTCAAATTGTTCTCTTGAATCTTTGTATTTGTGAGGACAACGTAAAATTGTTACAACTTCTTTTTGTGTTGGTAGTGGAATAGGACCTGAAACTTTAGCTCCTGTACCTTTAGCAGTATCTACTATTTTTTCAGCAGACTGATCTAAAACTACGTGATCATAAGCTTTTAATCTTATTCTTATTTTCTCACTTCCTACCATTTGTTTTGTTGTTGCCATAGTAATTTTCCCTCCTTAAAATATAATTTTACCTAGGCAAGTTCAAACGCACCCTGGTGTTTCGTAAAACTCCAATATAAAAACCCAAGTTTTGCATGTTTTTTTCTTGGGATAAGTGCTTAATTGTTTTTATATACAACTAAATTTATATTTAATTGTATCTTTTATTTCTATAAAACATAAAAATTTTATAAGAATTAAAAGAACTTACCGCCCGGTCTAAGCCAAGACATACTCCATAGAAGTTCCCTCCAAAGTCTTACATCCGTAGTACTTTGTAGCCACATTCTACTTCAACGCTAAAACTCATGCCTAATTATTATACAATGCTTTGCGCCGTAAGTCAATACTTATTTGATAAAAAAATCACAAAAGAATTTTCAAAATATTTTTTTATTTTTTTTGCAAAATAATTGATTTTTCGTTTTTTTTTGATATAATGTTTTCAAATAATTGGTTTGTACCAAAGAATAATTTTTTAAGGAGGCTATTTATATGGCAAGAACAGCAGGATCTAAAAATTCAAAAAGCACAACAAAAACAACAGTTACAGGAATTATAACAGAAGAACCAAAAGTTAATGTTTGTCAAAACATTATTGTTTCTAAGGAAAAATCATCTGATTTCTTAGGATACTTTGGTAATACTCCTGTATTAAATGAATGCGTTATCAATAGAGTTATAGATAGTGGAAACTATAATATCTTTTATTTTGGTAATGTATCTGAAGACCAACAAAACGAATTAAAAAACAATTCAACATTATGGCTATAAAAAGCAACCCTAATAATAGGGTTGCTTTTTTTATGCAAATTTGCTTTTATCTACATAATGTGTTATAATTGATAGTATCAATGGGTCAAGTACCCTATATAATAAGGAGGACATAATGTTAAAGCAACTTAGTGATGCAACAAAAATTCGGGAGTATGATATAATACTTCGTAAGCAATGGGAAGAATTAGATTACTTCCTAAATGGTGTAAACTCAATGATTTTGCAAGGCTGTAATTGTATTTTAAAATATGAAGTCCAGCACAAACTTCTTAGAATTAAGATTTATCGTTGCAGAGCAAGATTCAGCACTATAAGATTATCATTTATGTTAAAAGAAAAAGACATCAATCTTAATGAAATTAAAACTCTTTTAACTTATACTAATCTTGTTAGCTCTTACAATGGTTTTCTTCAATTTTCTATTAGTAAACCAGCTGAAGATCAGCATGGTCCTACTGTTCATATTGATATATATGAGCCAAAGGATTCTGCTAAAAAGAACCTTTTAAAACAGGCCCTTGAATCAATTGAGTGACACCTTAACCCCTATACATATAATTATGTACAGGGGTTTTTCTTTTATTCATCAAACATTTTATAATATACAACATTTTGATATTCTTGTAATTTATCATAATACTTAGATTCTTTATCATCTATTTCATTTTTATTGCCATCTTTATCTATATAGTATTGATTTGTTATTATTGGTATTTCTTTATTTAATTCTTCCATATATAAACTATATGAGTCTTTTTTTAATTTTGTATTTTTCATTAATAAACTTTATATTTATCTATATAATCTATTAAATATTTCAAAGCATTATCAACTTTATTTTGCACTTGTAAATAATTTTTTAAATATATATTATCTACA
>USJU01000012.1 GCA_900555085.1 uncultured Clostridium sp.
CGCGCACAAAACAACCTTTGTGTCAGGAATAGTCGAAAACAAATAATCAACTTCCTTAAGTTCACGAAGTAACGGCTGTCTGTGAAACATATCCCCTGCAATAATAAGCAAATCTACCGGGTCTATTTTTATTTTTTTAATTAAATAAATTACTCTTAGCATTATATCTGAATCATAATATGCTATAAATAGGTATTCAGCAATATATGGCAAGAATAGTATAAAGAAAAATGGCCATACTGCACAATGTGAATTTGCAATTAAAAGTGATATTATTACTAAACAAATTGCATATATTTTTTTCGGTTTTACTACAAATCTTTCTAATAAATATATAGTTAATGCAAACAATATAAATGTTACAAGTTGTGCTCTTGCTGCAATAAAATCTTTTAATAAATATAAATCTAATAATGCAAATATTAAAGATGTTAATTTATTTTTTGTAAGTTTAGAATTTGTAAAATATATTGCAATTCCTAATAAAGATGAAAATACAATTGTAGATATATAAATTCCATCCCAGCTACCAATTTGGTATATTATATTCATCATAACATCGTATAACCAATGTGGATATGTATATTTTAAATCTTGATGCCATGAAAATGGGTCCATCATATCTACTGTTTTAGTATTTAAAATATGTTCTCCAATTTTTACTGTATAATATGTGTCATTTTGCAAAGTTTTCGGCGAAACTGCAAATGCCATAATTGCAATACAAATAACTGCAACAATATTAAAAATAATCTTTTGCCTTTTAGTAAGTTCCATTAATCTTTCCTTTCAAACATTTTTGCATATTATATCAAAAAAAAGATAAAATGCATAGACATTTTACCTTTTTTATAAATTTATTTCTATCCTATTTCTTCATTGTTTTCTGCTTCTTCATCTATTACTTCTAAGCTTGCTACTGATACTTCGTAAGCTACTTTCATTTCACTTGTTCCATCTTCATATTTTTTCTCATATTGTCTAGATTGAACTCTACCTACTATTTTTACTTTTGTTCCAACTTCTATATTTTTACAAAATCTTGCATTACGTCCCCATGCTATTGCTGGTATGTAATCTGATTTGTTATATGCTCTATTTACTGCAAGTAATATATCTGAAATTTCTCTTCCGAATGGTGTTTGTCTGTATATTGGTGTTTTACATACATAACCAATTAGAGTAACTTCATTTGATACATTCTCTTTTAAATCTTGTTTCGCTTCTTCCTCAGTCATTTCAACATCTTCTAAGAATTGCAAGTCTTTAACAAATACTGTTAATACTAGTCTGTTTCTTTCTCCTTCATAACTGTTGTAAGATCTAAATTGACCTTCCACCATAATTTTTTTACCTATTGTTAGTTCATCTGTTGGAACTAATCTTTCTGAGATTGTTACAGGTATTAAATCTGAATTTCCACTTAAACGTGGTACCTCAACATCAAATACATAAAACTTTTCTCCATAAATTTCGTGACTGAATCTTTTGTCGCTTGTAATTCTACCAACCAATACTAAATGGTTATTATCTGAATAATTTGTAATCAACTTTTTTTCCTCCTATACTTTATTTAATTTTATCTAATGTATTTTATTCATATTGCTTATCTTTTAGAATACATTTTTTAGTCGACATAACTATTATAACTTATTTTTTTGTATTTGTCTACATAAAATTGGAAATTTGTGAAATTATTGTAAACTATTATTAATAACCTGTGTACCATTTTCATTAATTTTATAGTTTTCTTTATACAAAATATCTGAAACTTTTTTTATTTCTAAACCCTTACTTTGTATGTTTTTAATTAACAATTCTAAGCTATCTGCAGTATGTTTTGTGCCATTATGCATTAAAATAATATCACCTTTTTTTAGCTTTTCATCTAACCTATTCCACATTTCATTTCCTGTAAGCCCTGTATAATCTAATGTATCTAATGACCATTGTATTGAATAATAATTTAAACTATTTGCTGCATTTATTACAGTATTATTATACTCTCCATATGGACATCTATATAAATTAACTTCTTTACCTGTAATGTTTTTTAACTTTTCACTACATTTTGCAATTTCTTCACAATTTTTATCTATATTTAATTTATTTACATGTGGATGTGTATTAGAGTGATTTCCTATTTCATGACCATTTTCACTTATTTTTTTAACTGCTTCTGGATATTTGTCTGCCCAATCTCCTACTATAAAAAATGTAATTTTAACATTGCACTTATTTAAAGTATCTAAAATTGAATCTATATCATCTGCATTCCATGCACAATTCATTGTTAATGAAACTGCATTCTCCTCTGTTTGAACATTGTATATAGGAAGATTTTCATTTGTACTGCTTGAAACTTCAAGTGTTTGTTTATTATTTACTATAATTGACATTGTAAATAATACTGCAACTGTAGAAAATGCCACAAAATATGACATTATTTTTTCCTTATTAAATATAAAAAACAAAAAAATCCCTCCTAAATTAAGCTATTTAATTTTATGCTTAACTTAGGTGGGTTATGTTTTTTAATACAATTTTGGCTTTAACTCTAAGTATATTGGTTTTTCGTCTTTTATTCTTGTTGATTTTCCGTGTCCTGGGTATACTATTGTTTCATCTGGTAATATTAGTAGTTTTTTTATTATTGAATTCATTATTGCTTCTCTATCTGAGGTTGGCAAATCTGTTCTTCCCCATGTTCCTCTGAATAATGTATCTCCTGAGAATAGACATTTTTCTTTTTCACAAAATAATGAGCTTCCTCCTTTGGTGTGACCTGGTGTGTGTATTACTTTTAATTCTAAGTTTCCTAAATGTATTAAATCTCCATCGTCTACTCTTGAGTCTGCATCTAATTCTATATGTCCCATTCCTATATATCCTGTTAAATTTACTTTGTAATCATTTAATCCTTCTGCATCATCTCTGTGTATTAATACTTTACAATTATATTTTTCTTTTAATTCTTGCACTGCTCCGATATGGTCTCCGTGGCAGTGTGTTAAATATATATATTTCAGTTTTGCTTCTAATATATCTAACATTTCTATTATTTTTTCTGCTTCTCCAGCAGGATCTATAACCATTGTCTCTTTTGATTCTTCATCATGCACAATATAACAATTTGTGGCTTCATCTAAATTTGTTTTTATTTTTAATTCTTTTAAAATCATTTGTTAACCCTCTTTTACTTTTTATTTACGTCTTTTTACTTCGTAAACATTATCAACTTTTTGTAATGAATTCATTACTTTTTTTAGCTCATCTTTGTTTTCTACCTCTATTGTTATTTCTGTTATAGCTGTTTTATCTTTGTTTGCTCTTGAATTTACTGCTATTAGCTTACTTTGTGTGTTTCCTATAACTCTTATTATATCTGCTAATAAGCCGCTTCTATCATTAGCATAAATTTCGATATCTACTTGATAAGAATCACTGCTTTCATCTGCCCAAGCTACATCTATTATTCTTGATTCTTCATTTACTAAATCATCTATATTTGTGCAATCTTTCCTATGGATTGAAACTCCTCTTCCTTTAGTTATATACCCTATAATTTCATCTCCAGGAACAGGGTTACAGCATTTAGAAAGTTTTACTAAACAGTTATCTATTCCTTTTACTATTACTCCATTACTTGCTGTTTTCTTTATTCTTCTTTTAGATTTTGCAAGTTCTTCTATTTTTTCTTCTAAGTTTTCTTCTTTGTGTTCTTTTCTATATTCTTGAAGCATTCTTGCAATTACTTTTCCTGCTGATATTGCTCCAAATCCAACTGTTGCATACATATCATCTATATTTTTAAATTTATATCTTTCTAGTGCTGCATTTACGTATTTAAAGATTTCTTCATAACTCATTCCAATACGTTTTATTTCTTTTTCAACTAAGTCTTTTCCCTTTTCTATGTTTTCATCTCTTTGTTCTCTTTTATACCAACCTTGTATTTTGCTTTTTGCTTTTGTAGTTTTTATAAATTTAAGCCAATCTCTACTTGGACCTTTTTGTGCGTCGTTTGTTAGTATTTCAACAATATCTCCGTTTTTTAATTTTGTAACTATTGGCATCATTTTACTGTTTATTTTACATCCACACATATGGTGTCCAATTTCTTCATGTATTGCATATGCAAAGTCTATTGGTGTTGCATCTCTTGGTAATACTTTTATTTTTCCCTTTGGAGTAAATACATATACTTCATCTTCAAAAAGTTCTGTTTTTAAAGTTTTTAAGAATTCATCTGGATCTCTTAATTCTTTTTGCCATTCCAAGGTTTCTCTAAGCCAAGATAGTTTGTCTTGTTCTGCACTAACTTTTACATTTTGTTTTCCTTTTTTGCTATAGCTTGCCTCTTTATATGCCCAGTGAGCAGCTATACCAAATTCTGCAACTCTATGCATTTCATAGGTTCTTATTTGTACTTCAAAAGGTGTTCCTTTTTCTCCTAAAAGGGTTGTATGTATAGATTGGTACATATTAGGTTTTGGTACTGAAATATAGTCTTTAAATCTTCCAGGCATAGGGTTGTACATTTCGTGAACAACACCTAAAGCTGCATAACAATCTTTTACATTTTTAACTAATATACGTAATGCAAATAAATCGTATATTTGGTCTAGTGTTTTATTGTCTCTTTTCATTTTTCTATAAATAGAATATAAGTGTTTTGCTCTTCCTGTAACTTCAGCATCTATTTTTCTTCTTTTTAGCTCTAATTGTATATCTGCAATAATTTTATTTATAAATTTTAATCGTTCATCTCTTTTTTTGTTTAATCCATCTACTATTTCTTTGTAGTCCTCTGGATTTAAGTATTTAAAAGATAAATCTTCTAGTTCCCATTTCAAATTATAAACACCTAAACGATTTGCAAGTGGTGCATATAATTCTTGTGTTTCTTTTGCATTTGCAATTTGTCTTTCTCTAGATAAATATTTTAGTGTTCTCATATTATGAAGTCTGTCTGCTAATTTTATTAATATAACTCTTATATCTTTTCCCATTGCTAAGAACATTTTTCTATAATCTTCTACTTGTTGTTCTTCTATAGATGTAAATTGTAATTTATTAAGTTTTGTTACTCCTGCAACCATATTTGCAACATCTTCGCCAAATTCTCTTCTTAAATCTTCATCTGTTACATCTGTATCTTCTACTGTATCGTGTAAAAGTGCTGCACATATTGTTTCATCATCTAATCCTATATCTGCTAAAATATAAGCGACATTCATTGGGTGAATTATATATGGCTCTCCAGATTTTCTACATTGATTTTTATGTTTTCCATCTGCCAAATTGTAAGCTTTCATAATAAGTTTTGTATCTACTTTTCTTGAATGTTCTTTTCTTTTAGCTATTATATCTTGTATTGTTATTTCTTTTTCTTTCATAATATCACGCCTTTCATTTTAAAAAGATTTCATGATGTCTTTGATGTTTAATTGGATACTTTCTATACCGTTAAATGAGTTTATTTCTATTGTTCCTACTAAATCTATTTTATCTCCAATTCTGTATTCATCTACTAAATACCCTAAGTTAAAACCTATTGCATTTATTCTATAATTTATATCTCTTAAGGTTAATTTTAAATGTTTTCCTTCTGTTAAGGCTCTTATTGAATCTATTTTTAAATTTTTATACACAAATAATGGTTCTTTATTTGAATCTCCAAATGGCTCTAATAATTTTAGTTCTTCTATTGTTTTTCGATTTAAATCTTTTAATGTAATTATTCCGTCTACATTTATTATTGGAACTATTTCTGATGTTTTTTCTTCTATTGCAATTTCTTCAAATTTATTTTTGAATTCCTCAAATTTATCTGATTTTAGTGTTAAACCAACAGCCATTTCATGACCACCAAATTTTTCTAAACTATCTTTGCATCTTGTTAATGCATCATGCAAATCAAAACCTGGAATACTTCTGCCAGAACCTTTCCCATTTTCTCCTTCTATGCAGATTAATATACTTGGTTTAAAAAACATTTCTGTAATTTTCGAAGATACAATTCCAATTACACCATGATGCCAATTTTCTCCTGCAAGTACTATTGTATTGCTTTTGTTTCCTTCATTTTGTATTTTTTCTAAAGCTTCATTAAATATTTTTCTTTCTATTTCTTGTCTTGTTGAATTATAATTATTTAATTTTTCTGTAATTGTTTTTGCTTCTTCAATATTATTTGTTAAAAATAACTCTAAAGCTTCTTCCTGGTGTCCCATTCTACCACAGGCATTTATTCGTGGTGCTATTCCAAATGAAACTGCACTTGAATTTATTTCTTTAAATCCTATCGATTTTATGAGTTCTTTTAATCCTACATTTCTTGTTTGGTTAAGCAATTTTAATCCTAATTTTGCTATTACTCTATTTTCGTTTACAAGTGGTACTATATCTGAAATTGTTCCAACACATACAAAATCTAAGTATTTTAGGTATTCTTTTTCTTCTAATTTTAATGTTATTGATATAGCTTGTATTAATTTAAATACAACTCCTACCCCTGCTAGGCCTCTAAAAGGATATGTATTATCTTTTCTCTTTGCATCTACTACAGCTACTGCCGCTGGTAAAACATCTCCTGTTTCGTGATGGTCTGTTATTATTGTTTCTATTCCTAAAGAATTTGCATATGCAATTTCTTCAACACCTGAAATACCACAATCTACTGTTATTATTAAATTTACACCTTTTTGTTTTATTTCATCTAAAGCTTTATTATTTAAACCATAACCTTCAAATAATCTATTTGGAATATATGTTTCAACATTTAATCCACGTTCTTCTAAATATTTTCTTAATACAGTTGTACTTGTAATTCCATCTACATCATAATCTCCATAAATAAGAACTTTCTCTTTATTTTCTATTGCTTGTATTATTCTGTTTACTGCTTTTTCCATATCATTAAATAAAAATGGATCGTGAAAATCTTCTCTTGTTGGTTCTAAGAAAATTCTAATATCTTCATCTGTACCAACATTTCTATTAGCAATTATATTTGCAACCAATTTACCAACATTAAATTTTTCTTGTATATCTTTTATTTTATTATCATCTTCATCATAAAACTTCCATTGTTTTGTCATTTACATTCTCCCATAAAATACATTTTGGTCTATTTTATAACATTTAGTGATTTTTTTAAAGGTTTTTATTGTAATTTCTAAAAAAAATTAGGCGGTCAATGACCGCCGCTACATTACTAAATTTTTAATATTTTTATCTAAACATATAAATTCCTATTACTAATACCCCTACTACAACTCTATATATTGCAAATAGCTTAAAACTGCCCTTTTTTAAGTAGTCTAATAAGAATTTTATAATAAATAGTCCAACTACAAAACTTGTTAATATTCCAATTGCAAATGATAGGTTTATTGTAAATGCTCCACTTACTAATTTATATAGTGCTGCTCCAAAGGTTATTGGTGCTGCTAACATAAATGAGTATTTGGCTGTTGATTCTCTATCAACTCCCATTAATCTTCCTGTTGTCATTGTAATTCCTGAACGTGATACTCCTGGTATGAATGCTAACGCTTGTGAAAGTCCTATTAAAAATGTTTGTTTGAAACTCATATGTTCATAATCTGTTTTGGATTTACATTTTTCATCTACTAAGTATAAAATTATTCCCATTACTATTAATACTATTGCCATTAATAGATATGCTGTTTTTAAATAGTCTTCTAAAAATTTATCTGCTAATAATCCTAATATTCCTCCAGGTATTGTTGCTGCTACTAAATACCAAAACATTCTTCCTTCTGTTGTTTTTTCTTTTTTTACTACTTGATTGAATCCTCCTTTTATTAAACTTATCCAATCTTTAAAGAAAAATATTAATATTGCTAATAGTGTTCCTACATGTAATGCTACATCAAAATTCCCTTCAAATTCTTTCATAAAACTTAAATTTTGTGTCCATCCCATTATCCATGGTATTAAATTTAAATGTGCTGAACTTGATATTGGTAAAAATTCTGTTAGTGCTTGAACTATTCCTAAAATTATTGCTTGCCAAATTGTTATTGCTCCCATTTTTCTCCCTCCATTATGTTATAAATAGATTGTTTAATATATTTTGCAGATGTTTTTGGTGCTACTCTACCAGGAAGCGCTAATTCCAACTTTGCATTTATTCCTAGCTTTTTGCATTCTTCAAAATCTGTTCCTCCTGGCTTAGATGCTAAGTCTATTATTAAACAGTCTTTTCTAACATTTTTTAGTATATTTTTATTTAATATTAAATACGGTATTGTATTAAAAATAATTTCATATTTATTTATGTTTTCTTCTAAATTATTTAATTCTAATGATTTATAACCATAACTTTCTATCCATGCAATATCTGACTTTTTTCTTGCTTCACAAGTTACATTTGCGCCTAAGCTTAATAAATCTTTTGAAAGTAATTTTCCTATTCGACCGAAGCCTAAAACTAATACCTTCGAATTATGTATTGTTTGATTTGTTTCTTGCATTGCTATTTGTATTGCGCCTTCTGCTGTAGATACTGCATTCATTATTGTTAAACTTTCATCTTTCATTAAATCATAAATTTTTGTGTTAATAAATTTATTTTGTATTTCTTCTTTAATGCTTCCTGCAATTAAAATTTTGTTTTTTGTATATTCTTTGAGTTCATCTATTGTTATATTTTTTTCAGCATATGGTGCAAATACATTTTCACCATCTTTTGAAAATGGTATAGAAGATATTATTATTTTTGAATTTTCTATACATTCTTTTATAGAATTGCATTTATCTTCTTTGCATATCATTTCAGAATTTTCCATTCCAAATGTTTTTATATTAAATTTTTCTTGTTTTAACATTTGTACCAAATACTCTATTCTTTTGTCTCCACCAATAACTGAAATTGTTGTTTTCAAATACAAATCCTCCTTTAAATTTCTCTTTCTTTTTCTTTAATGTTTATTCTTGTATTTTGAAAACTATTCATTTTTTTAAGTTCATTTTTACTTAATGTTCCAACTATTTCGTAAGTTTGCTCTAAATGTTCTTGTGCTTTTATTTCTTTTTCTTCCATTTTATTTTCTGGCTCAGCTATATTATGTGGTACATGAATATATTTTTGAATTGGTATAAAAATATTATCATTTAATGCTTTTTTAGCCAAATTTCCATTTAATTCTATTGCGTGATTTAAATAATTTATTGCATTTTCTTTTTCTCCATTTATACAAGCAATTCTTGCTAAATTAAAATATCCTTTTGCTTCTACAAACTCGCCATCTACTGATTTTTCGAAATATGTTTTTGCTTCTTCTATATCTCCAAACATTAAAGATAACATTCCCAAGTTATACATTGCTAAATATAGTTCTGCATTTATTTCAGCTGCCATTTTGTAATATTCTTGTGCTTTTTGAAAATCATTTAATCTTGTGTATGCAATTCCTAAATTGTAATAAATTTCATAATTATTTGGATCAAACTGTATTGCATTTTGATATACGTTTATTGCTTCTTTGAACATTTCTTTTTCACAAAGTAATGATCCTAATAGCTCTGATGCTTTGTAATAATCAGGCTTTTTATTTACCAATGTATTTAACATTTGAATTGATTCTTCTTTTTTGTCTAACTCATTTAAAAGAAATGCAATTTCATAATATGAATCATAATCTTTCTTGTTAATATCTATGGCCTTAACATATTCATCTATTGCTTTTCTTCTTCCGCCTTCTTTTACATATATTTCTGCAAGCATTTTATGTCCAATGTAACATTCAGGATATTTTGTTACTAATTTTAATAACATCTTTTTTGACTTACTTTGATTAAACAATTTATATATTTTTGCTAAACACACATATATATACTCTAATAAATATTTATTGTTTTTTTCTAACATAATAATTACTAGTGGCAATACAATTGCAATAAAATATGTTATACATTTTAGCCATATAGCAAATGTTGTACCTTTTAAAATTTCTATAAATTCAACAAAAATTCCTATAAATTCTAGTACTAAAAACGATACATAGCTTGTATCATTTCTGGCTATCATTTTAAAGAATATTATTATAAATAAAGAAACTGCTAATAAATTAAAACCAACTTTTTCTATTAGCATACATTACACGTCCCCTCTATAAGTTTAATTTCCAAATTTTTCTTCATAATTTTTCATACATTTTTCTATTATTTCTTCTGTTTCTTTTCTTCCAACTATTTTATCTACAGATGTTTGCTTTCCTTCTAATTGTTTATATACTTCAAAGAAATGCATTATTTCTGAAGAAATATGATTTGGGACTTCACTTATATCTTGATATTCATTCAAGAATGGATCTTGCTTACATACAGCAATTACTTTTTCATCTTTTGAATTTTGGTCTGTCATAATTAATGTTCCTATTGGATAACATTCAACTAATGTCATTGGATCTATATTTTCTTGGCATAAAACTAATACATCTAATGGGTCATTATCTTCTGCATATGTTCTAGGTATAAATCCATAATTTGCAGGATAATGTGTTGATGTATATAAAACTCTATCTAACTTAAGCATTCCCGTTGTTTTATCTAATTCATATTTGTTTTTTCCACCTTTTGTTATTTCAACAACAGCAACAAAATCGTTTTTATTTATTCTTTCTTTTTCAATATCGTGCCATATATTCAATTTACTCAACTCCTTTTTTACTTGTCTATTTTATGATATTTTACCCAAAAAGTCTATACATTTTAGCATATTTTATAAATATTTTGTAAAAAATAAAATATAAAAAAGTAGATTTAATATAAATTATTCAATCTTTTCTACTATCAAAGCAAAGATTATTTTATTTATAAATAAAGAGGTTTTTAATGAATCAAATTCTAATAACTAAAAATAATACACCTACATCTAACAAAAAAAATATTTATTTTTATAAGTTAATTTTTATATTTTGCATTCTTTTTATATTTTTTGTTGTTTTTACTTCCTTTAAGAAATTTTTATCTTCTCAAAATGATAAAACAGCTTATTCATCTTTTACAGATGCAGTAAAAATTCAATATTTATATACCAACAATATTTCTGAAAATAGCACCTATCCTATAATTGGTAGAATAGAAATTCCTTCTATAAATGTAAATTATCCTATTTTTTCAACTACAACAGATGATTTATTAAAACTTGGTATTTGTAAAGTTTACGGTCCTACAATTAATAGCTTAGGCAATTTATGTTTAGCTGGTCATAATTATGAAAATCATCAATTTTTCAGTGATTTACATTTTTTAAAAATAAATGATAATATAAATATTTTTGATTCAAATAATAATCTTGTAAGCTACTCTGTATATAAATTTTTTGAGGTTGAAAATAATGATACTTCAATTCTAGAACAAAATAATTTAAAAAGAGAATTAACTTTAATAACTTGTAATAATAAAAATAAGAAAAGATTAATTATAAAAGCAAAAGAGATAGAATAAGTTATTATTTTTTCTAAATATCTTTATAATAATTTGCTTTTTTATAAGCTACTATTCCTATAACAGCTAAGGCTCCTATTACTACGAATAATACTGAATAATCTGTCAAACCTGTTTTTGGTAAATTTGTGTTTGTATTAGCATTTGCATTTGTGTTATTGTATGTTGTTGTATTATTTCTAGCTGTATTATTATTTGCAGAATTTGAATTTGAATTTGCATTTGTATTAGCATTTGCATTTGTATTTCCAGTTGAATTTGATGTTACAACATCTGATGGATTTATAGCTTGTATTTCATCAGCATTTGCAATAACTGTTAATCCTAAAATAACTGCAAAAACAACAGCTAAAGTTAAAATAATTTTATTTACTTTCAATTTTTTCATAATTAATTCTCCTTTTTCTCTCGTATTTATTATTTTTTATTTCTTCTTATTTTATACTACTATTCCATAAAAAAATCAATAGTTTTTTTATATTTTTTTAATTTGTAATATTTTTGTAATATTTAAACATTAAATCTAAATAATACAATATCTCCATCTTGCATTATATAATCTTTTCCCTCTGAACGAAGTAATCCTTTTTCTTTTACAGCATTCATTGAACCTTCTCTTATTAAATCATCATATTTTACAACTTCTGCTCTAATAAAGCCTCTTTGAATATCAGAGTGAATTTTTCCCGCTGCTTCTGGAGCTTTTGTTCCTTTTTTTATTGTCCATGCTCTAACTTCTGGCTCTCCTGCAGTTAAAAATGACATAAGTCCTAATAAATCATAACTTGCCTTTATTACTTTATCTAAACCAGATTCTTCTAATCCAAGTGCCTCTAGCATTTCTTTTTTGTCTTCTCCATCTAAGCTAGATAACTCTTCCTCTATTTTTACGCATAAGGGAATTACATTTGCATTTTCTTTTGAAGCATATTCTTTTACTTTATTTACTAGTTCATCATTATCATTTCCTAATTGATCTTCTGATACATTTGCAATATATAAAATAGGTTTTAAAGTTAATAAAAAGCTATCTTTTATTAACTCTAATTCTTCTTCATTTAAATCAAGAGTTCTAGCTGATTTTCCGGCTTCTAATGTTTCTTTTATTTTATTTAATAAATCAATTTCTACTTTAACTTTTTTATCAGCTTTAAATGCTTTTTGCGCTCTTTCCATTCTTTTATTTATTGTTTCTAGATCTGCCAAAATAAGTTCTAAATTGATTGTTTCAATATCTCTTATAGGATCTACACTGCCATCAACATGAACTATATTTTCATTTTCAAAACATCTTACAACTTCTACAATACTATCAACTTCACGAATATGTGATAAAAACTTATTTCCTAGTCCTTCTCCTTTACTTGCTCCTTTAACAAGTCCTGCAATGTCTACAAATTCTATAACAGCATGTGTAGTTTTTTCTGGTTTATACATTTCAGTTAATTTGTCTAATCTTTCATCTGGCACTGGAACTACACCAACATTTGGTTCTATTGTACAAAATGGATAATTTGCACATTCAGCTCCAGCATTTGTAATACTATTGAACATAGTGCTTTTACCTACGTTTGGTAAACCTACAATTCCAATTTTCATTTATTACACCTCTTTAATTAAATTTTTTTAAGGGTTCGGTTAACCGAACCCTTAAAGTATTTCCTATTGAATACCATATTTATTTTTGAATTTTTCAGCTCTACCACCTGTTTTATTTTGTTTTAAGTTACCTGTCCAAAAAGCATGGCATTTAGAGCAAACGTCAACTTTCATATCACCTTTTGTTGAATTTGTTTTCATAACATTTCCACAAGCACATGTAATTGTTGCTTCTTTGTATTCTGGATGTATTCCTGCTTTCATTTATGTATTCACCTCTTCCTTTTCCAATCATAAAATTTGCTGTTTATAAGCATAACATATTTCTTATTATTTTTCAAGCATTATAATAAATTTTATTTATTTTCTTCTTGTTGTATATACTCAGCAGATGCTTCTAATTGAGTTTTTAAAGATACTTTGTGAACAATTTTATATGTAATATTGAATAAACAAGCAACTATTAAAATAAATAAACCTATTTTTTTCCAATATTTTGAAATCATTTTTCACACCTCTTTTACATAACACTCCTAACTATTATACTATATTTTTTTAATTTGTCAATACTGATAAATTCTGTATTTAGAATATATTGTATTTCTTATAACGAAAAAAATTTTTATAATATTTTTTACATTTTTGACAAATAATAAATTTATAATATTTACTTTATTTCGGAGGCTTAGTATGAAAAATTCAAAATATATTTTTATTGGAATTATAGTTATTTTTATTATTGGAGGAATTGTATTTTTTATTTTTAAAAATAACTCTAATAATAATATTTCCAATAAAGAAAATAATACCACTGAATATGCTAGAATTTCTGTAGAAGATAATACTGTTAACAATACAGAAACTGAAAATACAAATCAAAATACTCAAAACAATACTGTAGAAAATGAACCAACTAATAATACTGTAGAAACTCCAATAACTGAACCACCTTCAACACCCACTCCTCCTGTTGAAGAAGATTTATCTAGCTTTTCTACAAGAATTTACAGCAAAGACTCTAACAGACAAAACAATTTAAAAATCACATCTGCAACATTAAATGGTAAAACTGTAGAAGCCGGAAAAACATTTTCCTTTACACAAACTATAGGAAAATCTACTCCTCAAAAAGGCTATAAAGAAGCAGATATTTACGATAAAGATGGTAATAAAATAAAAGGTTATGGTGGAGGTAACTGCCAAATAAGTTCAACTTTATATAATGCTGTATTAGCACTTCCATCCTTAAACATAACAGAAAGACATCCTCATAGTAAAAAAGTTCCTTATGTAAAAGAAGGAAAAGATGCAGCAGTAGCATATGGAAGTGTAGATTTTAAATTTGTAAATAACTACGATTTTCCAATAAAAATATATTGCACAGTAGATTCAAAAAACGTAACAGTCCGAATCGTAAAAATATAATAAATAAAATTTGTTCATATATTTATTTTCCATTGAATATATTTTACAAATATGGAGGTACATATATGAATAAAAAAATAATTTCCCTATTGCTATGTTTTTGTTTAATTTCATTTTATCCAATTTCTATTTTTGCTTATAGCAATTATATTTGGTCGTCTTCCTTAGATTCTGTATATACTAATTCTACAGAAGAAAACTCTGTTGGCAATTCCCTAAATTTAGAATCTGGAGCAGCTGTTTTAATTGAGCAAAATTCTGGAAAAGTATTATATGAGAAAAATATGCATGAGCAATTAAGGCCTGCCAGTGTAACAAAGGTTATGACAATTCTTCTTATTATGGAGGCTATAGATTCAGGCAAAATTAATTATAATACTCAAATTCCTTGCAGTGAAAATGCTTCTAGTATGGGTGGTTCTCAAATTTGGCTAGATACAAGAGAAACTCTTTCTGTTAATGATATGCTTAAAGCCATTTGTGTAGTTTCTGCAAACGACTGCACAGTTGCTATGGCTGAATATTTAGAAGGTTCTCAAGAATCTTTTGTTCAAAAAATGAATGAAAAAGCCCAAGAACTTGGTATGAATGATACTTGTTTTAAAAACTGTCATGGTATAGACGAAGATGGACATATAACTTCTGCTTACGATATTGCTTTAATGAGTAGAGAACTTTTAAGTAAACATCCAGATATCACAAAATATACCACTATTTATATGGATTCTCTAAGAGATGGAAAATCTGAACTTGTAAATACAAACAAGTTAATTAGAACATATAATGGAATTACAGGATTAAAAACAGGTTCTACCTCTCTTGCACTTTATAACTTATCTGCTTCAGCTACACGTGACGATCTATCTTTAATAGCTGTTATAATGAAAGCTCCAACTACAAAATTAAGATTTGCTGAAGCTCAAAAATTATTAGATTATGGTTTTTCAAATTATTCATATATAAAACTTGGTGATAACGGAGATACTGTAAAATCTGTTCCAATAAGTAAAGGAATTAAAACAAATATAAATGCAACAGTTGAAAATACTTCTGGTGTATTAATTCCAAAAGGTAAAGAAAAGCAAATAGAACAAAACGTTTTTGTTCAAGATAATTTATCTGCACCAGTTTACCAAGGTCAAAAAGTAGGTGAAATAACGTATACATTAAATGGAGAAACTTTGGATATTATAGATTTAGTTGCAAGTTCAGACGTTGAATCTATAGGAATGCGGTAGTATGTCTTGTAAAATTTTAAAAAATTGGTTTAATTTATTAAGATAACAAGAGACGACAAATGTCGTCTCTACTTTATTTTGTAATCCATTTTATTAAATTCAAATCACTACTTTCTAATAGCATTTCATGTTTTGGCATTACTCTGAATGTATAACCATAATCGCCACCTGTTGTTAATTCTATTTTTGCCTCAAATGTATATACTTTTTCTGCTACATTTTTTGCTTTTAGTTTCATTGGTATTATTTCTATATTGTCTACCATTCCATTTTCAGCAATTTTTCCATAGTATACTTGTGCTTCTATATTTTCAACCTTTATATTTGGAAGTTTTACTTCACACTCTACGTTTATTTTATTTCCTGCATCCATTGATATATCAGATAAATTATTTAATTGTTTTATTTCTATATCATTCCAAGAATTATTTAATTCAGATTTCCACTGGCTATATTCTGCCACACTTTCTAAATTTGAATAATATGTATTATATAAGTTACATAAAGGTATATACATTTTATTTGTATAATCTATTACCATTCTTTGTGTACTATATTTTCCGCCTGTTGTAATAATAGAATTTTTCATTATTTCTACCCAATTATTTGGTATATTTTCTTCTCTATTTTCATAATACAATGGAATTATTTTATTTTCTAATGTGTTATATAAACTTTCACTATCTGCTAAGTCTTGTTCTTCATAAGATGTAAATTCTGCATTTGTTCCAATTGTCCATCCATTAGTTTGGTCATAGCCTTCAGCCCACCATCCATCTAAAACACTAAAGTTTATAACACCATTTACAGAAGCTTTTTGTCCACTTGTTCCAGAAGCTTCCATTGGTCTACGTGGGTTATTAAGCCATACATCACAACCACTTATTAAATAACGAGACATTCCAATATTGTAATTTTCTAATACAAATATTTTTCCCTTAAATTGTGGTTTCATTGAAAGTTCATTTATATATTTTATTAAATCTTGTCCTACTTTATCTAAAGGATGTGCTTTTCCTGCAAATATAAGTTGTATTGGTCTTTCGCTATCATTTAATATTTGAGTTATTCTTTCCAAATCTTTAAAAATTAAAGTTGCTCTTTTATAAGTTGCAAATCTTCTAGCAAATCCTATTGTTAAAGCATTCGGATTTATTTTTGAAGTTATCTCTTTTATTTCTTCATATGGAATTCCAACTCTTTTTAATCTTTTTGTTGTGTTCTCTTTTACCATTTTCAACATTTTCATTTTTCTAGCTTGATGTTCATTCCATAATTTTTCGTTTGGAATATCTTTTATTTGTTTCCATACATCATCTTTTTGCATATTATCTTGCCAATATGGTATTAAATACTCGTTATATAATTCTTTTAAATTTTGTGCAAGCCATGAGCATGTGTGTATACCGTTTGTTACATATCCTATTGGAGATTCGTTTGCAGCAATATTAGGCCACACTTCTCCAAATAATTCTCTAGAAACTGCACCATGTAGTTTACTTACTCCGTTTTTCTTTCCTGCATTTTTCAATGCTAAAATTCCCATATTAAAACCATTGTCTAATTTTTCTGTTGGTTTCATTCCTAGTTTTAAAAATTCTTCTCTACTTAGTCCTATTTTAGGCCAAAAATCTTTAAAATATTTTTCTACTAAATCTAATGGGAATATATCGTTTCCTGCTGGAACTGGTGTATGTGTTGTAAATACTGTTTTAGATGTTGTAATATCCTTTGCCATTTCAAAAGATATTTTCTTTTCTTCCATTAAGTCTTTTATTAATTCTAAGGTTAAGAAAGAAGAATGTCCTTCATTCATATGATAAACTGTTGGGTTTAAACCTAAAGTTTTTAAAAGTTTAACACCACCCATTCCCAAAACAATTTCTTGTTTTATTCTCATATCTTGGTCTCCACCATATAATTGAAGTGTAACTTTTTTATCTTCTTCAGAATTTTCATCTATGTCTGAATCCATTAAATATAATTTAATTCTTCCAACATTTATCTTCCAAACTTTTAAATATAGTTTTCTTTCTGGATAATCTACAGTAATTTTTAAATCTTTTCCTTCAGAATCTTTAACAGCTTCTATTGGTAAATTATTTAAATCTGCTTTAACATAGTTATTTTCTTGTTCTCCATATTTGCTTAGTTTTTGAATAAAATACCCCTCTTTGTATAACATTCCAACTGCAACAAAAGGAAGCCCTAAATCACTTGCAGATTTAAGATGGTCACCAGATAAAATTCCAAGTCCACCTGAATATATTGGAATAGTTTCATCTAAACCATATTCAGCTGAAAAATATGCTATTAAATCATTTTCATTTTTAGGATAATTTTTTGAAAACCAAGTATTTTTGCTATTCATATAATTTTCAAAATTGTTTGCCACTATATTATAGTGTTTCAAAAATTCTTGGTTTTGTGAAGCTTTTTCAAGTCTTTCTTGAGATACTAACTTTAAGAATTTTACAGGATTTTTTCCAACATTTTCCCATAAATCTCTATCTATTTGTTTTAAAAGTTTTAAATAATCTGTATTCCAAGACCACCATAAATTGTTGGCAATCTCAGATAATTTACTTATTTCTTTTGGTAATTGTGGATTAACAGTAATTCTGTTAAAAACATACATATTCAAATTTCCTCCTTTGTAAGTTTAAAGCAAGAATATCTCTTGCTTTTCTTTTGTAATTCCATTTTAATTCTTGTTATATTATCTATTAAAAATGTATTTTTGTCAATTGTTATTTCAATTTTATTAATTCAAAGTTTGTGTAGTCACATGATACCATTTTAAGATTTATCCCTTGTATTTTTCCTTCTATAACGTCTTTATGTGCATTTCCGTGTAAGTGTCCATATAGGCAAGTTTGCACATTATATTCTTTCATTACATTTATAAATTCTGATATAGTTTCTCCTTTTATTGGTGGATAGTGCATGCATACTATTATCTTTTTTTCCTGTAAATCAAAGTTGTTTTTTGCATATTCTAAAGATAATTTAAGTCTTTGTATTTCTCTATTTAGTATTTTTTTATTTTCTTCATCATTATCAGTTATTGTCCATCCTCTTGTTCCGCATATTATATAATTTTCGTATTCATATGCATTGTTGTATATAAAATCTATTGTTTTAAAATTATTTTCTTTCAAATAGTTTCTCATACTTGTTACAGTTGACCACCAATAATCGTGGTTTCCCTTTAACAATAATTTTTTCCCTGGTAATGTTTCTAAATAGTTAAATGCTTTATATGTATCTTGCAAGTACATTGACCAACAAAAATCTCCTGGAAGCAATACAACATCATTTTCTTTTACTGTTTTTTTCCAATTTTCTCTTATTTTTTCTTGATGATTTTCCCAATTGGTTCCAAAAATATCCATTGGTTTATCTTCATCAAATGATAAGTGTAAATCTGATATTGCATATAATGACATTCTATCGCTCCTTTCTTTTTATTCATAAATATTTTTAATTATCACTTTATTATTTTCAATATAACCACTTATAGAAATTCTAAAACCTTTTTCATAATTTGCATATATTTTATCAGCAATTTCATTATAAGAATAAAAATAATTTATATTTGTAATATTATCTCTATAATTTTTTCCAATTTCTATCATATGTGTTGTTAATATTACTTTAAATTTTTCTTCACTTATCCATTTATTTTTTTCATTATTCTTAGTAATGCCCTTTGAACATTTAAGTCTGCATCTATTTTATTTAAATAATATAGTCTATTTTTACTTTCAACTTTTTCTATATATATTATATTTCTAAAAGTATCATACATTACATTTTTAAATTCATTTCCTATACTAAATTTTTCTGTTCTTGGAAGCTTCATAATCACTTCTATCATATATTGCATATAATTTTCATATAACGGTATAAGTTTTAATACATTCTTTTCATTTTCTTTAATTTTTGTTGTTAAATCCATTTTTTTCACCAATATTTAATTAGCCTGGATAATCTCCAGGCCGTTTGACAACTTTTGTGCCTTTTTATAGTTTTTTTATTTTTCAAATGCTTTCTCTTTTTAATAGCCTACGGTCTCAGTGGTCCGTGCTACTGCACATAAAGCACGACACGGAAACCTAAAAAGTAGCCAGTGTTGCCCGTAGTATGGCTATTACGGTAAGACGCCGGATAACCTGTAGTACTATTGTTAGCACTGCCACCACGGTTCACACGGTAGCTAGAGTAGATTTCGGCTGTCCATTCCCATACGTTCCCACCTAAATCTGCTATATTTTTCTTTATTCCATTAGTATTTAAACCTGATGCATGGTAATAATATGGATATGATGGATGTGCACTATTTCCTGTTCTTGTGAATTCTCCTTCTGACCATGTTGTTGGATTAGAACCTGTATCTGTAAAATATTTTCCATTTCCGCTATATGTTAAACTTCTATATGTTCCCCAATCTTGTGTTGTATCCACTTTTATATTTGAATTTTGGTACCAACTCATTATTGTATCCCATTGAGTTCCTGTTATTAATCCACTTTTGGTTGTTCCATATGTTGCACTATTATTTATCATTGCTTGTGCTACTGTATTTGCATTGTTATAATCTATATAATTCCATATTTTTGTTCCTGGTTTGCTTACCGCTGTTGTATTTGTGTTATTATTTGTACTTGCACTTTGACTTGTTGTTGTAGTTGTTAATCCTGCTTCATATCTTGCTACATAAAAACCATGATATGTGTTTATTTGTGTATTTTCTGTTACTGGTATTGCTGATGTATCATCGCTACATTCCGAATATGATTTTCCTATTGTGCACCATTTTTTATATTCTACTTTTGTTCCATCTACTGGTACCCATACGAATTCATTTCCTATTGTATCTTGTATTACTAAACCTTCATTCCATCCTGTTACTTCTGTTTGTGTTTCATCTGTATAATTCCATGTAGCTGAACCTTCATCTACTGCTTTAAATCCTTGTGGTATTACTGGGTTTTTATAACTATATCCTGTTGTTGTTCCTGCTAGTGTTCTATTTTTACTAGCGTCTTCTTTTCCAGCGGTTGTTCCTCCTGAACCTCCATTTTCTCCTGATGATGCATTTTCTATTTCTTCTGCTATATTTATTTCTGTACTTCCTATTGTTATTTTCCCTTCTTCTACTTTGTACCCTTCTTCTGTTAATTTTGTTTCAACTGCTTCTTGTAAATCTTCATCACTTTTTGCATTTGAGTCTTTGGTTTTCTTATTCAATTCATTTTTTAATACTTGCATTCTTATTATTTCTTTTGCATTTGATATTTGTGTTTGCTCGCTTGCTTTGTTTGCTTTTCCAAATATTCCGCTATCTCCCATTACCATGCTTAGGGTTACACCTGCTAATATTAATAATACAATTATTGTTATTATTAGGGCAATTAAGGTTATACCATTATTTTTGTTAAATCCTTTGTTCATTTTTATACATCTCCTTCTTTTGTTTTTTATTTGCGGGCGGACAGAGGCGTCCGCCCCTACAGCATTAAATTTAATTTTACCATTTTATTGTGGGCACGGAGCACCGTGCCCCTACAATGTTTGACGTTGGTTTTATTT